>NZ_JARXXY010000022.1:0-120446 GCF_029893845.1 Micromonospora sp. A200 | reverse complement strand
CGCGAGGATCAGTTGGCCCGCGGAGGCCCGCCCCACCACCCGGTGGGGAGTCGCTCGCCCACCCGGCGAGGATCCACAACACCCACCGGACACCCGGTGAACGTTAGTGGACACCGCACTAGCTCGAGTAGCCGCGCGCGGCGATCCAGTCGGCGAGCTTGTCGTCGGTCATCCAGTAGGTCTTCGTCGGGTCGTACGGGTCGGCGACCTTCATGGTGTCACCGCCGTCGCGGTATCCAACGATCGTCAGATAGTGTCCGCCCTCGTACGAGTAGCGGTTGCCCTCGGTGTCGACCGAGGTGCCCATGATGTTGGCTACCACGCCCCGGTTGGCGTCGACCGCCTCCACCACGTCGGTGCGCAGCTCGGCCTCCTGCTGCGGGTCTGCCTCGGCGCCCTCGATCTCGGTGGTCTCGTAGCCGCCGGCGGTCATCTCGTTGAGCACGCGGGTGGTGGCGTCGACCGAGTCGGTGCCGGCCTGCGTGGTGCCCAGCTTGTCGGCGACCTCACGTTGGCTCACCACCTTGCCCTGCGTGGACAGGGCGATCCGGGTCGCGGCGGGTGCGCAGTAGTACTCGTTCGGCTGCCGCTGATAGTCGTAGTGCAGCACCCGCTGACCATCCTCCGGCGGCGGAGGCGCCGGCGGGGGCGCGGGCGGCGGCGGAGGCTGGTCGACGGAGGCGGGCACGCTCTGCACCTGTGCCGGTTGCGACGGTGTCATCGGATCGGCGGACGCCTGAGCGGCGATCGCCGAACCGGTGAAGGCGCCGCTGGCCAGCACGGCAACGGACAGCACGCTCTTACGGCACAGGGAATTCATGGTGATGCTCCCCTCGACTGGTCTTACCGGCTTCGCCCGCCGCTTACCCGGGCCTGGTCTGCGAAAACGCGCGACACTACCCGAGTAGCGGGGGTTCCGGCCGGCTTTGCCCAATCACGCGCGGAAATCCCGCAGGACGAGTAGAAGCGGCTCGGGGCGCGCGCAGGCTGGTGCGAAAGGTGGCGGTGGGACCGGGTGCGACGGAAGTGATCTCGGTGCCGGTCGTCGCACGCGGGCAGCGCCCCTGCTGATGAATTCTGGGCGGCATAGGCCAGGCCGCGTGGGTTGTCGTAGCCGTCCGCGAGGTCCGACGGGCCGGCCTGCGTTGACGGGTGGAATGGTCATCGAGCCGGGGCGTCGCACTGACGTCCGTGGCGGCGGATAGGGCAATCGGGCCGCCCACCGCCTCGTGGTGGCTTCCGAATGGCCTGCCGTCGCAGTCAGGTGGGTGCGTGAGCCACGGTGCCGCAGGGCGTCGCTGGCCCCGACCGCGCCGGGGTTGAGGATTGCGGATCTGACGTGTCCAGCCCGGCCCTGAGCACACCTCGCGGGTCGTCAGTTCACGCTGAGCTTCAGCGCCGGCCGGGCGGTGAGCGAGCTGCCCTCCAGGAAGGCCAGGTCGACAGCCACGCCACTGAACGTGACCGGGCCCGGCGAGGTGGTGGCGATCCCCGGGGGGAGCGGCAGGTCCGGGCTCAGGGTGATCGTCACGCCCAGGATTCGTCCGACGAAACGGGTGGCGTAGACGGCGACCTCGCCGCTGAGCGTCAGCTGATCGGTGGCGACCCGCACGGTGCGGCCGGCCGGGCCGGGCGTACGCAGCCGGGCGTCGTCGGTCATCACCCGATCCATGCTGAACTTCAAGGCCCGCAGGGTGCCGCCGGCGGTGGGCAGCTCGACGATCCCCTCGATCCGCAGCCTCGTCATGGTCATGGCGGAACCGGTCAGGTGGACCGGGCTCTTTGCCACCAGCGGCTGGCCGGGGTCGGTGGGGATCCGCGGCAGGGTTCTCCCCGCCCCGGGGGCGGTCGGGGTCGGCTCGGGACGGGCGCAGTCGAGAGCCAGGACGATCGGCCCGGAGCTGGCGGCCAGCAGGGTCGCGGGCGGTGGCGGACCGGGCGCGACCGCATGCTCCGGCTGCGTCCCGGCAGCCTCCTCGTCGCTCTGGCCCCCGTGGAACGGGCCGAGGCCGCTGAGGGCGAGGATGTTCCGGTTCGCCGTGGCGTACCCGCTCGGGCTGATCGAGGACGAACCGGCCGGCCCGGCCGGCGCCGGTTCGGTCGGGCAGGTGGGTCCGTCCCGAGCCGGGGCGGGTACGGCCGACGCCCGCGCCGGGCCGGGCGCGACGAGCGTCACGGTGGCGGAGATCCCGAGCAGCCCCACCAGCGCCGCGACGAACCGTAGGCCGCGCTGCGGGGAACCCGGCTGCTCGGGCTTCGTCCGCTCGGTTGGCCAGAGCCGCGGGGCCGCAGCGGACTCCTGGTACGCGCCGGGCGACGGCCGGGTGAGGTGCAGCCCCAGGCTGTCCCGGCCGAACATCAGTTCGTCGACGAGGGCCGGCTGCCCGTGCTGGGGGCAGCGTCGGGGGCCGACAGGTCAGCTCCCGTACCGGCCGGGCGCTGGTCCGGTCCCGGCCCGTCCTCCGGCGTCCCGGGCCGCGCCGTCCGGTCGCTCGCGGCCTCGTCGGGCCCGCTCGCGTCGTCCGCCGGCTCGTCGGGCGCCCCTGCCTCGCCGGCCGGCGGGGCGCTCGGCGGGGTGTTCGGCGTCCAGGCGAAGCCGAGGGCGCTGCCGAGCAGGCCGAGAAGCAGACCGACGAAGAAGCCGCCGAGGTTCACCCCGATCAGCGAGAAGAGCGCGGTCACGGCGGCGACCACGGCGTAGAGGACCCGGTGTGGGGGCTTGAACCACATCAGCAGCCCACAGGTCACCAGGATGGCGGGGATCAGCCAGGACAGGAAGCCGGTCGTCCCCGTCTGGAGAGTGAGACCGGCGAGCGACATCTGGGTGGTGCCGAAGATCTGCAGACCGGCCAGTGCGGTGAACAGGCCGCCCCAGAATGGTCGGGTCCGCCGCCAGCGGCGGAAGCCGCGCAGGTCGCGTAGCCGCTCCGGCCGGGCGTTCCGCGGTTCGCCGTTGTCCACCCATGCCTCCTGCCGAGTGAGGGGTCGAGCGCGCAGCCCCCGCCACACGGTGAGCGGGGCGGTGGTCAGCTCAGAAGCACTCCTTGGCGGCCGCGCCCGTTCTGACCTTCAGCTTCAATCCGGTGAGGTTGAACGTCCGGGCCTCGGTGGAGCGGGCCACCTGGCGGAGGTTCGTGATCGTGACGGTGTCGGCCTGCTGGCCGAACGTCCCCCGGGGACCCCTCGCGTTGGGGGGGCCGCCCTCGAGGGTCGACGCGTCCCGGTTGATCTGGATGTTCGTGAACCGGGCGTCACCCTCGAGTTGTTCGGCGTCGATCAGCAGGTCACTGGCGGTGGCCGGCCGGCCGCCGCCGCCGGCGTTGATGGTGATCACGGCGGGCGCGCCGGGCACCCGCACCGACTGACAGAGGTCGAAGAGCTCTGCCCTGCGGATACCGGTGGTCGCCACAATGTGCCTCGTCCCGTCGACCTCCTGGGCGACGCCGCCGTACTGGACGAAGCCCTCACCGCGCAGCTCCGAGGCGGAGACCTTGAACGTCTGCCCGGAGACGGCGAACGAGGCGGCCATGGCGCCGTTGGCCATGCCGAGCACGATCGCGCCGGCGACCGCGGTCGCTGGGAGCGCCAGGGCGGCGAAGCGCCGCCAACGGGTACGTCCTGGGATGTCGGACCTCTCCTGCACGGTTCCTCCTCAGGGTGGATGTCGTGCCGGTGGTCGGACGAGCGCCAACGAGGGCTCGTGGGCCAGCTGGGCGATGACGAGGCCGAGATGGGCCATCCCCCTGCGCATGCGCCAGCAGGCACCGCCACTCCGACGCTAACACGCTGTAGACAGTCGGGGGCGGATTCGTCACTTAGGGTCAGGTGCTCTGGGTGGATTTGGCGCTGCGGTTCGTTCGCGGCACTGCTCGCTGCCACCTTCGACACCTTCGTCCCAGCCGCCACGACTTCTCGCGATGCCCTGCGGGGTCACCCGAACGAGCACCATGATGCCGGTGTCGGGTGCCTTTCCACGTCGGTGCGTCGACGACTGTGCCCGCGTGCAACCGAATGTGCCAGCCCAACGGCGGGAGCCGTCCCTTCGGACCGGACAGCAGGGCGAAGGCCTCACGCGATCCGAGCAGATCCGTGTTCCGAGGCCACGGCACCAATCCTGGGGAGGTTGTTGGATGTACGCACGGAAGCGGCGCTTCTACCTGTCCGCGCTGGTGCTGACGCTCGTCTTTCCGGCCCTGTCGTCAGCGGTCACCGGAGCGAACACGGCCGCGGCGCGTGCCGACTCGTGCGCGAATCCCACCACCGGCCGGGAAGCCGACGCCGTGGGTCGGAAGTTCATGGTGGCGGCGGCCAATCCCTTCGCGGTGCAGGCGGGTTGCAAAGTCCTCGCCAAGGGCGGCACGGCCGCGGATGCGGCGGTGGCCGTGCAGGCGGTCCTGGCCGTCGTGGAGCCACACGCCTCCGGGCTGACCGGTGGCACGCTCATCAACTACTGGGATCCCGACAAACACACGGTGCGGTATTTCGACGGCATGTCCCGAGCACCGAAGAACGTGCCGCAGAACCTGATGAGTCCCACCGAGCAGGAGCGCAAGGCGCTCGGCGTCGACCGCTTCCCGTACGCGGCGTCGGCGACGGCCCGGGCGTTCGCCGTCCCGGGCACGCTGCGGGTGCTCGCGAACGTCCACGAGGCGTACGGGGATCTCCCCTGGAACCAGCTCTTCGACGACGCCATCAACCTGGCCGCGGACGGCTTCCCCATGCCGGAAGCCCTGAGCAGTGGGCTCGACGAGCGCAATAACGGGCGCAAGCGCTGCAACTACCCCGATCTGCGCCCCCGTTACTGCAACGGCGACAAGGCCAAGAAGCCGGGTACGACGATTCGCAACCCGGAGATCGCGCAGGTGTTGCGGGAGGTTCGGGACGGCGGGGCGGATGCCTTCTACGACCCGAACGGCAAGATCGCCCCGGCGATCGTGCAGCATGCGGCGAAGGGCCCGATCAAGCTGAAGGGAAACACCGCCGGACCGGTCGTGATCCCTACTCTCATGACCGCCGAGGACTTCGCCGAATACGCCCCCATCGAACGCAAACCGCTGTGCCGGAAGGTGCTGGGCGTGCTGGTGTGCACGTCGGCGCCGCCCGCGTTCGGGGGAGTGTCCGTACTGGAGATGCTGGGCCTGCTCGACCGCGGCAAGGTCGGCGAGAGCGAGCCGGACTCGGCCGATCGGATGCACCTCTTCGTCGAGGTCAGCCGCCTGGCGAACTTCGATCGCCGGGCGTACATCGGGGACCCGGCCTACCACAAGGTGCCGGCGGCCGGCCTGCTGGACAGCAAGTATCTCGACCAGCGCTTCTCCCTCTATTCTCCGGACCGGGCGATCGACCCGGTCAAACCGGGGGAGCCGCCGGAGCGGACCCCTCCCGGGCCCACCGGCGACGTCCCGAGCACCATCGACGTCGGCGACCCGACCAGCAACGTGAGCATCGTGGACAGCGACGGCGACGCCATCTCCATGACGACCACCATCAACACGCACTTCGGAGCGCACATCGAGGCGAGGGGGATGATCCTCAACAACGCGATGAACAACTTCACCGACACGTCGTCGGTCTCACCCGGCAAGCCGGTGAACGTCATGCAGTCGAACAAGCGCCCCACCGCGTCGATGGCGCCGACCATCGTCCTCGATGAACAGGGACGGAACCTGAAGCTGGTGGTGGGCGCGGCCGGCGGCTCGCACATCCCGGACTACGTGACCCAGGCGCTGGTCGGTGTGATCGTCGACGGCATGGGGCCGGCCGAGGCCATCGACCAGGGGCATTTCAGCGGGCAGGACATCACGCGCAAGTGCGGCGGGTCGGTCGGGGCGCCTTCCGAACTCGAAGCGGGCCGGCGGATCAGCGCGATCATGGCCGAACTCGTGGTCCGGGAGCATCCGTGTCCCCGGCTCATCGCACTGGACAGCGGTCTCACCGCGATCGAGGTACGCGGCGACCAGCTTCTCGGCGCGGCGGACAAGCGCCGGGACGGCAGCGCGATCGGGCGCTGACGTACCGGTTCACCTCCGCGGTGTGAGGCGGCCTCACCCCGCCGGCCACCACGCTGGTGCCACCGCTCGACGCGGCCGCGACGCGGATTCGACCCCCGGCGAGTTCATCCCGGTCGGGTGAAGTCTCCTCACCCTGCCGAGCTCGATGATCGACATGACGCGCAAGTTCCGATGTCGCCGAGAGCGAAGGGTCGCCATGAAGAGCAAGAACGGAGGCGAGCAGCCCGCCCCCGACCGGGGCCGCGATCAGCAGCCCTTCCGCGGCCGCGCGTCCGTGCCGTCAATGCCCTCCGACCCACCCCAGGAGCAGGCGGTCCCGTGGCGGCGGCGGGCGCTGGACCAGCAGCTCCCGGCGGCCGGCTTTCCCGCCGGCTCCGGTAAGCCGGCACTGCTGTATCTCTGGGCGATCATGGGGCTGGCGGCCGCCATCGTGCTCGGGTTCGCCATCAACAACCAACGGGGCGTCCCTCCGGCCGTCGTCGACTCGCAGCGGGACAACGTGTCGAAGGTCGCCTCCAGCATGCGGCTGACCATCAACCACTACGTGGAGGACCTCGACCAGCGCATCGTGTCTCGGCCCCCGACGACGCCCGACCCCGAGTTCGTCAAGCAGGTGGTGGGCAACGGTACGGAGTGGACCGGGGCCGTGATCGTGGAGACCGCCTCGCGGCGCCCGTTGGCCACCGCCGGCACCGGCGTACCGATGGAGCTGCTGCCACCGACGCTTCCCGCCAAGGACACGTTCCCGATCACCACTCCGGACGGGCCGACGCTGGTCCGCAGCGTCGCGCTGGACGGTTCGCGGACGCTGCTGGCGACCCAACCGCTCGACGTGGACGAACTCCGCCTCAACCCCAACGCCCGACAGGG
Source organism: Micromonospora sp. A200 (assembly GCF_029893845.1). Lineage (NCBI taxonomy): Bacteria > Bacillati > Actinomycetota > Actinomycetes > Micromonosporales > Micromonosporaceae > Micromonospora > Micromonospora sp. A200. The sequence goes on along the minus strand of NZ_JARXXY010000022.1, from coordinate 113,565 downwards.
CATCTTCGTCATCACGCCGGACGGCAAGAGCACCCTGATGCAGGGGGTCAGCGCCGTACCCGATGTCCACCTGCCGGTGGTCTTCCAGGAGCTGGCCGGGTCCCAGTCCACCGAGGGCCACCCGATCCGGGTGACGGAGTGGCTGAACAAGCAACTGGTCGTCTCCTCCGCTCCGGTGGGGGAGACCGGGGCGACGGTGGCGACCCTCATCGTCGCCGAGGAAACGGGCGGCACTTCCACCCTGCACGGCTTCCTGCTCGGCCTGACCCTGCTGGCGATGGCGGTGCCCAGCTTCCTGCTGATGCGGCTGGCACTGGTCAGCCCCGTCCGGTCGCTGCTGGAGCGGGCCAAGGCTGACGCCTGCGGTGAGGTCCCCAACAAGCGGTTCCCGTTGCGCATCGCGGAGGCCCACCGCATCGCCCGGGCACTGTCCCTCACGTCCGACGATCCATCGTCCGGCACCGCCGGCCGGAAGCGCTGGCGGTGGCGGTGGCGACCGACCGCGAACCAGGGCCTGGCCCTGGCCACCGTCGTGGCGCTGCTCTGGCCGGCGGCGGCGGTGGCCTACACGCTGAGCTCACCTGAGCCGCCGATCCCCAACCAACTCGTCCGGGACGAGGAGAGCAGGGCCGAGGCGGCGAGCAACGTGATGGGCAAGGCGCTGAACAACGGCCTGCAGACGGTGACCCGGATCTCCCAGGCCTCGGAGTCGACGCCCGACCTGGCTCAACTGGCCCCGCAGCTGAAGCAGGAACTGGCCGACAAACACCGCTTCCGCAGCCTCTACCTGATGGACCCGAACGGATCGGTCGTCAGCGCCGCGGGACGGGAGCCGCTGCGCAAGGAGCCGCTGCGCGGTGAGACCGGCATCGAATTGGACGGCGCAACCGCGCGCGTGCCGCTGGTGTACGCCTTCCGGGTCGCTCCCAACGGCGTCGCGACCGTCGGCGAGTTCGACATCGACTACCTGCTGGAGATGATCCGGGCGGTGGACGGGCAGGTACGGGTCGTCGACGAGGATCTGCGTACCGTCTTCGACTCCAACGGCTTCCGCGCCTTCCAGCAGTTGGAGGGCACCGCCCGGGTCGCCGCGTCCGAGGCGCTGAAGGGCGGCACCGTGGGTATGGCGAAGACGCCGGACGGCAGGCCGGCGCTGATCGCCGCCGCCGGTCTGAACAAGCCGAACACCGTCGCTCCGCTGAAGTGGTCGCTGGTGGTGGAGCAGGACCTGGCCGGGCTGCGGCTGCCGGAGAGCGACGGCCGGCGGTGGACGCTGCTCGTCGCCGGTGCCACGACGGGCGTGGTGCTGCTGACCCAGACGTGGCAGTACTTCGTCTTCGCGCGGCCACTGCGCCGCCTCGCCGGGCAGGCCGACCGGATCAGCGACGGGGACGTGGAGGAGCCGATCTCGCCGCAACGCCACGACGACATCGGGGCGCTGGCGATGTGCCTGGAGGTCTGCCGCCAGGTCCGGCACACCGGCTCCGGCCGGCTGGGCGGTGCCAGCCGGCTGCGCGGCACGGAGGACGACCGCACCGTCGTCCTCCCCGAGGTCCCGCCGCAACCCGAAGCCGGTCGGGCCACTCTCTGGTACAGCGAGAGTGCCGACACCCGCGCCGACGACCGAGACGAAAGGAGCTGACGTGGTATACCTCTACGTCGTTTTCGTCCTCTGCTGTGTGGCCCTGTTCGGCGCGGGGATGGTCGAGCAGCGTAACCACTATCGCAACCTGAACATGATTCCGGACCGGGTGCTGGTCAACGGCATCCGGGGCAAGAGCTCGATCACCCGGCTCTGTGCCGGCGCGTTGCGCGGCGGTGGGCGGGTGGTCGTGGCCAAGACCACCGGCACGGCCGCCCGGTTCATCTTTCCGGACGCCAGCGAGGAGCCGGTGCACCGCAAGTTCGGCATCGCCAACGTGGTCGAGCAGATCGGCATCGTGCGGCGGGCCGCCGTCTACCACCCGGACGCTCTGGTCATGGAGTGCATGGCGGTGATGCCGGCGCTGCAGGAGGTCAACCAGAGCAAGCTGATCCGGTCGAACATCGGGGTGCTGTGCAACGTGCGCGAGGACCATCTCGCCGAGATGGGGCCGACGCTGGACGATGTCGCCCGGTCGCTGAGCCGGTCCATGCCGATCGGCGGCACCTGCATCACCGCCGAGCGGGAACGGCTCGCGATCCTGCAGGAGGAGGCCGAGCGGCGGGACTGCCGCCTGATCGCGGTCGACCCGGAATCGGTCAGCGACCACGAGATGAACGGATTCGGCTGGATCACCTTCAAGGAGAACGTCGCGATCGCGCTGGCCGTCGCCGGCGAACTGGGCGTCGACCGGCAGAGCGCGCTCAAGGGCATGTGGGAGGCGCCGCCCGACCCGGGCGTGCTCTCCGTGGCCCGGGTGATGCACGGCGACAAGCGGTTCCGGTTCGCGAACATCTTCGCCGCCAACGACCCCGAGTCGACCTTCATGAACATCCAGCAACTGGAGGACCAGCAGCTCATCACCCGACCGCTCACCATGGTGATCAATTGCCGGCCGGACCGGATCGAGCGAAACGGGCAGATGGGCGAGCTGAGCGGCCGCGTGAAACCGGAGACCATCGTCCTGATCGGAGAGGTCACCAAGAGTGCCCGGACGACCGTGCCCGCGGACCTGCAGGACCGCGTGGTCGACCTCGGCGGCAAACCGGACCCGGACAGCCTGCTGCAGGGCGTGAGCGCGGCGACCCCGGACGACTCCTCGATCGTCGCCGTCGGGAACATCCACGGGCAGGGTGAGGTGCTGGTCCACCAGCTGGCGACACTGCCGGGCTGGACCTGCGAGGACGGCTCTCCCTCCGCCTCCACCCTTCGTACGTCGACCGGAGAAGGGAGCCATTGATGACGTTCGGCGGAGAACTCAGCGCCCAGCTGGCCACGGCGAGCCTCGGCATCGGGCTGGTGTTCGCCCTGCTGTGTTACCTGACCACCAACCTCTCGCCCGGGGGCATGATCACCCCGGGCTGGATCGCGTTGACCCTCATCGAGGACCAGCTCCAGTCGGTGATCGTGGTCGCGGTCACCATCGTCACCTACCTCATCGCCCGGCTGATGCACCGGGTGATCATCCTGTACGGAAAGCGGCTGTTCGCCGCCATCGTGCTGGTCAGCGTCCTGCTGCAACTGACCATGTTCGTGCTCGTCCAGCGCGACCTGCCACTGCTGTTCGCCCACCAGACGCTGGGCTTCGTGATTCCCGGGCTGATCGCCTACCAGCTCGTGCGCCAGCCGCCCAGGGCGACCATCCTGGCCACCGTCATCGTGACGGCGATCACGTTCGGCATCACGTACAGCGGCGTGGTCGCGGGCTTCGTGCCGGTGACCTGACCCTTCCTGGCAAACGTCTTCGAAAGGAGAAGCAGGAATGAGCTACCGCAGGTACCTCCGCAGGCCGGCCGTGTCGAGCGTCGTCGGGCTCGTCCTGCTGATCACCGCGAGCATGCTCACCTACCTGGTGGCCCGGCCGTCGCCGGCCGACGAACGCGAGCTGACCCTGGGCCTGGCGAAGGCGACCGAGGGCCAGGCGGCCGGCGCGTCGGGCTACCACTACCAGCGGTCGTCCGAACCGGACCGTACGGAGATCATCGACTCGTCGGGGGAGCCGGTCGCGGTCATGACCGACGGCGCGCGGACCGCGCACATCTACGGTCCGTCCCGGACGTTCGAGGAGCCGAGCTTCACGGACGCGAAGGTCGAGACCGACATGTGGGTCCGGCTCGCGCCGCAGCCGTGGCGGGCCGGCGCCGAACAGGAGCAGTGGTTCATCGACTGGTTCGCCGCGGCCCGCCGGGACCGCTCGCCGGACGTGCTGGCGATCTCCTTCGAGTACATCGACGGAGCCCCGGTGAAGCGGGACAACCAGGGGCAGCAGTATTCCGGAGACGCCTCGTTCGGGCCGCCGGACCCGGCGGACCCCGACGGCCGTCAGGAGCGCTCCGACTTCTACGACTACCTGGGCCTGCCCTGGTCCTTCCTGGACGGCAAGGCGGTGGTGCCCGAGCCGCAGCGCAAGCTGGCCCTGGACTGCTCCGGCTACCTGCGGATGGTCTACGGTCACCGGCTCGGGTATCCGCTGCGCGGTACCAACACCCCGGGTGAGGGTCTTCCGCGCCGGGCGTACGCCATGGCGGAGCTGGGCCCGGGTGTTCAGCTGATGCCCAACTCGGGCCAGCGGGCCCGCGGAATCGACAAGCTGCTCCCCGGTGACCTGGTCTTCTTCAACGCCCAGCCGGTACCGAACCGCCAGATCGACCACTCCGGCATCTACCTCGGCATCGACGACGGCGGGCACCACCGGTTCATCTCCAGCCGGTCCCAGACCGACGGTCCCACCATGGGTGACGTCTCCGGCGCACCCCTGCTGGACGGGGTCGGCTACTGGCCGGACAGGTGGCTCACCGCCCGCCGGATCTGACCGGCCCGGGGAGTCCGCCGCTGCCCAGGCGGCTGCTCAGAGCACCTGGGACAGGAAGCGGCGCAGCCGGGGGTGCTCCGGCGCCTCGAAGATCGCGGCCGGCTCCCCGGCCTCCAGGACCACGCCGTGGTCCATGAAGGCGACGGTGTCGGCGACCTCGCGGGCGAAGCCCATCTCGTGGGTGACCACCACCATGGTCATGCCGCCGGCGGACAGGTCGGCCATCACCGCGAGGACGCCCTTGACCAGTTCCGGGTCGAGCGCCGAGGTGGCCTCGTCGAAGAGCATCACCTGCGGTTGCAGCGCCAGCGCCCGGGCGATGGCCACCCGCTGCTGCTGCCCGCCGGACAGGTGCGCAGGTCGGGAGTCCGCCTTGCCGGCCAGCCCGACCAGCTCCAACTGGGCGCGGGCGACCGCGGTGGCCTCGTCCTCGGCGAGCTTCCTGATCCGGCGCAGCGCCAGGGTGATGTTGCGCAGCACGCTCATGTGCGGGAAGAGGTTGAACTGCTGGAAGACCATGCCGACCCGCTGGCGCAGCGCGTCCGGATCGTCACGCAGCACGCTGCGCCCGTCGAGCAGCACGTCACCCCGGTCCGGCTCGATCAGCCGGTTGATGGTGCGCAGCAGGGTGGACTTGCCCGAGCCGGACGGGCCGATCACGCAGGCGGTGCCGCCGCGCCCGACGTCCAGGTCGGCGCCGCGCAGCACCCGGTTGGCGCCGAAGGCGAGGTGGACGTCCCGGACGGCCAGGCTGACCGAGGCGGTGGTGTCGGTGCCGGTCATCGGTGGTCCTTCCCGGTCGGGGTCTGCGGAGGCAGGGCGGTCTCGCCGGCCAGGGCCAGCCCGCCGTCGTCGTCGGGGTCGACGGTCACCGACCGTCCCTGGCGCAGCCGCCGGTCGATCCAGTTGACCGCGTGGGTCAGCGGCACGGTCAACGCCAGGTAGAACAGGCCGGCCAGCAGCAGCGCCGACTCGTTGCCGGTGGTGGCGGCGTAGTCCTGGCCGATCCGGAACAACTCCCGCTGGCTGGCCACCAGGCCGAGGAAGTAGACCAGGCTGGAGTCCTTGATCAGCGCGATCAGCTGGTTGACCCAGGCCGGCAGGACCCGGCGTACCCCCTGCGGGATGATCACCAGCCGCATCGCCTCGCCCCAGGAGAAGCCGAGTGCCCGGGCCCCCTCCAGCTGCGCGGCCTCGACGCTCTGGATGCCGGAGCGGAAGATCTCCCCGATGTACGCGCCGGCGATCAGCGACAGCGCCAGGATGCCCAACGGGTACGGGTTCGGCCCCCAGACCTCCATGCCGAGCGGCGCCAGGCCGACACCGATGAGCAGGATGGTCGCCGCGGCCGGCAGGCCGCGGAAGACGTCCGTGTAGACCCGCGCCGGCCACCGCAACCATCGGGTACGTGAGATGCCGGCGATGGCCAGCAGCATGCCGAGGATCGAGCCGAGCAGGGCGGCGGAGATCGCCAGGATCAGCGTGTTGGGCAGCCCGACGGTCAGCATCTCGGGCAGCGCCTCGCGCATCGAGTCCCCGTCGAAGAAGGTCTCCCAGAGGGTGCTCAAGGTGTCCATCGGTCTCGTCCCCGTCCGCCCTGCTCGCTCGTCATCCGTACCGTCAGGAGGTGGTCGACGCCGACGCCGCCGGCACCGCGACGGCGCCGCTGCCGGGCGTGAAGTCGGCCGGGATCGGCCGGCCCGGGTAGTACTGCGCCTGGAGCCGGGTCCAGGTGCCGTCGGCGATCACCTCGTCGAGGCCCTTGTTCAGGGCCTCGCGCAGCTTGTCGTTGCCCTTGGCGAAGGCGTACGCGGTGGGGGCGGGGCTGAGCTGCTTGGCCGCCACGGTGATCTTGCCGTTGCTGTCCGCCGCCGACTTCTCGCCGATCTCGGCGGGGGCGATCCAGGCGTCGGCGGTGCCGGCCTTGAGCTGGTTGATCGCGCCGTTGTAGTCGGGCACCCGGACCGGGTCGAGGTTCCGGCCGGTGGCGTAGTCGTCCTGCACCGTGCCCTGCACGACGACGACCCGCTTGCCGGCGAGCTGGTCGAAGCCGGTGATCGGGGAACCGGCGGGCACGTCGAGGCCGAAGTAGCCGAAGTCGTAGCCGTTGCCGAAGTCGACGGTCTTCTTGCGCGCCTCGGTGACGGTGATCGAGGAGCTGCCGATGTCGAACTTGCGGTTGTTGACCTGGGACAGCAGCGCGGAGAAGTCGGTCCCGACGAACTCCACCTTCAGGCCGACCTTCGCCGCGGCCGCGGTGAGCAGGTCGTTGTCGAAGCCGGTGAACGTGCCGTCCTTCAGGTACACGTTCGGCGGCGCGTCGGTCAGCGTGCCGGCGCGCAGCACGCCCGGCTGGAGCAGGCCGTACGGGTTGTCGGCGGCCTCGGACGAGTCGTCGCCGCAGGCGGTCAGCGCGGTGGCGGCGAGGACGGCGGCGGCGCCGAGCGCGGCCACCTTGGACAGAGCGGGAAGGAATCGCACAGGTGTCTCCGGGTTGATCGGTCGGCGGGCACACGGGCGCGCCGGGAGACGGCGTGCCGGACCGGCACACCGCTGCGGGTGGTACGAGAAGGGGGTCGTCGACTACGCGGTCGGGCGGCGACAGCCGTCGCTGCAGACCCGCATGAGGTCGACGTGTCGCCGCTTGACCAGCATCAGGCCGGCAGCCGGCGCGTCGGACGGGGCCGTGGACACGGCGCCGCCGACGGGCGGGGCGAAAAGATCAGCAGACATGGTTCTCCTGGGGTCCGTATTGCTGACCTGGGAACCAGGCCACGCTTGCACCGGTGCCACACCGGTGCCTGGTCCTCACCCGGAGCACCCCACCGTGGAGGAGGGTTGCCGGCCAGCGAGCCGGGGCTTGACGCTGGCGCTCATGACCTGCCGAGAAGGCTAGCAGCAGGGCCGGGCCGATCGTCCAGCCGTTATGACGGCCCTCACGTCCGCCCCTTACCGCCGGCCAGCGTCACCAGGCGTCCGGTGCGCCGTCGTCGACGACGTCGCGGGCCACCGCGGCGGAATTGGCCGGCGCGAACCCGGCCGACCGGTGCCAGGGTGGGGGAGGACCGGGCCGGCTCCCGTCGGGATGACGTTGCACCCAGGGCTGCCGCCCCACGGGCACCGAGGACCGCCACCCGACCGCCGAGGAGGGCGCTGCGATGACCGATCCGCTGCGGGACGCCGACGGGGACGAGGCGCTGCGCCGGGTGTACGAGGCGGCCGGGCCGTACCTGTCGTCGTTGGCGGACCGGCCGGTGCACGACCCGGACAGCCAGGCGCTGCTCGGCCAGCTCTGGCACCCGGCCGACGGCGGCGCGCTGCCCGAGCGGGGCGCGGGCGCGGCCGCCGCGCTGGACCGGTTGCTGCGGGTCGGGACGGCCGCGGCCACCCACTCGGCGGGCCCCCGCTTCTTCCACTTCATCATCGGCGGGGTCACCCCGGCCGCCCTCGCCGCCGACTGGACCGCGGCCCTGCTCGACCAGAACGCCGCCTTCCGCGCGTCCTCGCGGCTCGCCAGCGAGGTCGAGACGATCGCGCTGACCTGGCTGCGGGAGCTGTTCGGGCTGCCCGCGACGTACGGCGGCGCGCTGGTCACCAGCGCCACCTTCGCCAACGTCACCGGGCTCGCCGCCGCCACCCACTGGTGGGGCGAGCGGCACGGCGTCGACGTCGCCGCGGACGGGCTGGCCGGGCTGCCCCGGATGCCGGTGCTCTCCGGCGGCTACCTGCATCCCAGCGACCGCAAGGCGTTGCAACTGCTCGGGCACGGCCGCAACAGCGTCGAGATCCACGCCCGGGACGGCGCGGGCCGGGTCGACCTCGTCGCCCTCGACCGGCGGCTCGCCGAGCTGGCCGCCCCGGCGGTGGTGATCGCCAGCGCCGGGGCGGTGGACACCGGTGACTTCGACCCGCTGGCCGACCTCGCCGACATCGCCGAACGGCACAACGCCTGGCTGCACGTCGACGGCGCGTTCGGGATCTTCGCCGCGCTCTCCCCGCGCACCGCCGGGCTGGTCGCCGGCATGGAACGCGCCGACTCGATCGCCGGCGACGGGCACAAGTGGCTCAACGTGCCGTACGAGAGCGGCTTCGCCTTCCTCAAGGACCCGTCCCGGCTGCCGGTCGCGTTCGGCATGCCCGGCGCGGCGTACCTGCCGGGGGAGGGCAGCGCCCTGCCGACACCGGGCGAGGGCGCGGACTACGCCCTGCTCGGCCCGGACTCCTCCCGCCGGGCCCGGTCCCTGCCGATCTGGGCGACCCTGGCCGCGTACGGGCGGGAGGGCTACCGGTCCATGGTGGAACGGCACCTCGACCTGGCCCAGCGCCTGGCGCGCCGGGTCGACGAGACGCCCGAGCTGGAACGCCTCGCCGAGGTGCCGCTCTGCATCGTCTGCTTCCGGGCTCGGCCGGCGGGCGTAGGTGAAGCGGCGCTCGACGAGGTCAACCGGCGGCTCGGCGCGGCCCTGCTCGCCGACGGCCGGGTGTACGCCGGCACCACCGTCCACGACGGACGGGTGGCCCTGCGTCCGGCGATCGTCAACTGGCGCACCACCGAGGCCGACATCGACCTGCTGGTCGACGTGGTCCGCGAACTCACCGCGAAGGTGGTCGCCGAGCTCGGTTGAGGGAGGGTGCATCCACCGGCCGGAGTCGGGGCGAAGCAATGGTCGTGACGACAAGTCACGGATCTGGTCACCGATGAAGGGTTCGCCGATGAAGATCGCACGACTCGCTGCCCGCGTGGCCGCGGGCGCCGTGGGCGTGCAGGCGCGCCATGCCCCGGCCCGCCGGCAGGCCGACCCTCACCGCGGCCGGCGGCGACGTGCTCCGGCTCAACCCGGTGCTGCCCGACGGGGCTCGACCAGCTCGACTCCGCCTCACTGGGTCGTCTCGACCTTCAGATGTCAGCGTTTGCCGGCCTGGCGGACCACTCGCTGCGCCAGGTGATCCAGGGCGGCGAACTGCACCTCGGTCAGCGGGTCGGTGTTGTTGCCGCCCGTGCCGTGGGAGACCCCGTAGGGGTTTCCGTCGGCGAACTTCAATGGGTCGGTGTACCCGGGCGGCACGATGATGCCGCCGAAGTGATAGATGCTGTTGTAGAGAGCTAGCAACGTCGCCTCCTGGCCGCCGTGGGGCGTCTGCGCGGCGGTGAAGCCCGCGTACACCTTGTCGGCCAGCAGGCCCTGCACCCACTGCGGACCAAGGGTGTCCAGGAACTGTTTGAGTTGGCTGGAGACGTTGCCGTAGCGGACCGGGGTGCCCAACAGAACGGCATCAGCCCAGACGACGTCATCCGCGGTGGCCTTCGGCTCGTCCTTGGTCCGGTCGAAGTGTTGGCTCCATGCCGCGTTGGAGGCGATGGCCTCGGCGGGGGCGAGCTCGGGACACTGCCGAAGGCGGACTTCAGCCCCGGCCTTCTGCCCGGCCTCGGCCAGGCGTTCGGCCATCGCATGGACGGTACCGGTAGCCGAGTAGTAGATGACGGACAGCTTGACGCTGGTCATGGCAGCTTCTCCGGCCTGGTGTGGCTGCCCCGCGGGGCAACTGGTTCGATCCTCAGCGAGCCCCAGCTTATGCGCATTTCGCGGCATTTAGCGCCAGTTTTCACCGCATCGGTCCTGACCGGGCCGATGGTGGTGCGCCGGACCGCGAGAGCGTGCAGACCAACGCGGACATGCTGCGACAGCTGCACGCCGCCAGTCGATCTGGGCGCCACGGTGACCGTGATGCAGGAGCGCGACGGGGTCTGCATCGACCGCGACGGCGGCTGGATCGGATGGTGGTGCGGCGGGGGTGGGCAGCGACCGTGTTGGCCCTCGGACACGAACCGAATCCCAACGGTGCGCGGCAAGGTCAACACTTGCCCGCACCGTTTGTGTTTCCGGGTCGTAGGACAGGTGCAGCTCGAGGCTGCGGTAGACCTCGTTCCTGAAGATGTAGGGGTGACGGGATCGGTGCGCCCGTTTCGGCGCGGTGGCGGTGCGAGCCCGCCGGCCGAGCATGTCCCGGACGCGGGCGGTGGGACGCCGGGACCTTGGTTACCGGCAGAACGCCTTCCACGCCACCGACGCCGAACGTGCGACCTTCGTCAGCCGGCTCCGCGGCCTATTCACCAAATGCGCGGCGCTCGGCCCCAGGTCGGACCGGAAGCGACGACTGCTCGCTACCGTGCTCCTGCTCGCACGGGACCAGGCAGCGGGAGAGTGACGCCCCGCGCGGTTCGCGGCGAGAGGCGGCCGGTGGCGCGCCGAGGGTGAGCGGGACACTGTCGGCACGTCCCGATGCCGACGACGGCGTGCGGAAGGCTCCGTCGCCACCGGCATCGACGGCCACCGGCAGGGTTCACCCGTAGGTCCGCAGGGCGTGTCCGATCGTGCCGTCGGGCCCACCGGCGTTGACGGGGGGAGATGCCCGAACCTAGGGTCGGTCGCATTAACGGACAGGGCCGTAACTGGTCCGAGTTCGCGGCCGTCTCTGTGGAAGGGGCAAGAATGTCGGGAGTTGTGTCACGGCGAGCGGCGCTCGCTGGAATCGGTGCGGTAACGGCAGGAGCCGTATTTCCTCGGGAGGCGTACGCGTCCCCCGGCGGCGTCCCGCTCGACGTGGTGATCAGCGACCTCGGCCCCGCCTCGCGGGTGCTGAACTTCGGCAACGGCGTCCGCGTCGGCAACGAGATCTGGTTCGCGACCCGGCAGATCCTGCCCACCCGGGTCGCCGCGTACGACCTGACCGAACGTCGGATTACCAAGACTGCGCTGATCCCCGGGGTGCCCGGTCTGTGGGGTATCGACGCCGTCGGCACGGAACTGTTCGTCAGCTCGTACAGCCCGGGCCTGCTGTTCAAGGTGAACACGGTCACCCTCGCGGTCACGCAGGTGCTCGACCTGCGACAGGAGGTCGGGTGGAGTGTCAAGGCGTCCCCGGACGGCAAGATCTTCGTCGGCACGTACCCGTCGGCCCGGCTCTGGGAGTACGACCCGGCCACCGGGCAGGCGACCGACCACGGCCGGATGGATCCCGACGACACCTACGTCCGCGACCTGGTCGCCACGGAGACGACGGTCTACTGCGGCATCGGCTCGCGCGCCGGCCTCGTCGCCTACGACCGCGACACCGGTACGCGTACCGACATCCTCCCGGCGGCCCTGCGCGGCCGGACCTTCGGCGCGGTCTGCCACCTGGCCGGCGACCACCTCGTGGTCGGGATCTCGCCGACCGCCGAGATCCTGGTCGTCGACACCCGCGACCACAACAGCCACCAGATCCTGTCCACGCCCGACGACTCCTTCGTCGTCGGCATCACCAGCCGCGGCGACGAGATCTTCTACACCACCCGCCCCAGCGGATCGCTGTACCGCTTCACCCTCGGCGACACCACGCCCACCCTGGTCGGCGTGCCGGTCGCCGAGGCGTCCAACGTGCGAATCGGCTTCCTCGACGACGGCCGGCTCTGGGCCGTGCAGGGGGCCGGAGGCATCGTCTACGACCTGACGACCCGGACCACCGAGGCGCTGGACATGAGTTCCCCGGAACTGGCGCCCACCCCGGAACGACCGATGTCGCTCTGCCACGCCGGTGACCGGATCGTCGTCGGAGGCACCCTCGGCGTCCAGGTCGTCTCCACCGAGCCCACGCCCGCCTTCGACACCTACCGGGTGCCCTTCGGTGGCGAGGCCAAAGACATGGACACCTGGCGAGGGGTGACGCACATGGGCGTCTACACCCTGGCCCGCTACCTCACCCTTCCGGTGGGCGACCGGGTCGCGACCGAGGTCGCCCGGGTCGACCCCGGCCAGGAGCAGACCCGCCCGACGTCCCTGGTCGTCGACCGGCGTCGCGGCGTGGTGCTGATGGCCACCGAGCCGGACTACGGCCGGTGGGAGGGTGCGCTCACCATCTTCGACGGGCGGCGCTCCCACACCTGGCGGGGCATCCTGCCGGATCAGACCGTCCAGTCGCTCTGTCCGGACCCGCACGGTGTGTTCCTCGGCGGCAGCGTCATCAACGGCTACGGCACCACCCCGACGACGACGCGCGCCAAGCTCGGATACTTCGACTACCGCACCCAGCGGCTGAGCTGGCTCGTCGAGCCCACGGCCGGCGGGGTGATCGTCGACCTGAAACTGGTCGGCAGGGTGCTCGTCGGGGTGACCCGCGAGGGCGAACTGTTCGGTCTGGATCCGCGTACCCGGACTGTGATGTGGCGGCTCGACGTGGGCCCTGTCGGTGGCAAGCTCGCCGCCATCGACGAGCGGATCTTCGGCACCGACGGGGCACGACTGTGGGCGGTACATGCCGGTCGTCGCAAGCCGTCGCTCACCGTCCTGGCCGACGGGCTCAACCAGTCCTGGTTCGGCGCTCCGGAGGTGGTCACCGACGGCGTGGGCACGCTGTTCACCACCCGTGGGACCAACTTGATCCGGGTCGACCTGGGCTGATGGCGGACCGGGTCGGTGCCGGTCGGCCTCCTCACCGTCCGCGCCCGTGGGGGGTGCTCCGGTCACCCGAGGGTGACCGGAGCACCGCCGGTGAGTCGGCTGCGTTCGGCGGCGAACGCCATCCGGTGGCCGTCCAGCGACTCCCGCGGGCCCGACCGCATCCGCGCCCGGTCGCCGGTCGCCACCGCGTCGACGAAGGCGGCCATCAGACGCATGTCGCCACCGCCGTGACCGGCGGCGGCGTCGGCACCGCCGTCGCGGGTGTCGGTGGCCACCGTACGGCCGCTGACGAAGTCCGTGACCGTCACCCGCTCACCGTCTCCTTCCAGGTAGCCGTGCGTGCCCATGACGCGGGTACGGCGGTGCCCGGCGGGAGTGAAGGCGCTCATGGTGAGGGTCGCCGTGGCTCCACCGGCGAAGGTGACCGTGACGCTCTGATGGTCGGCGACGTCGTTGTCGCCGCGGTACACGCACCGGCCGTACGGACCCTCGCGCAGTGCCCTGTCGACGCCGTCGGCGGTGAGGTCCAGCGTCACCACGGACAGCGGCCAGATGTGGCGCTCCGGAGCGGCGAGGCACTCGTGGTAGAGGCGCCGCGCGGAGTACGGGCAGTCCGGCTCCACGCGGCAGTCCAGGCAGCGGTCCGCGGCGCCTTCGGGGCGCTGGTCCGGCCGGAAGTGCCGCAGCCCTCCGACGCTGCTCACCCGTACCGGCGTGTCGTCGACGATGTAGCGCAGCCAGTCCAGGTCGTGGCAGCACTTGGCGAGCAGGCTGCTGGACGAATCCGCGGCGCGTCGCCAGTTGCCGCGCACGTAGGAGTGCGCGAAGTGCCACCAGCCGACGGGCTCCAGGTGTTCGACCCCGATGACGCGGCCGAGCGAGCCGGCCTCGATGCATCCTCGTACGGCGTCGGTGTACCGGGTGTAGCGCAGGACGTGACAGACGGCGAGCAGCACGCCGCTGCGCTCGGCGGCGTCGGTGACCGCCGCGCACTCCGCCTCGGTCGGGGCGATCGGCTTCTCCAGGAGAACGTGGTATCCGAGCTCGGCGAGACGGGCGGCCGGTTCGGCGTGCTCGCGGTCCGGGGTGGCCAGTACGACGGCATCCGCGAGCCGGGGCCGCGCCACGACGTCCTGCCAGGACCGGTAGCGTCCGCTCTCCGGCACCCGGTGGGCTTCGGCCAGGGCCGACCGGTGCGCGGCCCGGGGATCGGCGACGGCGACGACGCGGGCTCGGTCGGGGTGCCGCAGGGCGTAGCCGGCGTAGGTGCTGCCGCGGTTGCCCGCCCCGACGATGGCGAGGGAAACACTCATCGGTGTCCTTGACTATTTAGGGCGTGGGCTGATCTGTGTCGCCGAGCGTACGAGCAGTGAGGATATGACCTCGGTTCATCTTCGCTCTAGTATCGGCCCGGACCGTAAGTTACTGTACTGCCCACCTGACCTCCCCGGAAGGATGCGAGATGCGTGTTCGCAAGAGCCTGTCGGCCGTGGCGGTGGCGCTCGTCGCCGCGCTCGCGGCCACGGGTTGTGGTGGTTCCGGCTCCGGTGACTCCGGCAAGAAGACCGTGACGATGTGGATCTACCCGGTGATCTTCGACGAGGCGAAGCACCGTGCGTACTGGGACGAGACCGCCAAGGCGTTCCAGGCGGCCAACCCCGGCGTCGAGATCAAGACCGAGATCTTCCCCTGGGCCAACCGGGACCAGGCGTTGGCCACGGCGATCGCCGGCAACAAGGGACCGGACGTCGTCTACCTGATCCCCGACCAGCTGCCCAAGTACGCCCGCAACATCGAACCGGTCGACGCGTACCTCGACGACGCGGCCAAGGCCGACTACCTGCCCAACGTGGTGGAGTCGGTCTCCATCGACGGCAAGATGATGGGCGCACCCGTGCTGACCAGCGCGGTCACCCCCCTCTGCAACAAGAAGGTCTTCGCCGAGGTCGGCCAGACCACCTACCCGAGCAGTTGGAGCGACCTGCTCGCCATGGCCCCGACGTTCAAGGCCAAGGGATACGACGTGACCGCGTACGCGGGCGACGTCAAGAACACCCTCAACCAGACCTTCTACCCGCTGCTCTGGCAGGCCGGCGGAGACGTGTTCAGCCCGGACGGCAAGTCGGTCGCCTTCAACAGCGCTGAGGGCAGGAAGGCGCTGGCGTTCGCCAAGCAGCTCGTCGACGGCGGCTTCGTCGACAAGAGCCTGCTCACCACGCTCCCTCCCATCGAGCAGACCCGCATCGCGCAGAACAAGGTCGGCTGCGTCTGGCACGTGCTGCCGGCGGAGATCGAGAAGTTCTGGGGCAAGGAGAACATCCAGGCCCTCCCGCACTTCACCGAGACGAAGCAGATCGGGTACGGCACCGTTGGCTCGCTGTCGATGCTGAAGAACTCGAAGAACAAGGAGGCGGCGGGCAAGTGGATCGCGTTCGCCTCGGACGCCGAGAACGCCAAGAAGTACGACGTCGCCGCCAGCTTCTTCTCGGCCAAGAAGTCCGTCGGCGCGCTCTACGCGGACGACCCGGTCCTCGGCGAGCAGGAGAAGCAGGTCGCCACCAGCACCGTCGGCCCGCTGAACGAGAAGGCGCGTGACGTCCAGGGCGTGCTCGCCCCGGAGATCCAGGCCGCGCTGCTCGGCAAGAAGTCGGTCGAGCAGGCCCTCGACGACGCGGCCAAGGCCGCCGACCCGCTGCTCGGCTAGCTCAGACAGGGCTCGCGGTGGGCGGGGACCCGCCCACCGCGAGCCCTCGGAAAGGTTGTCAGATGGTTGCACTACCGACGATCCGCCGACGGCGCGTCCGCCGCCCGTCCGCCCGGGAGGCGGGGACGGCCCTGCTGTTCGTCCTGCCGTTCCTGGTGCTGTTCGCCCTGTTCCGCTTCGGGCCGGCGATCGCCGGAGTGGTCCTCGGCTTCACCGACTACGCGATCGGCGGCGACACCAGCTTCGTCGGCGTCGAGAACTTCCGCCGGCTCGTCGACGACCCGACGTTCTGGTCGGCGTTGCGGGTGACGGTCATCTTCACCGCGTTGTCCGTACCGTTGTCGATGCTGGCGTCGCTCGGCATGGCCTTGCTGACCCGCCGGGCCTTCCGCGGCGCGAAGCTGTTCCGGTCGGTGTTCTTCCTCCCCGTCGTGACCAGTCTGGTGCTCGCCGGGGTGGTGTTCAGCTGGGTCTTCGCCGACGGGGGTCCGTGGTCGCGGGCGATGGGTGCGCTGGGACTGCCGCAGCAGTCGTGGCTCGCCGACAGCGTGCTGGTCATCCCCGCGCTCGTGTTGGTCGCGGTCTGGTCCCGCTTCGGCTACGGGATGCTCATCCTGCTCGCCCGGATGCAGGACATCCCCGCCGAACTGGAGGAGGCGGCACTGACCGACGGCGCCTCGGCCTGGCAGCGCTTCCGCTACGTCACATTGCCGCAGCTGCGGCCCGCCCTGTTCTTCGTGGCCCTCATCGAGACCACGGTGGCGGTCCAGGTCTTCGACATGATCTACGTGATGACCGGCGGTGGCCCGGTGCGGTCCAGCTACAGCCTGGTCTACCTCCTCTACGACCAGGGCTTCAAGTACTTCGACCTGGGTTACGCGAGCGCCATCGGGGTCGCCCTGTTCGTGATGACCATCGTCGTGGCGCTCGTCCAGCGGCTGACCCTCGGGAGGGAAGAATGACCGACACCATGCTGGCCACGCCCGCCGTCACCGATCCGACGCCCGCGTCGACCCGGAAGGGGCGGCCCTACCGGGTCGGTCGGGCCAGCCGGGGCTGGCTCGTCGGCCGCACCGCGCTGCTGCTGATCGGCGCCGTGATCACGCTGTTCCCCTTCTACGCGATGGTCGTGCTGTCGTTCAAGCCGACCGGGCCGGTGACCTTCCCGGACAGCCTCCTGCCCTGGCCGTTCTCCACCGAGGCGTACGACCAGGTGGTCGGCGCGAAGAGCGTGCTGCGGTGGATGTGGAACACGATCGTCTACTCGGTCGTGTCGGTCGTCGGTGTGCTGCTGTTCGCCTCGATGGCCGGGTACGCGTTCGCGAAGAAGCGCTTTCCCGGCAAGGAAGCCATGTTCTGGTCGTTCCTGGCGATGCTGATGGTGCCGTACCACGTCACGATGATCCCGACCTTCATCATCATCTCCGAGCTGGGCGGCGTGGACACCTACTGGGGCATGATCGTGCCGACCCTGGCCAACGCGCAGGCGGTCTTCCTGATGCGACAGTTCATCGCCTCGTTGCCCGACTCGCTGTTCGAGGCTGCCCGACTGGACGGCTGCTCCGAGTGGCGCGTGTACGTGTCGATCGTGCTGCCGCTGATCAAGCCGATCCTCGCCACCCTCGGTGTCTTCGTCTTCCTCTGGCACTGGAACGACTTCCTCTGGCCGCTCATCGTCGGCCAGAGCCTCGACATGCGTACCCTCACCACCGGCATCGCCTCCCTGCAACAGGAGAACGTCGCGCTGAACATGCTGCTCGCCGGTTCGGTGGTGGCGTTCGTACCGATCTTCGTGGCGTACCTGATCGGCCAGCGCTACTTCCAGGAGGGCGTCGCGACCACGGGCATCAAGGGGTGACCGGGCCCGCCGTGGCGGGACGGCCCGTCATCGCGGTGGCGGTGACACCGCAGGTCCGCTCCCTGTTCTTCGACGCCGACGCCTGGGCGGCCCTGCGCCGACTGGGCGAGGTGCGGCTGCCCTCCGACGACGATGTCGGCGACGAGGCCGTCCTGGCCCGGCTGCTCGCCAACGCCGATGTCGTGGTCACCGGATGGGACACCGCACCACTGACCGCTCGGGTGCTCGCCGCCGCTCCCCGGCTGCGGCTGCTCGCGCACACCGGGGCCAGCGTGAAACCGTTCGTGACCCCGGCGAGCTTCGCCCGGGGCGTGCGCGTCACCCAGGCCGGCGACGCCATGGCGTACGCGGTGGGGGAGCAGGCGCTCGCGCTGACCCTGGCGCTGCTGCACGGGGTGCACCGCTTCGACAACGCGTTGCGCACCGGGGTCGACTGGGCGACGGCCAAGGCGGCCCCGCCCCGCCGGGAGCTGCGCGGGGCCACGGTCGGCGTGATCGGCGCGTCGCGCACCGGCCGGGCGTACCTCGGGCTGGTGCGGGCGCTCGGCGCGCGGGTGCTGGTCGCCGACCCGTACTTGCGCGACGGCGACGCCGCCGCGCTCGGCGTCGAGCGCGTCACCCTGGACGAACTGCTCACCCGGTCGCTGGTGGTCTCCCTGCACGCGCCGGTGCTGCCGGAGACCGCCGGCATGATCTCCGCGCGCGAGCTGGCCCTGATGCCGGACGGCGCCCTGCTGGTCAACACCGCACGCTCGGCGCTGGTGGACGAGGCCGCGCTGCTGGCGGCGTTGCGCGCCGGGCGCCTCGACGCCGCCCTGGACGTCTTCGACGCCGAGCCGCTGCCCGTCGACCATCCGCTGCGCGATTTGCCGAACGTGCTGCTGACGCCGCACGAGTCGGCCGGGACGGTACAGTCCCGCCGACGGGCCGCCGCAATCGTGCACGCCGAGATCGACCGGTTCCTGCGTGGCGAGCCGCTGCGGCACGAGGTGACGCCTGAACTGCTCGACACCATGGGGTGACCTGCCGTCCCGCCTCCGCCGGGTGGCGGGTTGGGTGGCGGCTGGGGGAGAAGTAGCCTCTGCGGTCATGCGCATCGCCCTCGCCGGACTCGCCACCAGCCACCCGTACACCGACGCCCGGACCTTGCGCGCCGACGCGGCGGCGACCGAGCTGGTGGTGTGGGAGCCGGATCCGCAGCGGCTGGCCCGGTTCCGGGCCGAGCAACCTGACGCGGTCGTGGTGCCGGACCTCGACGCGCTCCTGGCCACCGCCCCGGACGGGGTGGTACTCACCGTGCCCACCTCCGGCGTGCCGGAGGCGCTGGCGCGGATCCTCGACCGGAAGCTGCCCTGCTTCGTCAACAAGCCGGCCGCCGCCACCCGCGAGCAGCTCGACCGGCTGGAGTCCGTCGTCACCCGCGCTCCGGAGCTGGTGCTCACCTCATCCGTGCTGCGGTTCGCCCCGGCATTCGCCGCGTTCGACGTGCCGCGCGAGGAGGTGCTCGCCGTCCGGGTCACCGTCCGCCACGACGTCGGCCTGTGGGCCACCGGTTACAACCCCTGGCAGGACGAGCCGACGGTCGGTGGCGGGACGCTGGTCATGATGGGCCTGCACGGAGTCGAGCTGCTGGTCGCGCTGCTGGGGCCGGCGGTCCGGCTGGTCGGCGCCGCCGCAACCGTACGCCGGCACCACGGCCTGCGCTCCGAGGACACCGGCCTGCTGACGGTCCAGTGGGACGACGGCGTGCCAGGCACGGTCGAGGTGCTCGGGGTCAGCCAGGGCGAGGCGTACGAGATGACCGTGTACACCGCCGCCGGTGACCGCCGGGTGGTGCTGCGCGGCGGGGCCGAGGAACTCGGCTACCGCGCCACCGTCGACGCTTTCCTGGACATGGTGCACGGCGCGCCGACCCCGGTGCCGTGGGAGCAGACCCGGGCGGTGCTGGAGATCCTCGCCTCCGCCCGCGCCCTGGCCTGACGTCTGCGGCCGGTTCGGTCGATCCTCGCCCCGCGACACCTTGACGCCCCTCCGGGCGGAAGTTACGGTCATGACCGTTAATCCGGAAGGGGTGTGGTGGCATGCGTACCGTGGCGGATCTGGAGGAGCGCCTCTCGCGGCCGCGCGGCGTCCTGGTGGACGACCTGCGCAAGCTCGACGGTGATCTGCTGATCCTCGGCGCGGGCGGCAAGCTGGGCCCGAGCCTGGTCCGACTGGCGCTTCGCGGCGTCGCCGAGGCGGGCACCGGTGCGCGGGTGATCGCCGTGTCCCGCTTCTCCGAGGCCGGGCTCGCCGACTCGTTGCGCGACGAGGGCGCGGTGGTCGTCGAGGCGGACGTCACCGACGACGCCGCCCTCGCCGCCCTGCCCGACGCGCCGAACGTGATCTTCCTGGTCGGCGCCAAGTTCGGTACCACCGGGCGGGAACACGCCACCTGGGCGACCAACGCCTACCTTCCCGGCCGGGTCGCGCAGCGCTTCGCCGGGTCGCGGATCGTCGCGCTGAGCACCGGCAACGTCTACCCGCTGGTGCCGGTCACCTCCGGCGGTTGCGTCGAGCAGACCCCGGTGCGGCCGGTCGGCGAGTACGCCATGTCCTGCCTGGGCCGGGAGCGTGTGCTCACCCACTTCTCGGACCGCCACGACACCCCGCTGGCGCTGATCCGGCTCAACTACGCCGTCGAGATGCGCTACGGCGTCCTCGTCGACATCGCCTCCGCGGTCCTGGCCGACCAGCCCGTCGACCTGACGATGGGCCACGCCAACATCGTCTGGCAGGGCTACGCCAACGAGGTGACCCTGCGCGCTCTGCACCACACACGGACACCGCCGTTCGTGTTGAACCTGACGGGTCCGGAGCTGGTCTCGGTCCGTCAGGTCGCCACCGCGCTCGCCGACCGGCTGGGTCGCGAGGCGCGTTTCACCGGCACCGAGGCGCCGACCGCGCTGCTGTCCAACGCCCAGCTCTGCCACCGGCTGTTCGGCTACCCGGACGTGCCGGTCGCCGAGCTGATCGACCTGACGGCGGACTGGGTCGCCGACGGCCTTCCCCTGCTCGGCAAGCCGACCGGATTCCAACGCCGCGACGGCAACTTCTAGGAGAGACCGTGTTGACCGCACCGGACACCCGACAGACCACGGCCCTGGCCCGGTTCCAACGGGGCTGCGTCATCCCCGCCCACCCGCTCGCCCTCGACGCCGACCGACGGCTCGACGAGCGCCGGCAGCGGGCCCTGACCCGCTACTACCTCGCCTCCGGTGCCGGTGGCATTGCCGTCGGCGTGCACACCACCCAGTTCGCCATCCACGACCCGGCGGTCGGGCTGCTCGCCCCGGTGCTGGAGCTGGCCGCCGAGACCGCCGCCGGCTCGGACGCCATCCTGGTCGCCGGCGTCTGCGGCGACACCGCGCAGGCGGTCCGGGAGGCGGAACTCGCCGCCTCGCTCGGCTACCACCTGGTGCTGTTGTCTCCGTACGGGCCGCTGGACGAGGACGCCCTGGTCGAACGGGCCCGGGCGGTCGGCGAGGTGCTGCCGGTGATCGGCTTCTACCTCCAGCCGGCCGTCGGCGGGCGGCACCTGTCGCGCGACTTCTGGGCTCGGCTCGCCGCACTCGAATCCGTGGTCGGGATCAAGGTCGCGCCGTTCGACCGCTACCGCACCCTCGACGTGCTGCACGGCGTCTGTGCCGCCGGCCGCACCGGCGACCTCGCTCTCTACACCGGCAACGACGACCACATCCTCGCCGACCTGGTGGCCCCCCACCGGATCACGGTGGACGGTCGTCCGGTGGAGGTGGAGTTCGTCGGCGGCCTGCTCGGCCAGTGGGCGGTGTGGGCGCGTACCGCCGTGGGTCTGCTCGAGGACGCCCGCAGCGCCCGCGGCGGTGACGACACCGCGCTGCGCCGGCTGCTCACTCTCGACGGCCACCTCACCGACGCGAACGCCGCCATCTTCGACGCCGCGAACGGGTACCACGGCTGCATCCCCGGGATCCACGAGGTGCTGCGCCGCCAGGGTCTGCTCGCCGGCCGCTGGTGCCTCGACCCGGCCGAGGAACTCTCCCCGGGGCAGCTCGCCGAACTGGACCGGGTGCACGCCGCCTACCCGCACCTGCGCGACGACGCGTTCGTCGCCGAGCACCTCGACTCCTGGTTGGCCTGACCTCCGACGTGCCCGGTCCGTGCCACGGGGGTACGGACCGGGCGGGGGTCACACCGTCAGGCGGTAGAGGGTCAACGGGCGGCCGCTGCTGCCGGAGGCGAGGTTGCCCAGCCGCTCGGCTAGGCCGGCCAGTTCCAGACGGTGCAGCATGCGGCGGGCGGTGCGCTGCTGGATGTGGAGCTGCTCGGCGACCTCGCGGCTGGTCAGGGGCTCGTCGCCGGCCGCGGCGCGGACCTCCCGCAGGCGCAGCAGGGTGGGCACCGACAGGCCGACCCGCTGGGCGATGACCGCCAGGTTCGCCTCCGCCGGCGGCGGGGTCGCTGTCGTCGACTCCAGCACGATGTCGGTCTCGCCGCGCAGCGACAGCACCGCGGTCGTCGACCCGACCCGACGAGCCCGGCTCAACGCCCGGCGCGCCAGGTTCTCCGCCTCCGCGGCGCTGCGCCCCAACCCGAAGCCGATCTGGACGGTGCCGTGCCGGTCGGCCAGGCGACGCAGCATCGGCAGCGCGGTGAAGCCGCCGGTCGCGTCGTGCAGCGGCCCGCGGGTGGTGACGATCAGGTACGTGTCCGGAGCGAATCGGGCCAGCGTCCCGCCGAGCGTGGCTACCTCCTTGAGCAGGCCGTCGTCGCCGCCGGGGAGGTTGGCCAGGCCGAGGGCGATCTGTGCGTCCTCCTGGGCCTGGCTGTTGGCGGACAGCAGCACCTGGCGCAGCGCGGTGCGCACCGAATGGATCGACGGGGCGAGCCGGAACGCCGGCATCTCGTGCCGCAGCACCTCGTAGGCCGACCTGATGCAGGTGACCGCCACCTGGGCGCCGGAGCTGTGCTGCCGCCGGTGGAAGGCCACCACGTCGTCGGAGCTGAGGCTGCCCCGGTACGGCAGGGTACGGACCCGGTCGACCGGCAGGCCGGCCTCGGTGAACGTCGCCGCGACGTCGGCGCCGGTGATCGTGTCGATGGAGATCCGGGTGACGTCGTGCCCGTCGCGTAGCAGCCGCACGGTGGCCTGGAGCAGCGTCGCCCCGGTGTAGTCGACGAAGGTCGCCGGCCGGGTCAGCACGTTCGCCTCCCGAGCCAGGGTGTACGGCACCACGCCGGTGAACAGCCACGCCTCGACCTGCGCGCTGTGCGCCTCCACCAGCGCCGGGGTCTGGGACTCGTGGTCGTAGTGCAGCCGCCGAGCGGTGACGCCGGGCTGCTCCTCGCAGGTGGCCGCCACGTCGTCGACGAGGTCGTGCGGCCCGACGACCCCTATCTCGATGGTCACGGCTGCCTCCGGTCGAAGGGTTGCATGTTCCGTAGCTCAAGATTACGGTCAGGCCCGGTATTTCTGGAAGCCGGGAGGGTACGTGTCGTTTCCCAGCATGGCCGATGCCGGTGGCCGGACGCTCGGCACCGAGGAACTGGACGCCGTCGCCCGGGTGCTCCGCTCGGGGATGCTCAGCTCCGTCTGGGGCACCGAGGTCCGGACCCTGGAACGCGAGATGGCCGACCGGCATGGAGTCTCGCACGCCGTGGCCACCAGCTCGGGGACGGCAGCCCTGCACTGTGCGGTCGCCGCCGCCGCGCCCGACCCGGGAGACGAGATCATCACGTCCCCGATCAGTGATTTCGGCACCGTCGCGCCGATCCTGGCGCAGAACGCCGTGCCGGTCTTCGCCGACGTCGACCCGTACACCGGGAACCTGGACCCGGCCTCCGTCGCCGCCGCGGTCGGGCCGCGGACCCGGGCGATCCTCGCGGTGCACCTGTTCGGCGCCGCCGCCGACCTCCGCGCGGTGGCCGACGCCGCCGGTGTGCCGCTGATCGAGGACTGCGCACAGGCCTGGCTCGCCCGCTATCCCGACGGCCGGCTCGTCGGCACGGCCGGCGCGGTCGGCTGCTTCAGCCTCCAGCAGTGGAAGCACATCACCTGCGGCGACGGCGGCCTGGCGATCACCGACGACCCGGCTCTGGCCCGGCGGATGCGACTCTTCGCCGACAAGGGCTGGCCGCGCGACGGGGCCCGCCGGCACGTCGGGCTCGGCCTGAACTACCGGATGACCGAGCTGGCCGGCGCCGTCGCCCGCGCCCAGCTCGCCAAGCTGCCCGGCGTACTCGCCGAGCGCCGCCGCACCGCCGCCCGGCTGCACGCCGCCCTCGCCGACCTGCCCGGCGTACGCCTGCCCGTCGACATCGACGCGCACGCCTGGTGGCTCTTCCCGATCGTGCTGGACCCACCCCTGACCAACCAGCAGGTCGCCGGGACGCTCGCCGCCGCCGGGATCCCGGCCCGCGCCGGTTACCTCGACCAGCCGCTGCACCACGCGCCCGCCCTCACCGACGCCCCCGTCTACGGCACCTCCCGCTTCCCGCTCACGGCCCCGCCCGCCGACCGGCAGCCCGCCTACGGGCCGGGCGCCTGCCCGGTGGCGGAGCGGCTCGTCGACGAGACCCTGCTGGTGATCGACTGGAACGAGCGGTACACCGACGACCACGTCGACGAGATCGCCCGCGCCGTCCGGACGGCGGTGACGGCGTGATCGCCCCGGTTGCCGCCGCGCTGCGCGACCGGCTGCGGTGGAAGCTCGTCGCGGCCACGGCCACCCCGGTCGACGGCAACGGCGTGGTCGACGAGGCGATCCTCGACCAGTACCTGCGCGGGTTGGTCACCGACGGGGCCGACGCCCTGGCGGTGCTCGCCCACACCGGTCGCGGTCCCTTCCTCGACGCCGCCACCCGCGACCTCGTCATCCGTCGCGCCGTCGCCACCGGCGTACCGGTGATCGTCGGTGTGGGCGGCCGGCCGGGGGAGCGGACCGACGAGGTCGCCGCTCAGGCGTCCGGTGCCGCCGCGCTCGGCGCCGCCGCGGTGCTGGTCTTCCCGGTCGGGAGCGACGCGCTCGCCCACCACGACGCGGTCTGGCGGGCCGCCGGCCTGCCGATGCTCGCCTTCGACCTCTATGTCCGGCCCTACCCGCAGGCAGAGCTCGCAGCCCTGCTGGAACACCCCGGGGTGGCCGGGGTCAAGGTGGCCCGGTTGCACGACGCGATGGCCTGCCAGGCCGCGCTCGCCGCCGCCCGCGCCGTCGACCGGCTCGCCGTCACCGGCGAGGACCGAATGTTCGGGCCGTCGCTGATGTGGGGCGCGCAGGCCGCCCTGGTCGGCCTCGCCGCGGCCGCCGTGCCCGTCACCGCCGCCGTGCTCCGGGCCTACGCCGACCAGCGGTACGCCGACTTCGTCGCCGCCTCCGCCGGCCTGGACCGCCTCGCCCAGGTGACCTTCACCGAGCCGATGGAGGGTTACGTGCGCCGGATGCTGTGGATCGCCGCCGACGAGGGGCGGATCCCGGAATCGCACGCCGCCGACCCGTACGGCCCCGCCCTGCCCGAGGACGACCGGGCCCGGGTGCTCACGCTGGCGAGACGGTCGTGACGGGCCCGTTCACCGCCGGCGACCTGCCGGCCGTCACGCTCGACGTCGACGTGCTGGTCGGCCGGTACGCCGACCGTCCCGGGCCCGTCGGCGCCCCGGGCCAGGTGGCTGAGGTCCTTGCCGCCAACGGGATCGACCGGGCCGCCGTGGCCAACCTGCGGGCGGCCCTGTTCGACGTGCCCACCGGCAACGACGAGGCCGCCGCCCTCGCCGGCCCGGGCGTGCTTCCGGTCGGAGGGGTCGACCTGCGCGACCCGCTCGGGGCCGAGCGGGAGGTGGACCGGCTGGCCGAGCGGGGCTTCCGCGCGGTCCGTCTCTTCCCCGACGAACAGCGGGTGGAAGCGGACTTCCCGGCCGTACGGCACGTCGCCCGCCGAGCCGCCGAGGTCGGCCTGGTCATTCTCGCCGGAGGCGACGTGCGCCGGTTCTGGCGTCCACTGCGCGGCACGACGGTGGTCTTCCTCGACACGCACTTCTACCACCTGGGTGACTTCGTCGTCGTCGCCCGCGACGAACCGGGCTTCCACACCTCCACCCGGCTGCTCAACTCGCCCGACGCGTTGGAGACCGTCGCGGAGCACCTGGGCGTCGAACGTCTGCTCTACGGCTCCCGCACGCCGTGGTACGAGGCCGTCGTACCCCGGCTCCGGCTGGCCCGGAGCGGCCTCACGCCCACCGACGTGGCCGCCGTGGCCGGCGGCAACGCCCGCCGGGTCCTGGAGCCGTCGGCGTGATCATCGACGTGCACGCCCACTGGGGGCCCTGGTTCTTCAGCATGGAGGTCGGGGCGCTCGCCACCAACCTCGCCGTGATGGACCGGTACGGGATCGACCTCGCCGTCGTCTCGGCCACCGAGGCGGTGATCTACGACGTGACCGCCGGGAACCGGGCCATGGCCCGGACGCTGGAGCACAGCGATCGGTTGCTCGGATACCTGACGGTCAACCCGCGCCGGCTCGACGACGCCGAACGCGACCTGCACGAGCTGCTGCCCACCGGCCGCTTCGTCGGGGTGAAGATCCACACCGACTACACCGACTCCCCGGTGGGCTCGCCACAGACCCGGGCCGCCCTGGAACTGGTCGCAGCCCACGACCTGCCCGCCTTGGTGCACACCTGGGACACCTCTCCGCTGGAGCTGGCCCAGGCCTGCGTGGAGATTCCCGGCCTGCGGGCCATCGCCGGGCACATGGGGGCCAACGGCTGGCGGTACGCGGTCGAGGCGGCGAACGCGGTGGACCGGCTCTGGCTCGAACCGTGCTTCTCGCACACCGAGGCAGGCCGCTTCGCAGCGGTCGCGGCGGCGGTCGACCCCGGACGGCTGCTGTTCGGCACCGACGCCACGCTGATCGACCCGGCCGCCGCGTACGGAGCGGTGCTCGCCGCCGACCTTCCCCCGACGCTGGCCGAGCGGGTCGCCTGGCGCAACGCCGCGGAGCTGTTCCGCCTCGACGTCACCGGCTGAGTACCCGTACGGCGCGGGGCCGTCCCCCGAACCGGGAGGACGGCCCCGCGATCGCTGTCGGAGCGCTACTTCCGCGGCAGCGGGAACAGGGCCAGGTCGTTGCCGAGCATGCCCCAGGTCGCCTTGCCGTCCGGCGTGAAGTGGAACGACGGGTTGTTGTACCAGCCACGCGGCACGTTGTCGTACAGGGTGGTCACCTCACCAGCGGGGGCCGTCGGCAGCTCGGAGATGTCGTTGGTCCAGTGCACCCAGGAGAACACCCGGCCGTCGACCCCGTTGAACTGGCCGTACCCGCCGAGGTCGCCCTCCATCACAATCTGCCGGGAGTGCAGGTCGTAGGCGAACCAGGCCCCGCGCGGGCGGCGACCCATCGCGTAGAGCAGGTTGCCGACGACGAACAGGCTCTCGTACGACAGCCAGTCCGGCTTGATCTCCTCGCGCCACAGCAGCCGGCGGGTGACGATGTCGACGGCCGCCACCTGGGCCACCTTGCGGATCGGGCCGCTGGTGCCCTCGCCGTAGGTGTCCCCGGCGATGTAGGCGGTGTTGCCCTGCACCACCACGTCCATCACACTCTGCTCGGGCAGGAACTCCCGGTGCGTGTCGAAGGTGTTGTCGCTCAGGTCGATGAAGGTCAATGCGCCGGTGTGCTTCGTGGTCTGCGGGCTGGACGCCACGATGAGCTGGTTGCGCCGCCGGTCGTGGTGGATCCGCTTGGTGCGCAGCTGTTCGTTGCCGAGCAGCCCCAGCACGCTGATCTCGTAGCTGTCCGGGTCGATCGCGACGATCTGGGTGCTCGGGTAGAGGCCGGCGTACACCACGCCACGCCGACCCTCGGCCATCGCCTTGACCTCGCCGTTGATGTCGAAGCGGTCGCTCTTGCCCGCCTCCGGCCGGTGCACCGTCATCGCGTAGTGCCCGCCCACCCAGATCCTGTTCCGGGTGTGCCGCATCATCGACTGGATGGTCTCCGGGTACCCGAAGCCCCGGTCGGCGGTCTGCCACACGCTGGCGGTGCCACCGGGCGTGGTTTTCCAGACGTGCCCGAGCCCGCTCACGCCGAGCAGCGCGCCGCCGGGCAGCGGGGCGAGCAGCTGGTTCTCCACATCGGCCAGGGGCTGGCCCACCTTGACCAGGCCGTCGGGGGTCACCTCGTACAGGTTGGTGGTCAGCCGGCACAACGCGTACACCGTGCCGTCGCTGCCGACGGTGACCTGGTCGATGTAGCGGTCCTCGGCGGGAATGTCCCGGGACACCCGCTCCGAGCCGTCCCGACGGAAGGAGATCAACTGCCGGCCGCAGGCGACGTAGAGCGTGCCGTCCCGGACGGTCATGTCGAGAATGCCCACCGGTGAGGAGCTGAGGTACGGCGTCAGGTTGGTCGGCGCGCCGCCGGCCTTCGGCCACATCAGCAGGGTGCCGGGGGCGGCCGAGCCGCCGTAGACGTACTCGTCGTCGACCGCGACGGCCGCCGCGTACTGCGAGGTCGAGATGCGACCGTACGTCTCGACGGCGGCGTCGGCCAGCCGGATCCGCTTGACCGTACAGTCCGGATACGTGCCGATGTACAGGTGCTCGCCGTGCACCACCATGTCGTAGTACCAGGTGGTGGAACCGCCGGCCCGGGCCCACGCGACGACGTCGCCGGTCTGCGGGTCGTACCGGTACACGTACGCGCTGCCGGCGGGGCCGACGTAGACGTACCGACCGTCGGCGGCGAGCTTCTGCCCGCCGTTGCTCGGGATCGCCAGGTCCACGATCGTCCGCTGCGCGCCGGTGTGCACGTCGAACTCGCCCAGCCGCATCTTTCCCTCGGGGGTGTTGAAGCGCGAGGTGATGAAGACGCTGTCTCCGATGACGGCGGCACCACGGACGGCAGCGGTCAAAGAGGCGGGGCCGAAACTGGTCGGCGTGAGCGACTGCTCGGTCGCGGACGCGGGCGAGGAAAGCCCGCCATGCCCGACTGCCAGCGATGCTCCTGCGACGGCGCTACCTGCGAGCAGTGCGCGACGGCTGAGGGGCATGGAGGTCTCCGTTCGTCGGCATTATTACGGTCCGGACCTTAATAACCAACCCGTCAATGCGTCAAGGCTTGGCGGGTCGGCGCCGTTCGGTCGAACGGCTGCGGCGAGGGCTGCATCGGTGGGCCAGCCGCCGAAGGGATGCACCGGGGTGCCGCTGACGACGTCCTCGACGAGGATCGACCGGCCGCTGGGCCTGGTCCCGAGGCCGCGGTGACGGCCAGGCCGATCGGGAAGAAGGCGCACCGCGGGCTACGCCGAGCTGACCGGCAGCGGCAGCGGCTGCGCCCGAGCCGACACGGTCACGTTCGTACGGCGGTGATCGACCGGCCGGTAAGGACTGCGACCAGCGCCGGGCGTTGACGAGTGCGGATACCCATGGCTCCTCGCTCGTGCCACGCCGCCGCACCCCGAAAGCACCGGATGGCAGGGCATCGTCTCTGCGGCGGCGCAGACGGACTGCCGCCCGCCTCAGGCCGTGCGACTCCACTCGCGGCGTCGCGGTATGGAGCCGGCCACCCGGCTGGTGAGCGTGCAGTACGCTGGCGCGGTGCCGACCGATGATCGTTCTGAGGCACTGCTCGATGCGGTGACAAGCCGCGATGCCGATGGGATAGTCCGGTTGCTGGCAGCCGGTGCCGATCCGCGCGGCCGCGACGGCGAGGGTGTGCCGCTGCTGCGCCACGCCGCCGACACTGGCGACGTGGCGCTGGTGCGCCCGTTCCTGGACGCCGGTGCCCCGGTGGATCTCGCCGACCAGTACGGCGTGACTCCGCTGATGTGCGCCGTCATGGCCGGCGCCCCAGCGGCCGAGCTGGTGGATCTGCTCGTCGCCTGCGGCGTTGACGTCAACAGCCACGGTGATCCCGACGAGGACGGGCACACAGTGCTCACCCGGGCACTGGAGACGCCGGCCGAACCGATCATCGCGGCCCTGCTGGCCGCCGGCGCCGATCCGAACGCGGCGCGCGGCGACGGCTGGACCCCGCCCATGCTCGCCGCGCAGGACGGTCCGCCGGCCACGGTGCCGGCTGCTGCTCGACGCCGGCGCTGACCCGGCAGCGGTCAAGGACGGCGAGGTCACCGCGATGAGCGTCGCCGAGCACTGGGGTCGCACCGCAGTGGTCGAGCTGCTGCGGGCACACGGTGCGGACGATCCCGTGGACCGCGCGACCGCCCAGGTACGGGCACTGTGGGACGAGATCGGCGACTGGTTCGCCGTACACGCGCCGCCCTGCGCTGAGCAGCTGCGGGCCGGAACAGGCGCCAGTCCCGCCGCGGTCCAGGCCCTGGCCGTCGCGGTCGGCCACCACCTGCCGGTCGATCTGCGTGCGCATTTCCAGCTGTACGGGGGCAACGGCGGCGGCATGTTCTTCGAGTACGCCGGCCTGAGCGTCGACGCAGCACTCGGGCGATGGCGCGACCTCGCCGAGCTGCGCCGGCAGGGCACATTCGACGGTTGGGCGCCGGGCGAACTGGACACCGAGGAGGAGTTGGTCGAGCCGGTGTGGTGGAGTCCGGCGTGGCTGCCGTTCGCCGAGGACAGCGGCGGCAACCTGTACTGCGTCGACCTGGCCCCGGCCCGGCGGGGCGTGCGCGGCCAGGTGATCGCGTGGGAGGTCCACGGTGGTCCGGTCGGTCCGATGGCCAGCTCGTTCGAAGCTTACCTGTCCCGCTACCGTGACCAGTTTCGCAGCGGCCGGTATCGGTACGACCTCGACAGCGGAATCTTCGACGACGCGGATTGACGATACGGCGCTCCCTCAACCGTTGGCGGTTGCCGGTGGCCAGCCACGAGACTGGCGAACTCGCGTGTGGCAGTTGCAGCAGGGCAGTTGCAGGGTCTGCAGGTGGCGAGCAGCCTGGGTAACGACATGGGTGAGGACGGTGGGGTCGTCGCCACGGAGGTGAACT
Source organism: Micromonospora sp. A200 (assembly GCF_029893845.1). NCBI lineage: Bacteria > Bacillati > Actinomycetota > Actinomycetes > Micromonosporales > Micromonosporaceae > Micromonospora > Micromonospora sp. A200. Next base: position 83,132 of record NZ_JARXXY010000022.1, on the reverse strand, counting down.
CCCGCTGGAACAACTCCGCCTCATCGCCGACAGGCTTCAGCCCGGAGGGGTCACCGGACACCAGCAGCCTGCCTCGGCCTGAGGAGATGCCTGTACCAGGTTGGCCCGGTTGAGAGTCCGGGGCCAATCCAATCTAGGTAGGCTGCTGTCAGCCGAGCGGAATGGCGCCGAAAAGACGCAACCCGTGATGGGTATCGGTTCGTGTCGATCCTCGGAGACGACCCATAACCCCACGGTGCGCGCTGAGATCAGCTTCAGCGCGCACCGTTTGCGTTTTTGGCTGGTACGTGAGTCGGAGGCCGAGTTGACGGTAGACCTCGGCCTTGTCAGCGGGGTCGGCGTCGCGGAGCACGGTGACGATGTCGCCGAGCGCTTGTACCAGTTTGGTGATCTCTGTTCGGCTCATCCGCTGTGAGCTCTTGTTCGGTGTGGCGTGGAGATCGGCTTCGGCACGCGTCCGCTCCGCCTGGGTTTGGGCGACCAGCCGATAACCACCGTCGGGTCGGCTCCGGCGTCGAGGGCTGTTCGGTAGCGCTCAAGTTTGGCGTCGCAGTCGGCGATGGTTGCCCGGGCTGCGGTGCCGAGGGCGGGTAGATCATCAGTGGCCTGGGCGTTAGCCATGGCGCTGATCGTTCGTTCGATGCGCTCTGGGGCGAAGGCGGAGGCCAGCCAGGTGTTGAGCGGGTCGGTGAGGGCGTCCTCCCGCAGGTAGACGTTGCGGGGGTGCGCGACCTGGTTGACGAGGGCGTATTCCTGGGGAAGCGGCAGCGGTAGTACGCGTCGCCGTGGTTGTACTGGCCCTGCATTCTGCGCTTGCAGGCGGCGCAGTAGATCAGGCCGCGGAAGACGTACGGGTTGCGGGTGCGCTTCCTGGTTCTTTCGCCGTCGGTTTTTTGCCGACGGCGGCTGAGGAGAGCCTGCGCTTCTTCGAAGGTCGCGTCGTCGATGAGCGGTGGGTGGGTGATGTCCTTGGAGACCACCCACTTGTCGCGGGGGTTCCATCGCATGACGCCGGTGTGGCCCATGGCGACGTCATCGACGTCGAGGAGTACTTCGTCCGTACGTTGCTTGTTCCACACCTGTCGCCCCGTGTAGCGGGGGTTGGTGAGGATGACGCGGACGGCGCTCTTGGACCAGGCGATGCCGCTGCGGTGCGGGTTGCGGGCGCGGTCGTGCGCCGAGGGGCAGGGCACGTGGTTGGCGGTAAGGCCTTCGGCGATGGTGAAGAGTCCATCGCCGGCGAGAAACTCGTCGAAGATTCGGCGCACGACCGGAGCGGTCTGGTCGTCCGGAGTGAGCCCGTGCAGGCGCTTGCCGTCGGCAGCCTTCGCGGGGTTGGGGTGGGGCCCGAGGTCGCGCAGGGTGTAGCCGTAGGGCGGGCGGCCGCCTAGGTAGCGACCTTTTAGGAGGGTTTGGGCGGCCATGGCGGTGCGGACGCGAAGCTTGATCCTGTTGCGTTCACCCTTCCTCATGCCGCCGAAGACGGACATGACCAGTTCGTGAGCCTCGTTCTCGGGGTCGATGGGGCCGCCGATCTCGGGCACCCAGAGTTCGACGCCGTAGTGGGCGAACAGCGGCACGGTGAGCCCGAATTGGTTGCCGTAGAAGGCACGGTGGGGTTCGCCGACGACGACGGCGGAGAAGCCGCGTTGCGGGTTGCGCGGCGAGGAGTTGGTTGGCCTGGGCACGGCGTTGCCACGGCAGGGAGCGGCTCTGGCCGACGTCGAAGTATTCGGTGACGATGCGGCCGCCGCGGGGCTGGATGAGGCTAGTCGCCCGTGTGAGTTGCCAGCTCCGGGACGATTCGGGGTCCTGGTTGTCCTCGGTCGACACGCGACCGTAGAAGGCGAAGGGTTTCGGTTGAGGGGTGGTCATCAGTTCTCCTGGTTCGAGTTGTCCGTGCAGCGGTCGTTCACGCGTCTGAGCAGCTTCAGTAGGGCGGCAGCGGCGCCGGGGTGCAGCTCGGGTGGCTGGCCCGGAGCCGCCACGCTGGTGAATCCGTTCGTTGCGCGGCCGTCGACGTTGTCGACCGTCCATGAACCGTTGTCTTCGCTGCGCTGGTCAAGTGGCTTGTCCGGTGCCCCGGCCGTTGCCGGATCGGGCTCCTTGCCTTGCTGATGTTGGTCATCGGGCGGCAGCGTCATGCGCCTCCGTCCGGCGGTTGGCCCGGCCGAGACACGCGCCGGTGGGCGTGCATCGTTCGCTCCTTGGCCTTCGCGACCCCGATGCGAAAGAGGGCGGACTGGAGGGCGATGCCAGCATCGGCTTCGTGGGCGGGCGGGGTGGTGGCGCTGTAGCTCGATGCGTCGGCGACTCGCGCCCTGGCGGATGGGTGGGTTGTCATGGGAGAGGTCCTCCGAAAGTTGGTCGTGTGCCGGTTGCTCCGGCGGGCATGAAGAAGCGGCCGGTGCCGTCGGGCACCGGCCGCTGATTGAGCAGGGCGGGTATTACATCATTGCGGTTGTCATGTCTCTTGGCAGCCTCGACATGGGCGAGCGCTGCTTGATGGCGAGGCTTGCTGCCGCGCGTCCGGGTGAACTAGCAATGCTGTGGAGAGCACTTTCTTCACACCGAAGAGGTCACTGGTTCGATCCCAGTATCGCCCACCATAGATACATGCAGGTAGGAAGCCCGTCACCGGTTCAGCCGGTAACGGGCTTCCGCGCTGTTGCCCCTTAAATTGGGAGCAGATTGGGAGCAGGGCGTTCGGCTCTGGGGTCCGATCGCCGTGGGGGCGCCCGGCGGCGGCCTCGGGTTACCGGTCCGACCGGGCTGGCCGGCTGATGGAGGACTTGGAGCTACCGGTACCGGGCCCCATGTCACGAGGGAGCCGTCCCGCTATCGCTCATGTGCCTGACTGATGGCTGGCGGTCCGGTGGGCTGCCCACTCACCGGTCCACGTCGCCAGGTCGTGTACCCAGCTTTCGGTGCTCTGCCGGGACTTGGCCGACCACTTGGATGCGTTCTTTGACGCGAAGTCGTCCAACACCTCGCGGTCGGTCGCGGTCCATGCGGGAAGCTGCGTCAGCCACTCTTCTGCCTGTTCGGCGCTGTGGCCGCTGCCGATGAGCCACTGGACGAGCAATGCGAGTTCGACCCACGGAGCTGCCTTCGTTGCCCATGCCCAATCGACGATCCGTAGGCCGTGCGGAGTCACGATCAAGTTGGCCGGATTGAGGTCGGAGTGGATGAGTATCTCGCCGTCCATCGCCGGGTGTGCGAACCCGAGGCGGGCTGGCGGGGTGAACCATGACTCGCCGGGCGCGGGAGTCTCCTGGAGTCCCTTGAGTGCGACGGCGAGCAGATCGAGATCCGCACTGCCGGGTGACAGGTCGGGGTGGGGACCGGCGAGATGCTCGGTCCCCACCACCAGCCAGCCATCGGAGTCGAAGTGCCACAGGACTGCGGGCGGGTACCGGTCGATGGCCTGGGTTACCGCCAGTTCGTAGCGCAGTGACCGAACGCTCAGCTCTCCAGAGGCCGCCTTGACGAAGACCTGACCGGCTGGCCCGGTGACCGTCGAGGCGATCTCCGCATGGTTCCCACTCGTAGCCGGGGCTACGCCGAAGGCTCCGCCGACCCGTTCGGCGATCCCTGTCGTGACACTCTCCGGCAGAGCGGTCCAGTCGCTACGCATCGGTTCTCTTTCTGCTACTTGCCGGGCTGAGGCGGGTTCGGCGGACAGCAGGACTCGGCCTGGCCACCCCAGAATTCCATGTCGACGCGGTAGCCGGTGTCGTGCAATGCCGCGAGTGTGTAGGTGATGGCGGTGCCGTCCTGCATGGCTTCGGTCAGGATCGGCCGGTGGTGCACGTAGTGGCCCGCGATCTCCCTGCAGGCGGCCGTGTAGGGCTCGCTGATCTGGAGGGCGGCGTGCCAGACAGCGTCGACCGGCCTGGTCGGCACGACGCGGTAAGACTCGCCGGTCGGCAGGAGCATCCCGAAGTCGGGCTTGTCCACGCGGTCGGCGTACGCCTTCAGAAAGACGAGGAACTGCCCGACCGCACGCTCGGCGTAGCCCTGGGTCACCTCCTGCCTGGCGGCGAAGTAGTGGGCGATCTTGTCGAACACCTCGGCCGAGACGAGGGTGCGAGGGTCTGCGGCGATTGTCGTGGCCGGCCTGTCTGCGGTAATACTCAAGACTCCTCCTTCATTCTGTGCGGGTCAGCGAGGAAGGTGCGTCATCGCGGTACCTTCGAGGCTGAGTTGCGTCGGTGCATGTCATGTCGTGGATCGGATCATGAGGCGCGGAGGGCTCGGGCGGGTCGGTTACGGAGGCCCTCTCATCCTCAGCAGGTGACAGCGCATGGTCACCGGCCCTCCACGATCGACTTTCGGAATGGCCCCCAGGCGACGAAGCGCTCGAACATCTCGCGCGGGCTCGGCCCGTCGTGCGGGTTCAGATGGAGCAGGTCGCGCATCGCCTCGTACATCAAGCCGCTGAGGTAAATCGACAGGGCGGGGAGAGCGGACTCGTACTCAACCTTCAGTAGGAGACGCGCTTCGGCGCAGGGCCATGGCTGGCCGCACGAGCGGCACACCCAGATCGGCCTCAACGGGGTGTGTGGGGGTGCTGTCTCCGTCCTGTAGCTCGGCCGGATCGGCTTGGGCCCGGCACTTGGGATCGGCAGCTTGGATGTCACCAGCGGCCTCCATTCGGGCGCCGCTCCCGCCCGGAGCGAGGTGCCCACCCGGCCTGGCTGCGGGATCGGCAGCGGCACAGTGAGCTCCATGCCGCACCGAGGGAGGTGATGGCACTCACCTTCAGCGGTCTCGACAGCAGTCGCCGACCGATTGGGCGGTGTTGATCGGCACAGGGCTGCTGGTGCGGTGAGAGTTGCAGCGCAGAGGGTGTACGGCGAGACCGGAGAGGTCGGGTCGGCCTCGCGGTTGGGCCGATTCGCCGGGCCGCAGACGCTGGACGACGAGGCGTGCGCAGCCGGTGAAAGCCCGATCGAACGCAGGCATCAAGCAGCCGGTTGGTGCCGAGTACGTTGGCTTGGGCGTAGTCGACGAACTCCGCGGCCGACGGCGGCCGGACTCCTGGCCGGGCGGCCAAGTGAAACACGGTGTCGCGGCCGTCCAGGGCGTCGCCGAGTTGGTCGGTGGACAGGTTCCGGCACACCGGGGTGCACAGCCGATTCTCGACTGCCGCCAGGTTCTCATCGGCGATGGCGTGATCACCAAGCCCGCGACGGTCGAGGCCAACGACCTTTACGCCGCGGGAGAGTAGCGCGTCGACCAGATATGGGCCGATGAATCGGGCAGCGGCGGTCACCCGCACACGGGCCATCATCGCTGCCTGCTGATGTCGGTCCGCTGCGCGAACACCCGCTGCCACACATGCGTTAGGAGGGGAGGGTCTCCCGGCGATACCGCCGCCCGGTCGGTAACCACCCGCACCGAGACGGGAACCAAGTGGTGTGGGGTGTCCGTGGTTCCGGCGAAGGCGTGCTGCGAGATATACAGGGTCATGGCGCCACCGGTCGACGAACCCAGCTCCTCGGCCAGTCCTGGCGGACCCGCCGGAATCCCGGCGGGTCCGCCATCGCGAGGCGGCGGCTGGGAGCACGCCGCCGGTCACCCGCCCGCGCAGCCCCGATGGCGGTACGCGGACGAGGAGTCACCCTCACGAACGCGCATCCGGCCACCGCCACAGTCAGCCGAGCAAACTCCCTGACCGCCTTGCCAGATTCGATCAACCTGTCCACCATGAATCTCCTGGCGTCGATGACAATGGGCCAGTGAGCCGGCCCGCCGCTCCGCAGCGGTCTTCGATGCTCAACAACAGCGAACCGTCCACAGGAGTCGGGCGGTACCGTCCACCAGCCGTCCGCTCGCAACCAGGCGGTGACGAGCCGTAGCGGAGGTAGCTAGCGTCGACTGCGGTCGACAAGCAATGCGCGGAGGTGTTCAGATGGCCGGACGGCGCTATCCCCCCAACCGGCGGCTAGCGTGGGAGAGACTTCAGCGGGGCTGGTCGTACGAGGAGGTCGCCGAGCGCATCCGCGCGGGGATGAGCCACGCCGGAGAGACGGACACCGGCCTCAACGCCAACACGGTGCGGCGATGGGAGACCGGTGAACGGTGGCCCGATCCCCGCTACCGCAAGCACCTGGTGGCCATATTCGACAAGCCAGCCAGCCAGCTCGGCCTCCTCACCGCTGACGAGCTGGCCATGTGCCCGCAGGCGGAGACATTGCACGAGTTCAGGAGGTTGTGGGACATGCTTACCGGTGATGAGAGCGAAGCCGGCTGGGACCGGGCAGCGGTCCTGCGCGCACTGTTCGGCGCCAGCATGCTGCCACTGGTCGCGCCGCTGCTGTCACTGGACCCGCAAGCAGCGCACGCCGACACGAAGACCAACGACCCGGACGCTTACACCGACATCGTCCGCTGCCAGCGGGCGCTGTACTGGACCAGCCCGGCCCGGCCGCTCTACGAGGCCGCATACGCCCACACCCAGCTCGGCACCGGACTCGTCCGCGCGGCGAGCGGCACCAGCCGCACTACCCTCGCGGCCGCCCTCGCCGAGTCCGCGCTCCTCACCGCCCGGCTGGCGTTCTTCGACCTCCACCAACCCGCCATCGCCCAGCGCTGCTACGACGTCGCCCTCGCCGCGACCCGGGAAGCCGGAGACCACGCCCTGGCCGCCGCCGTCCTCGGCCATATGGCCTTTATCCCCGCCTTCAGCAACGACTCCTCCGCCGCCCGCCCACTGGTCGACGCGGCGCTCCAGCACACCTGGCACGGCGTCAGCCCGGCCGTCCGCTCTTGGCTGCACTGCGTCGCCTCGGAAGTCGAGGCCCGCGCCGGCGCCGGCGCCGCCAGCCGCCACCAGATCGACCTCGCCGCAACCGCGATCGAGGCCAACCCCACCCCACCGGAATGGCTCGACTTCTACGACGCCGGCCGGCTGCGCTCCTTCGCCGGCTACGCGGCACTCGCAGCCGACGACCACACCGAGGCCGCCAGGCAGCTCACCGAGGCCCTCGCCGGCCTGACCTCTAACGCAGCTAAGCAGCGCAGCGTCATCCTCGCCGACCTCGCCTCCGCACACAGCGACGACGGCGACCACGCCGCCGACTACCTCAACCAGGCGGTGGACGCCCTACACAACGACTGGTACGGCACCGGCCTCGATCGAGTCAGGGAAGTTCGGCCCATACTCGGCGACAGCCGGCAGGGCAGGCAGTTCGACGAACGCGTCGCCGCCCTCGCCGCCAGCCGAGCCGCCCTACCCGGCAGCTAGGCCGCCGACTCGTTGTGCTTGCGCACCAGCTCGGGCAGCTCAGCCAGCGAGTCGAGCCGGAACAAGCAGCGCTCGCTGACGGCCTTGTCGTCGAGGATGTGCCCCCACGGGCCGCGCCGTACCAGCGCGGTCGCGATCCCGGCGTCCTGCGCGGGCCGGATGTCGTTGTCCAGCCGGTCACCGACGTACAGCACCTGATCGGCTGGGCAGCCAGCCTCCGCGACAACCCGCTCAAAGAACGCCGCCGACGGCTTTTCCACGCCCCAGCCGTCCGACGTGCCGATCACTTCCACCGGCAGGTCCAAGGCGCGCAGGATCGTCTCGGCCCTTGCCGTCTGGTTACCGGCCAGGCCAACCTGCACGCCCAACTCACGCAGCGCGGCCAGGCACGGCCGAGCATCCGGGTAGAGGTTCTCCTCGGAGAAGTGCTCGGGCTGGCCGACCGCTGCGCGGCGCTTCCGTTCCTCGGTTAGGTCGAAGCCGGGCCGGAAGACTTGGAACGTTTCCCGGTAGTCCAGACCGCGAGCGATCACAGCCCCGAAGACCGCCGAGAACGTGTGCCGGGGCACGCCCAGCCAGTCCGCCCAGGTTCCGTATTCCCGGGACTCGTCGACGATCGTCTCGCCCACGTCGAAGTACACGCTCGCGATCACCCTGCGATTATGCCTTGCCCGTGCCCGAGTGCAGGAGTGCGCCTACGGTCGCCCGTAGCTAGGCCGTGTCTTCAAAGGCTCACAACCATTGCAGTAGCGCGGCGATGGTGACCGTGGCCTGGTACGAGGTTGCGGTCTTGTCGTAGCGGGTAGCGACGCTGCGGCACTGCTTGAGCCGGTTGAAGCAGCGCTCCACGACGTTGCGGCGCTTGTAGAGATGCTTGTCGAACACCGGCGGCCGGCCGCCCCGACTGCCTCGTCGGCGGCGGTTGGCCTGCTGGTCAGCGCGCTCAGGAATGGTGTGCCCAATGCCTCGTCGACGCAGGTCGGACCGGATGGACTTCGAGCTGTAGCCCTTGTCGGCGATGACGTGGTCCGGGCGGACCCGAGGGCGGCCAGTTCCTACCCGCTCGACACGGATGGCAGCCATGACGTGGGCGAAGCGGGTGCAGTCGTTGACGTTGCCACCAGAGAGCACGAAGGCGAGAGTGCGGCCCAGGCCGTCGCAGGCGAGGTGAAATCTTGGTGGTGAGTCCACCTCGACTTCGACCGAGGGCGTGATCTTGTGGTTCGTCCGTTTCTCGGCGCCCCCTTTAGCGCCAGCGGAGTGCTGGTGAGCTCGCACAATGGTCGAGTGGACCGACACCAGCCAGTCGATGTCCCCGGCCGCGTCCGCGTCGGCCTGCGCACCGGCGAGCATCCGCGCGAACGTGCCGTCCAGAGCCCACCTGCGGAAACGGGTGTAGATCGACTGCCAGGACCCGTACCGGGCGGGTACGTCCCGCCACGCCGCGCCCGCCCGGATCTTCCACACGATTCCGTTGAGCACCCGCCGGTCATCGGCACGGGGCCGACCAACGGTTACCGCCGACGGCAGGTACCGCGACAGCGCTTCCCACTCGACGTCAGACAACTCGTAGCGACGACCCACGCGCTACATCATCCGACACCAAGATCCTTTGAAGACACCGCCTAGTAGTGCTTTGTTAGGTCGGCGTGTCGTTGGGGTGCTCGGAGTGGTCCGGGTAGTTCGATGTCGGGGTGACTCCTGACGAGCTTTCCGTTGTGCGGCAACGGCTTGAGGCGTTCGCGGCGGATGTGTTCACCCCGTTGCCCCGGTCGGATCAGCGGGCGAAGGGTGAGACGTATCTGCGGGGTCTGCTGCTGGATGGGCGGCGGAAGTCGATGCAGCCGATGGCGGATCGGCTCGGGGTGGATCATCAGGGGTTGCAGCAGTTCGTGACGACCTCGACGTGGGATACCACGGCGGTGCGGATGCGGCTGGCCGCTCGTGCGGTTGAGGTGGTCAAGCCGGTCGCGTGGGTGGTTGATGACACTGGCTTTCCGAAAGACGGCAAGAGCTCGCCGGGTGTGGCCAGGCAGTACTCCGGCACCCTCGGTAAGGTCGCGAACTGCCAGATCGGGGTGAGCGTTCACGCCGTCACCGACACCGCGTCGTGCCCTCTGGACTGGCGGCTGTATCTGCCGACAATCTGGGACGACGACGCTGTTGACGAGGCCGCCCGTCTCGGGGTGGCCGCGGCCCGGGCCCGCTGCGGCATCCCTGATGAGGAGCGTCATCGCCCGAAGTGGGCGCTGGTGGTGAAGATGCTCGACGAACTGGCCGGGCACGGGCTGCGTCCGCCGTTGCTGGCCGCCGACGCCGGCTACGGGGACAACAGCCAGTTCCGCAGCGTCTTGGATGAACGCGGGATCGGCTACATCATGCAGGTCAAAGGCGACGCCCTCGCGCACGAGCCGGGCGTGCAACCGATGCCGCGGGTCTGGTCCGGGCGGGGCCGCCCACCCACCCGTACCGACCCGCGCTACCCCAAGACCGCGGTCAGCCTGGTCGAACACGTTAGCGCCGCCGGACGCGCCGCCGCCGAAACGGTCACCTGGCGGGAAGGCTCGAAGGGCACGATGAGCTCCCAATTCGTCTTCCTGCGAGTGCGTCCGGCTGGCCACCGCGTCGCCCGTAACGCCGACGGCATCCTGCCCGAGCGGTGGCTGATCGCCCAGTGGCCCGACGATCAACCCGAGCCGGTCAAGTACTGGCTGTCCAGCCTGCCCGCCACCACCGATCACACCGACCTGGTCCGCTTCGGCAAGATCCGCTGGCGGATCGAACACGACTACCGCGAGCTGAAGACCGGCCTCGGTCTGGACCACTTCGAAGGCCGATCCTGGACCGGCTGGCACCGCCACGTCACCCTGGTCACCGCCGCGCACCTGTTCATCACCGAACTGCGTCTGGACCCAAAAGCGGCTGCGCCGGTCTGACCCTCTACAAGGTCATCCGCGAGCTGCAACGACTCCTCGCGACCTGGACCGGCGCCTGTCTCACCTGCCACCAACCCGTGAAACCGTTACACCGCAACAAATGCCACAGAACCTAACACAGCACTACTAGCTGCGACATACCCGGCACACGGCTGCGCTGATCGCGGATCTGGGCGCGCGCTCCGTCAGGGTCACGGGGCGGTGACCAGCAGACGGCTGATCTCCCCGGCGGCCGGGTGCTCCGGATCGACGGCCAGGAAGCGTCGCAGGGTGCGTGCCGCCTCGGCGGAACGGCTGCCGCGCTGCGCCAGCCCCAGCACGAGCAGCCCGTCCGGGGAGTCCGGAGAGCGGGCCAGCACCTCGCGCGCGGTCTGCTCCGCGCCCGTGGTGTCGCCGGCTCGAAGCAGCGCGAAGGCGAGCCGCAGTCGGATCCTGTCGTCCGGCCGGTCCCGTAGCGCCTCCCGGTACATCTGGGCCGCGGCCTGGTACCGGTCCTGGGTCTCCAGGTCGCGGCCCAGTTGCACGGCGACCGCGACCGGGTCGGCCGGTGGCGACTGCGGCGAAGGCCGGTCGAGACGGCCGGCGGCGACTGCCACCGACACCACGAGGGCGACCAGGCCGACCGACCCGGCCCGCCACGCCCGGCGGGCGGCCCGGGCGGTCGGCGCGCGCCGCGCCGCCATGGTGGGAGCGGTCGACGTCGCGCGGGGACGCAGCGTGCGCAGGGCGGCGTAGCCGCCGGCCAGCAGGGTCAACGCGGGTACGGCCCAGAGCAGCAGTTGCGCGCCGCGGGCTGGTGGATCGGTCAGCACCTCCGCGCCGTAGCGTTGGACGAACCACTGCCGGATCTCGTCGCGGTCCCGCCCCTGCGCCAGTTGGTCCGCCACCACCTGCCGCATCGCCGCCGCGATCGGCGACCGGGAGTCCGCCACCGACTCGCCCTGGCAGGCCGGGCAGCGCAGACCGGCGGCCGCCGCGCGGACCGGGTCATCCCGGTCGGTGTCGCCGGCCGACCGGACCAGTCCCGCGCCGGCCGCGGCTGTCAGGGCCGTGAGGACGAGTGCCGCCAGGGCGGCGCGCCACCTCATCCGGTCAGTAGCGGCGCCACCCGCTGCTCCAGCCACTCCCGGGTGACCACGCCCTGCTGCCGGTCGACGATGCGGCCGTCGCGGTCCACCACAAAGGTCTCGGGCACCCCCCGTACGCCCCAGTCGACCGACCGGCTGCCGTCCGGGTCGGTCAGCACGGTCAGCCCGCGCGTTCCGGTCTCGTCGAGCAGCGCCCGGACCGCCTCGGTGCCGTCCCGGACGTTCAGCCCGACCAGCCGTAGTCCCTGCGGCGACCACCGTCGTTCCGTTTCGACCAGCAGCGGCAGCTCATCCCGGCACGGGCCGCACCAGGAGGCGAAGACGTTGACCAGCAGCACGTGGCCGCGGGCGTCGGCCAGGTCGAACCGGCCACCGTCCAGGGTGGCGCCGGAGAGCGCCGGGGCCGGCGTGGGCGTCACACCGGCGGTGCCGACGGGTGCCGGCGTGGCGGGTGACCGGAGGCCGAGGGCGACCAGCGCGCCGACGGCGACGGTCACCGCCAGCACCAGCGCGGGGCCGGTGCGCAGCGCGCGCGGTCGTGGACGGGCTCCGCGGCTGATCATCTCGAGGTCCCGGCGGCGACCGGGTCAGGAGCTGGCAGGGCGACGTCCCGGTGCGGCCGGCGGCGGGAGCGGGCGGTGCCGATCGCGGCCACGAGTCCCCCGGTGGCCGTCAGCGCGCCGCCGGCCCAGAGCAGCCCGACGAGCGGGTTCACCGCGAGCCGTATGGTGGCACTGCCGCTGTCCGGGGCGACCGCGATCAGCGTCACGTAGGTGTCCCGCAGCAGCCCGGTGTCGATCGCCGGCACGGTGACTGCGGTGTCCCGGGCGGGGTGGTAGCGCAGGGCGGGCGTGACGGTTCGCTCCGGGCCGTCCGATTCGGTGAGCCGGAGTCGTGCCTGCACCGCCATGCCGCCGCTGCCGGCGGCCCGGTCCACCCCGGTCAGGCGTACGGTCGCGTCGGCCACCCGCAGGGCCTCTCCGGTGCGGAGGGTCCGTTCGGCGTCCTGGCCGTATGCCGAGGATCCGGCGACGCCCACCGCGACGAGGGCGATTCCGGCGTGCCCGATCAGCCCGGCGACCCTGCCCGGTCTCCGGTTCGGGCCGGCCGGCGGTAGCCGGCCGAGCAGCTCCGCGGTCAGGCCGGTGAGCACGAACGCCGCCGCGCCGAACGCGGTGAGCGTCGTCGGGCCGGGCCGGCTGAGCAGTCCCACCACGGCGACGGTGGCGAGCGCCACGCCGCCGGGTACGGCGAGTCGCCGCAGCGCCTGCGTCCGGTCGCGGACCCGTAGGGCGGGCGTCGCCCCCATCACCAGCAGCACCGCGATCGCCAGCGGTACCGCGGTGCGCTGGTAGTAGGCGGGTCCGACCGAGGTGCGTACCCCACCCAGCGGGCCGGAGAGCAGCGGGAAGATCGTGCCGATCAGCACCACCGCCGCGATCGTCACCAGGAGCACGCCGTTGACCAGCACGGCCGTGGTCCGGGACAGCAGCGGTGTGCTGCTGCGGCGGGCTGGCTCGGGGCCGCGGGATCCGGTCACGACGGTCGACACGACGACCGTCAGCAGCACGAAGCCGAGCAGCATCGGCCCCAGTGGTGAGTCGGTGAAGGCGTGCACGCTGGCCACCGCGCCGGACCGGGTGAGAAACGTGCCGAGCAGCACCAGCACGAAGCTGGCGCAGGCCAGGGTCAGGTTCCAGCCGGCCCGGCCGGCGGCGCGACCAAGGGTGGTGTGCAGGAAGGCGGTGGCGGTCAGCCAGGGCAGCAGGGAGGCGTTCTCCACCGGGTCCCACGCCCAGTAGCCGCCCCAGCCCAGCACCGCGTACGACCACCAGGCCCCGAGCCCGATACCCGCGGTCAGCGCAGCCCAGGCCGCCAGGGCCCACGGTCGGGCGGCCCGCAGCCAGCCCCGCCCGTCCCGGCCGGCCAGCGGTGCGGCGATCGCGAAGGCGAACGGCACGACCAGGCCGATGTAGCCGGCGTAGAGCAGGGGAGGGTGCACCCCCATCGCCGGGTGCTGCTGCAGCAGCGGGTTCGGTCCCGGGCCGTCGGTGGGTACCGGACCGACCGCCCGGAACGGGTTCGCGGCGAAGGCGGACAGCGCGAAGAAGAACATGGTCACCGTGCTGACGACCACCATCGCGTACGCGTGCAGCCGGGCCGGGTGCCGGCGGTGGGCCAGCAGTGCCGCGTACCCGGCAAGGATCAGCAGCCAGAGCAGCAGCGACCCGTCCAGGGCGGACCAGAGACTCGTCAGCGTGTAGTACAACGGCACCTGACGTCCGCCGTTCTCCGCCACGAAGCGGACGCTGAAGTCGTGCCGGAGCAGGGCCGCCTCCAGCAGGCCGCAGGCGACGACGGCGGTCGCCAGTGTCGCGGCGGTGGCGAGGCGGGCCGGTCGGGTGGGTACGGCGAACAGGGCCGTCCGCAGCCAGAGCAGGGCGGTCAGGGTAGCGCAGAGCAGCCCGACCGCGAGGCTCGCGGTGCCGAGGTCACCGAGCATCTACCGGCCCTGCCGGGGCGGTGGACGGCCGGTACTCATTACCGTGCCGGACCACGACGTGGTCGGAGCGGAACACCCTGTCCGGCGACAGGATGCCCTCGACGACCGCTCCCTCGCCCTCCCGGAACGTCTCCGGTGGGACGCCGCGCTGCTCGACGGTGATCTCGTGACCGTCCTCGGCGAGGCGGAACACCACGAGGTCGCCGGTCTGACGCAGCGACCCGGGCACCACGTCGCCGCCGAGGCGTACCCGTTCCCAGGTCGCGTCCGGGTCGCCGAGCACCTCGCCCGGGGTGCGGTAGTAGGTCAGGGTGTCCCGCAGCGCGCTGGTGACCAGCAGCGCGCCGGCGGCGAGGAGCACGGCGACGACGGCGGTCCGGCCCGCGCGGCGACGGATCATCCGACCCGGACCGGGACGCGGTCGCGGGCGGGGGACGCGTCGCGGGTCAGCCGGCGTTCCAGCCGGACCACCCGGTACAGCAGGACGCAGAGCGCGGCGAGCGTCGCGGCGGCCACGGCGAGCAGCAGGGCGACGCCCATCCTGGGGTCGATCGGCGGGCGCTGCGGGGCGAGCACGGTCGCCGGCTGGTGCAGCGACCGCCACCAGACGACGGAGAAGTGCACCACCGGGACGAGCAGGAAGCTGGCCACCCCGACGACCGCGGCCGATCGCGCCACCCGGTGGTCGCCTCCGTCGCGGGCCCCGGTCCGCTCACCCACCGCGCGGCGCAGGGCCAGGTAGCCGGCGTACGCGAGCAGGAGCAGGACGGTGCTGACCAGCCGGGGGTCCCAGGCCCACCAGGTACCCCAGACCAGGTGGCCCCAGAGCGACCCGGTGGCGATCGCGACGGCTGTCAGGGCCGCCCCGATCTCCGCGCCCGCCCGGGCGAACCGGTCCCAGCGCAGGTCCCCCCCGATCAGGTACGCCCCGCTGGCGGCCAGCACGACGGCGAACGCGGCGTAGGCCACCCAGGCGGCGGGGACGTGCAGGTACATCAGTCGCTGCGCCTGGCCCTGCAGCTCGTCGGGGGGCGCCAGCCACCCGCCGGCCACCGTCGCGGCCGCGGTGAGCCCACCGGCGAGCCAGGCCATCGTCCGGCGGCCGGCGGCCGCTCTGCCGGTGTCCGCGACAAGGTCCACCGTGGAGGCTCGCATGATCTCCCTGTCCGCGCCCCGAGGGGCGCTTGCGGATGAACGAGTGCGAACTCACCATAAATCGCTCTGGTCGCACCCGTCCGGGTATCAGTCGCAAACAGGGACAAACGGGGGTCAGAAGGGCCTAGTGTCGCTCCCGGTGGACACGACAGCTGGGATGACCCTGAGCGCGGCCCGACCCGCCGGGCGGCGCCGGCGACCGCGCCCTCTCCCGGCGCTGACGACGCTGTGCGGCGTGGCGCTGCTCGCCGGATGCGCCGGCAACCCGCCGTCCGCCCTGAACCCCGCCGGTACCGGGGCGGCCCGGATCGCCGACACCTGGTGGCTGCTGTTCTGGATCTCCACGGCGGTGGTTGTCGAGGTCATGGTGCTGCTGATCTGGGCGCTGGTGTTCCGGCGGGGCAACGCCCGGGTGCGCCACGGGCAGCCGCTGCGCTTCGTCACGATCGCTGGCGCCGGCCTGCCCTTCGTCATCCTCGTCGCCGTCTACGGAGTGGGTCTGCGCGACCTCGCCGCGCTCGGTGACCACCCCGGCCCGGACGCCCCCACCGTGGAGGTAACCGGGCACAAGTGGTGGTGGGAGGTGCGCTACCAGGGGGCGTCCGGAGCCACCGCCAACGAGATCCACATCCCGGTGGGGGAGCGGGTGAAGGTGCGCCTGCGCACCGACGACGTGCTGCACAGCTTCTGGGTGCCGCAGCTCATGCCGAAGACGGACCTGATCGCCGGCGAGACCCGGGAGACCTGGTTGCGGGCGGAGCGGGCCGGCCGCTACCGCGGCCAGTGCGCCGAGTACTGCGGCACCCAGCACGCCCACATGGCCTTCCTGGTCGTGGCGGAACCCCGCACCGACTTCGACGCGTGGCTGACCCGCCTGAACGCCCCGGCCCGTCAGCCGCGCACCGCGGCCGAGCGCCGCGGCCAGCAGGCGTTCCTGCAGGGCACCTGCGCCGCCTGCCACGCGGTGCGGGGCACCGGCGCCCAGGGCCAGGCGGGGCCCGACCTGTCGAACGTCGGCACCCGGTGGAGCCTCGGCGCCGGGGCGGTGCCCAACGACGCCGGGCACCTCGGCGGCTGGATCGCCAACCCCCAGACGGTCAAGCCCGGCAACGCGATGCCCCCACAGCCGGTCGACGCCGCCCAGCTGCCCGACCTCATCGCATACCTGCGGTCGCTGGAGTAGGCCGGGGAGGGGAGACGATGTCCACCACCACCACGCCGTCGCCCGGCGTCAGCCGGGAGGACCTGGCGCGGCTGACGGAACACTGGGGCGAGCGACCCTCGCTGCGGGCCTGGTTCAGCACGGTCGACCACAAGAGGATCGGCCGCCGCTACCTGGTCACCGCCGGGTTCTTCTTCGTCCTCGCCGGGCTCAGCGCCCTGGCGATGCGCACCCAGC
Source organism: Micromonospora sp. A200 (assembly GCF_029893845.1). Taxonomy (NCBI): domain Bacteria; kingdom Bacillati; phylum Actinomycetota; class Actinomycetes; order Micromonosporales; family Micromonosporaceae; genus Micromonospora; species Micromonospora sp. A200. The sequence continues at coordinate 66,799 of NZ_JARXXY010000022.1, read as the reverse complement.
TCGCCCGACCCGAGGCGGGCATCCTGTCGCCCCAGGAGTACAACCAGCTCTTCACCATGCACGGCACGGCGATGATCTTCCTGTTCGCCACGCCGATGCTCTTCGGGTTCGGCAACTTCCTGCTCCCCCTGATGATCGGCTCCCGGGACATGGCGTTCCCGAGGTTGAACGCCTTCGGCTACTGGGTGTTCCTGTTCGCGGGGCTGTTCATGTGGGCGAGCCTGCCCTTCGGCGCCGCCCCCAACAACGGCTGGTTCGCGTACGCGCCGCTGAACTCGGAGCAGCACAACCCCGGCCTGCACATGGACGTCTACGCCCTCGGGCTGCTCTTCCTCGGCATCTCGACGACCGCCAGCTCGATCAACTTCATCGCCACCGCGCTCAAGCTGCGCGCACCGGGGATGTCGCTGAACCGGGTGCCGCTGTTCGTCTGGACGATCGTGGCCACCGCGCTCATGGTGATCTTCGCGTTGCCGGCGCTGAACCTGGACAACGCGATGCTGTTCCTCGACCGCCGGTTCGGCACCCACTTCTTCGACCCGTCCGCCGGGGGGAACGTACTGCTCTGGCAGCACCTGTTCTGGATCTTCGGGCACCCCGACGTCTACATCATCGTCATGCCAGCGCTGGGCATCGTCTCCGCCGTGCTGCCCGCCTTCACCCGGCGCGGCGTGGTCGGCTACCCGCTGATCGTGCTGTCCATCGTGGCGATCGCGATCATCTCGTTCGGGGTCTGGGTGCACCACATGTTCGCCACGGGCCTGCCGGCGCTGTCCTACAGCTTCTTCAGCGCGGCCAGCACCATCATCACCATTCCGTCCGGCCTGCAGATCTTCGCCTGGCTGGCCACCATGCTGCTCGGTCGGCTGGTGATCCGCGTGCCGCTGCTGTTTGTCATCGGCTTCGTGGTGACCTTCGTGCTCGGCGGTGTCACCGGCACGATGTTCGCCATCACCGCGTTCGACCAGCAGGTCACCGACTCGTACTTCGTGGTGGCGCACTTCCACTACGTGCTGGTCGGCGGCGCGGTCTTCCCGATGCTCGCCGGCATCTACTACTGGCTGCCCAAGATCACCGGTCGGATGTACCACGAGCGGCTGGGCCGCTGGGCGTTCTGGCTGGTCTTCGCCGGCATGCACGTCACCTTCTTCCCGATGCACCTCTACGGCCTGTTCGGCATGCCCCGCCGGATCTACACCTACCCAGGCGAGCCCGGCTGGGGCGGGTGGAACCTGGTCAGCACGGCCGGGTCGTACCTGCTCGCCCTCGGACTGCTGCTCGTGCTCGTCGGCGTGGTGCACGCCGTCCGCCGGGGCCGGCCCGCCCCGGCGGACCCGTGGGACGCCGACAGCCTGGAATGGGCCACCGCGTCGCCGCCCGAGCCGTACAACTTCCCCGTCCTGCCCCGGGTGCACAGCCTGCACCCGGTGTGGGACGAACGGACCGCCGAGTCGACCGGCGCGGGCGCCACCGAGGACCGCATCCTCAGTGCGGGGCGCCGCACCCTGTTCACCAGCGAGCTGGACGCCCGCTGCGAGCGGGCGGTGGAGATGCCGGAGTCGACGTTGAAGCCACTCGTGCTCGCCGGCGCGCTGCTGATCTTCTTCACTGCCCTGCTCTTCGCCTGGTACCCGGTGGCGGCCGTCGCCATGGTCGCGGTCATCGCGACGATCGCGGTCTGGCTCTGGCCGCCCCGCCCGGATCAGGAACCAGGGGTGACGGCATGACGGGTCGGGGCGGAGTCGTGGCGGCGGCCACCGGCGCCGAGGCGCTGAGCACGGAGCTGCCGGTCGGCCGGTCCACCGGCTGGTGGGGCATGGTGATGTTCGTGGCCACCGAGGCCACCCTCTTCGCCTGCCTGATCGGCAGCTACTTCTACCTCCGCTTCCAGTACGGCCCGCAGTGGCCGCCAAACGGCATCGGGGCACCGGAGCTGGTCAAGCCGCTGGTGATGACGGCGGTGCTGCTGCCCAGCAGCCTGCCCATGATCTGGGCCGAACGCGGCATCCGGCGCGGCCAGCTCTGGCGGCTGCGGTCCGGGCTGGCCGCCACCATGGTGCTCGGGTTGACCTTTCTGGCCCTGCAGGCCACCGAGTACGCCGAGAAGCTCCGGCACTTCACCATGACCACCGACGTCTACGGCTCGCTGTTCTACCTGATCACCGGCTTCCACGGACTGCACGTCCTGGTCGGACTGACCATGATCGGCTGGCTGCTCGCCACCTCCCTGGGCGGCGGCTTCGGCGCCCACCACCACGAACGGGTCCGCAACGGCGCGATCTACTGGCACTTCGTCGACGCGGTGTGGGCCGCCATCCTGTTCACCATCTACCTCTCCCCACGACTGTGACGACCACGCGACCCGGCCCCCGGGCCCGCCTCACCGGCGGGCTGCTGCTCTGGTACGGCGTGCTCGGTGGCGCCGTCGCCTGGGCGGTGCACGTGCTCGTCGCCTGGGGCCTGGACGAACTGGCCTGCGCCGCCGGCTCCGAGCGCGTCTCCGCCGTACCGCTCGGGCCGGCCGTCGGGCTGGCGGTGGTCGTCCCGGCGCTGGTCACCGCGGGCTCGCTGGCGGTCGCCGCGCTGGTGTGGCGGCGCACCGCCGGCGCGCAGTCAGCGGGCGCCGAGGACCGGGCGTTCGGCCGGTCCAGGATGCTCGCCGTGGTGGGCATCTGGCTCAACCTGCTGTTCCTGACGATCATCGTGCTCGGCGGGGTCGCCGTGCTGGTGCTGCCGCCATGTCAGAGCTGAGCGTCTACCGGGCTCACGAGCCCGGTCAGAGTCCGGTCGCCGAGAGCCTGCTGACCATGCTGGCGGTCGTCACGGTCTGCCTGCTCGCGGCCGGCTACGGGCGGGGCGTCCAGGAGCTGTGGACCCGACGCGGTACCGGCCGGGTCATCCCAGGCTGGCGGGTCGGCGCCTTCGGTGCCGGGCTGCTGGTGCTGCTCGGCGCGGAGCAGGGACCGGTGCACGACGTGGCGGAGTCCGGCCTGGCCGGGCACATGGCCCAGCACATGCTGCTCCTGCTGGTGGCCGGGCCGCTGCTCGCGGCGGGCGCGGCGGGGCTGCCGCTGAGCATGGCCGCGCCACTGCCGCTGCGCCGGCTGCTCGCCCGCTGCCGGGTGGCGCCGCCGGTGCGCCGGCTACGCCATCCGAGCACGTACGCCCTGCTGGCCGGTGGCGGGCAGACCGTCGTGCTCTGGTTCTGGCACCTGCCCGGGCCGTACGCCGCCGCGGTCGACCGGCCCGCCGTGCACACCACCGAGCATCTGTGCTTCCTGGCCACGGCCTGGCTGTTCTGGGCCCCGGTGCTCGGCTCGCCACGGCACCGCGCGCCCGCCCCGGTGACGGTGCTGCTGCTGGCCGGCACCATGCTGCCCGCCTCTGCCCTCGGCGCCGTGCTCACCTTCGCCCCGCAACCGGTCTATCCACAGCGGGTGCTCGGCGCCGACCCGCTGGCCGACCAGCAACTCGCCGGCCTGTTGATGTGGGCGCCGATGGACCTGGCCGTGCTGGTCGTGGCGCTGGCCGTGTTCCTGCGCTGGCTGCTGCGGATGGACCGCGACCGGCCCGACGGCCTGCGCGGAAAGCCGGTACCCCAAGGGGCCGTACCGATGGCGACAACAGCTGAAACGGAAAGGATGGTCCGATGATGGTGCCCCGCCGGCTCTGGGCGCTCGGTGCGGCCCTCATGATCCTGCCGGTCGTCGCGGTCACCGCCTGCGCCTCGACGACCCCACCGCCACCACCGGAGTCGCGGACCGGACGGCCCGACCGGGGCGCGGAACTGATCGCCCAGTACGGCTGCGGATCGTGCCACACCATCCCCGGCGTCAACCGCGCCGGCGGCCTCGTCGGCCCGCCCCTGACCCGGTTCGGCGCCCGCTCCTACATCGCCGGCCAACTGCCCAACAACGCCGACAACCTGCAGCGCTGGATCGCCGATCCACAGGCGGTGGAGCCGGGCACCGCCATGCCGAACCTGGGCGTCACCGCAATCGACGCGCAGGACATCGCCGCCTACCTCTACACCCTGGACTGACCTATGCGGCGATCACGAGCGGCCATCCGTCGGCCCGCCCTGCACCCGCACCGAGCCCTCGCGGTCGGGACGGTGCTGCTGCTCGCCGCAGGCCCGGTGGCGCTCGCCCCCGCACCGCGCCCCGGGGAGTCCGCGACCCCGGCCGCTTCCGCACCACCGGCCGGCACGGGGGACCGGGGCGCCCCGATCTACCTCGAGCACTGCGCCAGCTGCCACGGCGAGCAGGGGCAGGGTACGCAGCGGGGACCGTCCCTGATCGGCGTCGGTCCCGCCTCCGTGGACTTCCAGGTCTCCACCGGACGGATGCCGGTCTCGCAGGAGGTACAGCAGCCCCAGCGTCGGGAACCGGCGTTCTCGGCCGACGACATCGCGGCACTGGTGGACCACGTCGACAGCTTCGGCGGCGGCGGCCCGCAGATCCCCCAGGTCTCGGCGGGAAACCTGACCTCCGGCCGGCAGATCTTCGCGGCCAACTGCGCCCCGTGTCACGGCGCGACCGGCTCCGGGGCCGCGCTGACCAACGGCCGGAGCGCCCCGCCGCTGTACGACGCGACGGCGACGCAGGTGGCCGAGGCGGTCCGCGTCGGCCCGGGGCTGATGCCGGTCTTCCCCGGTCAGGTGCTCGACGACCAGCAGGTCAACGACGTGACCGCCTACGTGCAGCGGCTGCGCAGTGAGCGGCTGGACCGGGGCGGCAACCCGCTCGGCCGGCTCGGCCCGCTGGCCGAGGGGCTGGTCGCCTGGCTGGCGGTACTGGCGCTGCTGGTGGCCGCCGCCCGATGGTTGGGCAGGAGGGCGGGGGATTGAGCGGTCGACGTCCGTCGACGAGCGAGCGGGCGGCGAGCCGTCGGGTCGTCGCCGCGTTCCTGACCAGCACGGCCGGGGCGGTGGGGTTCGCCGTGACGTACGGGCTGGGCGGCAACACCCGCTGGGAGGGGATCTGCCTCGCGGTGGCCTTCGCCGGACTGGCCGTGGGCCTCGCCGTCTGGGGGCGGCGGCTCGTGCCGGTCGGCGGCTACGTCGAGGAGCACGAGGGCTTCGCGCCAACCCCGGCGGAGCAGGCGATGACCGCCGCGGTGCTCACCGCGCCGGACAGCCCGGTGCGGCGGCGGGGCCCGCTCGCCGCGCTCGGGCTGGCGCTGACCGCGCTCGGCGCCGCCGCGCTGTTCCCGCTGCGCTCCCTGCTGCCGTTCCACGGTGCCCGCCCGGTCCAGGACCTCAAGGACACTCCGTGGGGGCCGGGCGTGCGGCTGGTCGACGCCGACGGACGACCGTTGCGACCGCAGGACGTGCCCGCCGACACCGTGGTCGGCATCTTCCCGGAGGGTCACCTCGACACCGGGGACGGGCCCGCCTTCGCGGTCCGCCTCGACCCGGCGCGTTTCTCCCGGCCGCCCTCCGGCGGGCACCTCGACGGCTTGGTCGTCTACTCACTGCTCTGCACGCACGCCGGCTGTCCGGTCCGGCTCTACCTCAAGGGCGCCGCAGGGGTGCTCTGTCCCTGCCACCAGTCGTCGTTTGACCTGCTGGCGGACGCCCGGCCGGTCGCCGGCCCGGCTGCGCGGGCGCTGCCCGGTCTGCCGATCGAGGTCGGGCCGGACGGCTTCCTCCGCGCGACCGGCGACTTCACCGCCCCACCCGGCGCCGGCTTCTGGAGCCGGCCGTGATCACCGACCGGCTGGCCAGAGCGCTCGACGACCGGCTGCGGCTCTCCCCGGTCACCCGCCGAGCGCTGGCGAAGGTCTTCCCCGACCACTGGTCGTTCATGCTCGGCGAGATCGCGCTCTACTCGTTCGTCGCGCTGATCCTCACCGGCGTCTACCTCACCTTCTTCTTCGATGCCAGCTCCGCCGACCGGGTCTACCACGGCGACTACGCCCCGCTGGACGGCGCCACCACCTCCGCCGCGTACGCCTCGACCGTGCGGCTCAGTTGGGACGTCCGGGCCGGTCTGCTGGTCCGGCAGACCCACCACTGGGCCGCGCTGGTCTTCGTCGCGGCGATCGTGCTGCACCTGGCCCGGATCTTCTTCACCGGCGCGTTTCGCAAACCCCGTGAGCTCAACTGGCTGATCGGCGTGACCATGCTGACGCTCGCCCTCGCCAACGGCTTCACCGGCTACTCCCTGCCCGACGACCTCGTCTCCGGCGTGGGCCTGCGGATCATCACCTCGGTGGTGGAGTCGATCCCGGTGGCCGGGGCGTGGCTGGCCGCCCTGGCCCTGGGCGGGGAGTTCCCCTCCGACGCGATGATCCCCCGGATGTACGTCACCCACGTACTGCTGGTGCCCGCCGTCCTCGTCGCCCTCGTGTCGCTGCACCTGGGGATCCTGGTGCGACAGAAGCACACCCAGTTCCCCGGCCCGGGACGGACCGAGCACAACGTGGTCGGGTCGACGCTGTGGCCGAGCTACACACTGCGCACGCTCGCCCTGTTCGCCTGGGTGCTGGCGGTGCTGTTCGCCCTCGGCGGCCTGGTGCAGATCAACCCGGTCTGGATCTACGGCCCGTTCGAACCGGCCCAGGCCACCTCACCGGCTCAACCCGACTGGTACGTGGCGTGGGGCGACGGCGCCCTGCGGCTGTTCCCACCCCTGGAGTTCCGCATCGCCGGGCGTCTGGTGCCGGCGCCGTTCTTCCCCGGCGTAGTGCTCGGCGGGCTGACCTTCCTCGCCCTCTACGCCTGGCCGTTCGCCGAGCGGCTGCGCACGAAGGACCACCGACAGCACCACCTGCTCGACCGGCCCCGCGACCACCCGGCCCGGCTGGCCGTCGGGGTCGTAGCGCTGACCTTCTATGTGGTGCTGACCGTCGCCGCCGGGGACGACATCCTCGCCCGGCTCCTGGGGGTGCCCGTCTACGACCTGCTGTCGGTGTTCCAGGTGCTGGTGCTCGTCCTGCCGCTCCTCGCCGGGCTGCTCGCCTTCCTGGTCGCGCGGGCGCTGCGCCGCGGCGACGCCGCCGGCATCGGCGAACTCACCCGCGCCGACCTGCGGCGGGCGGCGCGGCGGGCGGCCCCCGGGTCCGACGGTGAGGATCCCTCCGGTGCCTCCGACATCCCCGCCAGGGACAGGCCGGGGGAGCGAATCGAGATGTGGCCGGAGGGCGAACTGTGGCGGTGGCGCTACCGGGACGAGGCACGGCACATCGTCATCACCGCGAACCGGGCCGTGCGATCGGAGGAGGAGGCGGTCTCGGCTTCCCGGCTCGCGTACCCCGGGGTCGACCGGGTGGTGGTGCCCGGGCCGCCCCCGCCCCCACCACCCGGCCCGATCCGCGTCGCCCTGCGCCGGTGGGGCCGCGCCGCAGCCGCCGGGTCGCTACTGCTCGCGGCGCTCGTCGACCGGCGGCGGGACCGCCGGCGACAGGAGCGGGAGCGAACGGATCGCGCGTCGCCGCCGGAGCCGTCGGACGAGACGACGACCGGCGCCGGGCGGACATGAGACAGCTGCGGTGCGTCGCCGTGATCCGGTCGACTCGCCTGCGGGGCCCCGCGGTGCAGCGCGACGGTGACGGTCGCACCGGGGGAGAGCATGAAGGACCTGTCCCGGATGGCCACCGGGACGGGCTGTTCCGACCCGGGGGCGACCGAGATTCGCAACCGCTCGTGCTAGACATGCAGGGAGATCAACTGGTTGCGGTACCGGATCACGCAGTCGAGCTGGTCGAGCCCGTCGGGCAGCACCGGGTTGAGCCGGAGCAGGGTCCGGGGATTTGGCGTCTTTGGTGCTGCGCGGTCCGGACTATGGGCGAGAGACGATGGACAGTCGGAGGCCGGTCTCCGTCTCCTCGATGAGCACTCGTTCGCCGTGGCTGTGGTCTGGCAGCATCGCGTCGTACATTTCTTCGTTGCTGACGTCCACAGTGCGACCGGACCGGCCGATGAGGACGATGAGTACGGCGCGCAGGTTGACGTCGCTGAGGTAGCGCATGGGGGTCGTCTCCGTAGGTACTGCTGCTCGGTTCGACATGAAGGCAGTTCAGTCCCGGCGGCCGGCAGGACGTCGGCCGCCCAGAACCGGTCGACGCGGCGCTGCTCAAGGCGTGCGCTGGATCTCGCCGACGAGGGCCGCGATGGTGACGAACCTGCGGGTTGGTGCGCCAGCGTGGACTCGGCGTGTGTTGCCTTCCCGTGTAGGTCCCAGCAGGGCGACTCTCACCGAGCTGTCGGCTCGCCGAGTTCGGCGGGGTCGAGACGCAGGGTCGCGAGCAGTCCCGCGTGCCGGGTGGTGTCGACCTGCTCCGGCAGCTCCCGCTCGACCCAGTCGGCCCTGGTGTGCTGGCCGCGTCGACGCAGCGCGGAGACGATCGTGTGCCGGGCGATTGTCATGCTCTGCTCCTCGGTCGTGATGGTGGGAAGATCACCGGTCCTCCGCCGCCTCGGCGGAGGTGCTGCCGGCGCGGACGCCGGTTCGACCGGCGCGAACTTCCCGGCTGGTCCAGCCTCGGACGTGCGGGAAGCGACGGTGGGAGGGGCGTCGGGGGCGGTGCGGAGACGGCCGCCCTCCCCCTCCCAGGTGCGCCTGCCCGCGCTGTCGGCCCTCGCGTCGGACATGGTGCCCGCGGCGGTGAGCAGCTGCGGAGCATGGACCCGGTTGCCGGCGGTGGCGGCGAGCGCCATCGCCGCCTCGGCCAGGTCGGCCGCGGTCTCCGGCGGCACGACCAGCAGGTCGACCCGGTCGTCGTTGAGGCAGATCGCGGTCAGCAGGCTGGCGGGCTGACTGGTGAAGTATCCCAACCGCAGGACCCTGCCGTCGACGGCCAGGCGGCGCGGATTGCCGTTCCAGGTGTCGGCGCTGAGGACCACCCGGACGATCGGCCCGCGCAGTAGGTCGATGGCGAGGATGAGGCCGGGCAGCTCCGCGAGCGGATCTGTCGAGCGGGGCCACCAGCCGCCGTCGAGCAGCGTGCGCGCGGACCGGGTCGGTTCGATCCGAAGGCGCGGCGTCGATGGCGGCGATGGGGGAGCGAGGGCGTTGGTCGATGGCATCATGTCGGATCCTTATCGCCGTGACCGGGGTGTAGCGGTGAAGTCGTGCGCGGAATTGCGTCATGCGCTGGGCGGGATGCCAGGTTCGCCGACCCGTCCGGCCGGGTCGTCGGTTGCCCCGCTTAGCGGCGGCGCTGCAGCTGGGCGATGCGGACGGTGCCGATCACCATGGCGACTATCGCGAGCGCTGCGGCGCGGACGCCGATCCGGGTCGCGCCGGCGCGGGTCAACGGCACCTGGGCCGCTGGAAGGTGGGGAGTGCTTCCCGATGCTCCGACGGCGGGAGATCGGTCGGTCGGGCCACTGCGGATCGGGCGCGGTCGGGTACGAACATGGCATCGCCTCGGACGGAGCCGGCGTGGCGGGCACCTCAGGAGTGGGATGTCGTCGATTCCGGGATAGCCCCAGCCTACGCGTGTCCGGGCCGGTCTGATTCTGTGCCGCCGTGATAGGGGGCTGAGGCTCGCCCCGAGCGTATGCCTCTGGACGGGGCCGTCGATCCCGGTTTCGCCCAGGTGGACGGGGTCGTGTTCATGGACGGCGGCGTGGTGGTCGAGCAGGGGCCGCCGCAGGAGGTGCTCGGCGCGCCGCAGCACGAACGGACCCGCTCGTTCCTCTCTCGGGTTCTCGACCCGACCCAGGTCGCGCAGCTCGGTCAGCCCGACCAGTCCCCGGAGCCACCGGAGCCGCCCCGCCTGCCGACCGACGACCGTCACAACCTGTGACAGCCGCTCATCGTCACGTTCGTGCACACCGGCGCAAGCGAGTGGCCAGGTCGTCGTCGATGAGGTGTTGCAGTCCAGTCAACCCGTCGTAGGTACGCCGACTTACCGGGGGTGGATGAGGCACATTCCGCCGGGCGCGTCCCGGTCCATCGTGGTCAACGCGTGGGGCACCTCGGCGAGGCCGATGGTGCGGGTGATCAGCTTGGCGGGGCGCAGTACGCCGGCGGTGACCAGCCGGAGCAGTTCGGGATAGGTGTGCGCGGGCATGCCGTGACTGCCCCGCAGCTCCAGCTCGAACGCGATCACGAGCTCCATCGGCAGGGCCGGGCGGCCCTGGGCGGCGGGGAGGAGTCCGACCTGCACGTGGCGTCCGCGCCGCCGGAGGCTTTCGATGGAGGCGGTGCAGGTGGCGTGACTGCCCAACGCGTCGAGCGACAGGTGGGCGCCGCCGCCGGTCGCCTCCCGTACGGCCGCGGCCACCTCGCCGGGTCCGGTGAGGGCGCTACCGTCCAGACAGATCGTGGCCCCGCAGTTCCTGGCCAGCTCGAGCGCACCGGGGGCAACGTCCACCGCCACGACCTGCGCGCCGCACGCCGCCGCGATCATCACCGCGGACAGTCCCACTCCGCCGCAGCCGTGCACCGCCACCCACTCGCCCGCGGCGGCCCGCCCCTGACTGACCACGGCCCGGAACGCCGTGGCGAAGCGGCAGCCGAGGGCCGCCGCGGCCGGGTAGTCCAGCTCGTCGGGGAGCCGGACCAGGTTGACGTCGGCGTTATGGACCGCCACGTATTCGGCGAACGAGCCCCAGTGGGTGAAGCCGGGCTGCGTCTGCCGTTCGCAGACCTGCTGGTCCCCCGCGAGGCAGGCGGGGCACTGCCCGCAGGCGCAGACGAAGGGCGCGGTGACCCGATCGCCGGGCTGCCAGCCGCGTACGCCGGCGCCGACCGCCGTGACGACGCCGGCGTACTCGTGGCCGGGGACGTGTGGCAGGCGGATGTCGGGATCGTGTCCCTGCCAACCGTGCCAGTCGCTGCGGCACAACCCGGTCGCCTCGACGCGGATGACCGCGCCTCCCGACGGTGGCACCGGGTCCCGGACGTCGCGGACCTCGGGCCGGACACCGAACTCGTCGAAGACCACGGCACGCATGCGCCGCATCCTCACATGCCACGGACCGGCCGGCCTGCCCACCCCGCCGGACCCGCGGCATCTGCCGCGAACGGCCTGTCCAGCACTCATCACCCACAGCATCCGCCGCCCTCGGGGCGCTGCTGCTCGGTGACCTCTCCGGCGGCACCGAAGAGGTCACCGGGCAGCTAAACCTGTGTGAGCTTCAATGTCTTGCCGATCATCAGTGGCAGTGGGGCAATGGTTCGTGTCGCCCCTCGGACACAAACCATTGCCCCACGGTGCGCGCTGAGATCCACTTCAGCGCGCACCGTTTGCGTTTCAGGATGGTAGGCGAGCCGGAGTCCGAGTTGCCGGTAGACCTCGGCCTTATCGGCGGGATCGGCGTCGCGGAGCACGGTGGCGATGTCGCCGAGTGCGGTCACCAGGGTCGTGATCTCTGCTCGGCTCATCCGGCGTGGGCTGTCGCCCTCGTTCGCGTTCAGATCTGCTTCCGCACGAGCGCGTTCCGCCTGGGTCTGTGCGATCCAGTCGGTGACCACCGCCGGGTCCGCTCCGGCATCGGGGTTCGGGTCGGATGTGGATGGACCCCGGACGCGCTAGAACTAATAATTTACGAATTAATATTGACACGCCGTCGCGCTGGGATGCAAGATCCTCGAAACAAACCTCAGGAGTGCGGGCATGACTGGTCTGGCAGCCGATCGTGGGGACCTGCTTCAAGGTCTCGGGGTGGTGTGCGCCCCGACTCACGTCGGCGGTTGCGCTACCTCCACGTCGGACACCTTGAGCCGGGCTTGCAGCTGGTTGATGTGAGCGGAACGACCGACGTGCTCCCGGCACCGCCCACGAAACGCGCGGTGCTGCTCCGGACTCCGCGCCGGTGCGTAACAAGCCCAGGCGCTGGAGTGAGGTCAAGCCGGAGTACAAGCAGGTCCAGAACGAGAAGAAAGGCCGGCAAGTAGCCCGTCGTGGCGTCCGCCCATCCCCGGCAGCAAAGGAATCCGATGTGAAACGACATGTGCTCACCGCCCTGCTCGCCCTCACGGCCGGTCTGCTGATCGTGCCGGCACCCGCCCACGCCGGCCCAGCGGCCGGCACTGCCGCCATCACAACGCCAGCACCTCAGCAGGTGCTGAGCCCGACGCCGTACATGGGCTGGAACACCTACTTCGGCCTGGGTGGCGATCCGACCGAGGCCGAGGTCAAGTCAACAGCCGACTACCTGGTCAGCAGCGGTCTGCGCGACGCCGGCTACCGGTACGTCTGGATCGACGGCAACTGGGCGGCGCCGACCCCACGCAACTCGGCCGGCCAACTCGTGGCCAACCCCGACCATTTTCCGAGTGGGATGGCCGAGCTCGCGCGGTACATCCACTCCAGGGGCCTTAAGGCCGGCATCTACACCGATGCCGGACCGTACATCCCTGGGAAGTGCGGACTCGGCAGCGGCGGCTACTACCAGCGCGACGCGGACCAGTTCGCCGCCTGGGAGTTCGACGCGGTAAAGGTGGACTTCCTCTGCGGGATCGCCGCAGACCTTGACCCGAAGACCGTCTTCACCGAGTTCGCGCAGGCGTTGCGGAACAACGCCAGTGGACGGCCCATCCTCTTCAACCTGTGCAATCCGGTGACCTCGCCCGACTGGGGCAACTACCCGGAGGAGCAGCAGTCGACGTACTCCTGGACCTATGCTCCGGCTATCGCGCAGTCCTGGCGGACCTATACCGACGTGGGCTTCGTCGGGGACATCAAGTTCAAGGACGTGCTACGTAACTATGACGCGAACGCGCGGCACCCCGAGGTCGCCGGGCCCGGTCACTTCAACGACCCGGACTACCTCGGCCCGCAACTCGGGATGACCGACGAGGAATTCCGTACGCAGATGACGCTCTGGTCCGCGGCCGCCGCGCCGCTGGTGATCGGCAGCGACGCCCGCACGCTCAGTCAGGCCTCTGTGGACATCCTCACCGACCCCGACGTGCTGGCGATCAACCAGGACCCTGCCGTCGTTCAGGCCGTCCGGGTCGGCCCCGCCGGTACGACCGAGACGTGGGTGAAGCGGCTGGCGAACGGCGACCGGGCCGTGGTGCTGCTGAACAGGGGTGACAGCCCGAAGATCCTGACCACGAAGGCTTCGTCGGTCGGCCTCTCCGGGGCGCGGTTCACCCTCAAGAATGCGTGGACCGACCAGGTCACCGAGAGCGCCGGCACCATCAGCGCCGCCGTCGCGGCCCACGGCGCGGCGCTGTTCCGGGTCGGCCCGGCCCGCGGCCTACCGGGTGTCCCGCACGTGACCGCCGGCCTCCCGCTGGTGACGCAGGTGGGCGGTGACCCGACGCCCGAGGGTACGGCGCCGGTAATCGCCGGTGGTGACGAGGCGCGCGTCGAGGCCACCGTACGCAACGACGGTGTGCTGCCGGTACTCGCGCCGGAGGTGACGTTGGCGGCGCCGGCCGGCTGGACGGTCCGCCCCCTCAGCCGGGCGCCGATCCTGCTGGCCCCCGGCGATTCCGCCACCTTCGCCTTCGCGGTGACCCTCCCGACCGCTGCCGCTCCTGGCGATGCCGTGCTGACCGCCACCACCTCGTACGACGTGATCGGGCACGGACGGTTGCGGCAGGCGACGGTCTCGGCGGTGGTGGTCGCGCCGGCCCCACCGGACGGCGAGGTCGTACTGTCGCACCACCAGTGGATCAGCGCCACCAGCGGCTGGATGAGCCCGACCATCGATCGCAGCGTCGGCGGCTGGTCGCCGATCAGCATGCTCGGCCAGGTGTACCCGACCGGCATCGGGGTCGCATCGCCGTCCACGGTCCGCTACTACGTCGGTGACAAGTGCAGCGGGCTGACCGCGATCGTCGGCCTGGACGACGCGGTCCGCAACGTCGGACCTGAGGGCGCGACCTCGACCTTCCAGGTGATCGGCGACGGCCGGGTCCTGTTCGACAGCGGTGTGCTGACCCGCGACGACATCCGCCAGGTCGACGTCGACCTGACCGGCGTGCGGGTGCTCGACCTGGTGGTCGGCGACGCGGGCGACGGCGGCTACAACGACCGCGCCAACTGGGCCGGCCTGAACGCCACCTGCTGAACCGGGACAGTCGCACCCAGGTGTTGGTTCACCTGGGTGCGACTGTCGCTTTGCCAGGTATGCCTCCGCGCGAGGAACTCGGCGTCGCCCTGGCCTGCGGGCTGCCTGGACCGTCCTCCGTGGATGCTTTCGACGTTCAATCCCGCAGCTCCCAGCGAGGCGCGTAGCTGGTCCTCGGGTCGGAAGCGCAGCGCGCCGTGCTGATGAGTTCCTCGCCGGGGACGTGTATTGGTGGGTGAAGCCCACGTCGCTGCGGTGAACGGCGGCCACCTCGGTCCGTGCTTCGACCTGATAGCCGTCGGCCAGGCATGCCCGACGGAGGGAGTCGGCCGGATTCCCTGCTCCCAGCTGTGGCCATGCCCAGCGCGAGACGCCGGTTCCGCAGCCCAGGTCGAGCACCCGGGGCGGCTGGCGTCTCGTTCACCGCCGAGGCAAGAAACCGTCGTTGCGCGACCAGGGGCACTCGGCGTCGTAGACCGTCACCAGCCGAGTTTTCATGATCGTCGGACTGGTCAGTCTGGACCCGTCGCCGGACGCCAAAGACGTGGGGCGGCGGCGGTCGGCGACCGGATACTCCTGTCCAGGAAGGGGGGACGGGGTCAGCCGCGGCGCAGGACGAACAGTTCCGCGTCGTGGTCCGCGGCCCACTGCACCGGCAGGCCCACCGCCGTGAGGTGGCTGCCGGAGTAGGTGCCGTCGCCGTGCCGATAGCTGGACTCCGCGGCCAGCCCGCGCAGCGGCAGCCGGACCGGCCGGGACGGCAGCAGGCCGTGCCCGTCGAGCCGGCCGGTGTGCCAGGCGAGTACGACAACCGTGTTGCCGTCCGGCGCGGTGTACTGCACGGCGCAGCGCAGCTGGTCGGGGCCGCCGATCAGCTGCACCTCGCCGTGCGTGATCACCTCGCGGATCTGCTTGTAGCGGGCGATCCAGCTGGCCGCCTCGGTCCGCTGCTGCGGCGTCCAGTGCCGGATGTCCGCACCGATGCCGAGCACGCCGGCCATCGCGAGCACGAACCGGAAGGCCAGCGAGCGGGGCCGCTGGTCGAAGAGCCCGACGGCGTCGGTTACCCACGAACTGAGCAGGTGCGGGGAATTGGCGTGCAGGAAGCCGTACTGGATGGCGAGCCGGTCCAACGGGCCGGTGTTGTCACTCGGCCAGAAAACGTCCGCGTGCGCTGCCATGGCGAGGTCGGTACGGGCGCCGCCGGCCGCGCACGCCTCGATCACCACGTCCGGGTGGTCCCGCCGGAGAGCGGCGTAGATCCGGTGCAGGTTGGCGACGTGGGCCCCGTCGAGGTCCAGCCGGGTGGCCGCGCCGGGCCGGCCGGACTCCGTACGCGGCCGGTTGAAGTCCCACTTCAGATACCCGATGTCGTGCCGACGGAGGAGACCGTCCAGCGCCGAGTGGACGAACTCGGCGGCTTCGGGACGGCCGAGGTCGAGCAGGTACTGGTTGCGGATCGGGGTGATCGGCCGGCCATCGATCGAGTAGACCCAGTCGGGGTGCTCGGCGTAGAGGCGTGACTTCGGGCTGACCGACTCCGGTTCGACCCAGAGCCCGAAGTTGAGGCCGAGGGCGCGGATCTCGGCGATGAAGGCGTCGAACCCGGCTGGGAACTTGGCCGGATCCGGGGCCCAGTCGCCCAGCCCGCCCCGGTCGTCGTGCCGGCCGACGAACCAGCCGTCGTCGACCACGAACGTTTCCACGCCGAGCTCCGCCGCAATCCGGGCCAGCGCCACCTGGTTGTCGGCATCGACGGCGAACTCGGTCGCCTCCCACGAGTTGTAGAGCACCGGCCGCGGCCGGTCGAGCCGGTCACCGGCGAGCTGCCGCTGGTAGCGGTGCCAGACCCGGGCCAGTCCGTCCAGTCCGGCGTCGCTGTAGGCGCCAGCGACCACCGGCAGGGTGATCGTTGCCCCGGCGGGCAGTTCCAACCCACCGTCGACGAGACGGCGGCCGATCCGTATCCGGGTCAGCCCGCCGGTGTCCGGCTCGGCGGTGATCTCCCACGAACCGGTCCAGGCCAGCGCCACGCCCCAGGTGGGCCCATCCGTCTCGGCCTGGTCCCGGATCGCGAGCCACGGTACGAAGGTGTGCCCCGGCACCCCCTGGGAGCTGCCGATGGAGAACTGGCCATGGCCGAGGTCGAGGTGCGTGAGCTGGAACTCCTGGGCCCACTGGCCCCACTGGTAGCTCAATCGGGCGCCGTGCGGCGTGGGTACGCAGAACCCGGCCGAACCGGCCCGGGCCAGCCGCAGCGGAGCCGTGCCCGTGTTGCTCAGCTCGACCCACCGCTCCACCACGTCGGTGCCCGCCGGGACGCGGTAGCAGTGCTCCGCGCACAGCCCGGTCAGCGGGTCGATGAAGGTGACCCGCAGTTGGTCGCGGCCGGTGGTCGCATGCTGGAAGCGCCAGGAGACTCGCCGGTCGCCGGCCGCCGTCTCGACGACCAGGTCGGCGCCGGCGAACGGACGGGCCGCGTCGGTCGCGTACTCCACGGGTGCGAAGTCTCCGGCGGTGAGGAACGGGGTAGGGCCGGTGTGGCTGACCGGCGAGGGGCCGCCCGCGACTCCGGACGGCCCCCAGCTGACCAGCTCCAACCACCGGCCGTGCCCCGGTACGGTGACGGTGTACTCGGTGTCCACCCCGCGTAGCGTCCACGGGCCGGCGAGCGGGGCCGCCTCCTCGCCGCTGTCCGCCGCATGCCGCGCGGCGGCGCGTTCGTAGACGCTGCCGGGCTCGGTGGTGGATTCGCTCACTTGACGGCTCCGATAGAGAGGCCGGACACGAAGTGTCGTTGGAAGCTCAGGAACACCAGCATGGTCGGCACCGCGGCGATCACCGTGCCGGCGGCGATGACGTTCCACGACGAGACGAACTGTCCCTGCAACCCGAGCAGGGCGGGGGTCACCGGCATTCTGTCTTCGGTGCGTAGCACGGTGATCGCCCAGAGCAGGTCATTGAAGATCCAGGTGAAGGAGAGCGCGCCGAGCGCGGCGAGCGCGGGTCGGGTCAGCGGCAGGATCACTCGGGCGAAGATCTGCCCCGGGCCGGCCCCGTCGATGGTGGCCGCCTCCTGGATCTCGCCCGGCAGGTCCCGCATGAAGCCGTGCAGTACGAATGTGTAGAACCCGAGCCCGAAACCCACCTGCACCGCGATCAGCGCGGGGAGGGTGTCGTACACGCCGGTCAGTTCGCTGAACTTGTTGACGGGGATGAGCAGGATCTGCGGCGGCAGCAGGTTTCCGGCGAGCATGAGCAGCAGGATCGTACGTCGGCCGGGGATCCGGAACCGGCTGAGCGCGAACGCCGCCACCGCCGCCAGCACCAGGCTGAGGGCGACCGCGGGTACGGTGACCAGCATGCTGTTGACCAGGGCGCGCAGCTGACCGCCGTCGGTCCAGGCCTGCCGGTAGGTGTCCAGGGTGAACGAGCGCGGCAGGCTGCCCACCCCGTGCGCCGCGATGTCGTCGAAGGTCCTCGTCGACATGGTGACGACCCAGAGGATCGGACCGAGCCACAGCAGGGCCAGCAGGCTCATGCTGGCGTGGAAAACGCCGGTGCGTAGCGCGCGAATCATGCGTCCTCCCGGAACGCGCGGACGAGGTAGCCGAGGATGACCGCGAGCGCGAGCACGAAGATCACGACGGCGATGGCGGAGCCGTAGCCGAGCCGTAGGCTCTGGAAGGCGGTCGAGTACATGTAGGTGCTCAGCAGTTCGGACGAGTGGTAGGGGCCGCCCCGGGTGAGCGCCCAGACGATGTCGAACGACCGCAGCGAGTCGATCACGATTACCGACAGCACCACCGAGTTGACCCCGCGCAGCTGCGGGATCGTCACCTTCCAGAGCCGCTGCCAGCTGTTGGCGCCGTCCACCCGGGCCGCCTCCTGCAGCGCCGGGTCGATCGCCTTCAGGCCGGCCAGGTAGAGCACCATGACGTAGCCGATCTGCCGCCACAGGGCGGGCAGGATCACTGCGTAGAGCGCGGTCTCCGGATCGGCGAGCCAGGGCCGGATTAGCTGCTCCAGGCCCACCGCGCGCAGGAGTTGGTCGGCCAGCCCGTCGGGCTGGTAGAAGACCCGCCAGACCAGCGCGGTCACCACGAGTGAGAAGACCACCGGGCTGAAGAGCGCGGCGCGGTAGAAGGCCACCCCGCGCCGCTCGCGTTGCAGCAGCAGCGCCATCCCGAACCCGCCGAGGACCGACAGCCCGCCGAAGAGCACCAGCCAGATCAAGGTGTTGACCACGGCCCCCCGGAAGACCGCATCGCCGGCCAGCTCGGTGTAGTTGCCGAAGCCGATGAACGCGGGCGGTTCCAGGCCGTCCCATCGGGTGAACGAGAAGTAGAAGCCTTGCAGGGCGGGCCAGAACACCCAGATGCTCTCGACCGCGAAGGGCACCAGGACGAACGCCACCAGCAGCGGCGACGGCCGGTTCTTCCGCCGCCGCTGCTTCGGGGTCGCTCCCGCTGCCGGTGCTCGGGAGGTGGCGGGTGCGAGCGTTGTCATCAGCTCTTGAAGACCTTCTCGGCGCCAGCCTGCCACTCGCGCAGGATCGCGTCGATCTGGTCGGGCTTGTCGAGGAACTTGGTGAGCGCGGTGTCCGCGGTCGGCTGCAACGCGTCGCTGGAGTCGCGGTTGAAGAACTGGGTGAGTTCCTGGGCGCTGTCCAGCATCGCCTTGCCCTTGGCGACGAGCGGCACATCGGCCGCCTTCGCCTTCGGATGTGCCGGCAGCACGATCCCTGAACTGTTGGCGATGTACGCCTCCTGCGCCTCGACCGAGGCCAGATAGGTGAGCATGGCCTTGACGCCGGTGGGGTTCGCGGTCCGCGTACTGGCGAAGAAGCCGTCCGTGGGCGCCTCCTCGGCGACCGGCACCGCCGGGTCGATGATCGGGAAGCGGAAGAAGTCGAGGTCGTCGAAAGCGTCTGTCGAGGTGGCATCGGCGAAGAAGGTGCCGATGAGGAACATGCCGGTCTTGCCCGCCAGCAGCGCGGTGGTCGCCTCCTGGAACGGGTACGCCTTGCCCTTCGGGTCGAAGTAGGGCAGCACTTCGCGCCACCGGGCGAAGACCGCCTTGACCTTCGGGTCGTCGAAGCGCTGTTTGCCGGCGAGGAGTTCGCGGTGGAACGGGGCGCCGTTGATCCGGATGTTCAGGTAGTCGAACCAGGCGGAGGCGACCCACGGGGTGTCACCCAGGCCGATGCCGATCGGCGAGATGCCCTTGCCCTGCAGCGTTTGGCAGAGGGCGACGAACTCGGCCCAGGTCTTCGGCTCCTGGACCCCCCACTTGGCGAAGTTTGACTTCCGGTAGAAGAAGCCCCACCAGTAGTTGGTCATCGGGACGAAGACCTGCTTGCCGGTGGCGTCGGTGGAGAGGGTACGCAGCGATGCGGGGTAGTCGGTCAGCTGCCGCCACACGTCGCTGACGTCCAGCAGCAGTCCCTTGCTGGCGTAGTCGTTGGCGACGGAACCGGCGTACCAGGTGTAGAGGTCCGGCGGGTTGGCCGACGTCAGGTAGGTCGGGAGCTGCGTGCGGTAGGTCTCGGCGGCGATCGTGTTCAACGTCGCCCGACCCTTGCCCTGCTTGTTGAAGCTTTCGATAAGCTTCTCCATCGCCCCCTTCGCCTGGGGCGAGGAGAGGTTGGACTGGACGGTGATCGCGCCGGACGCCTTGTCCGCGGGGCTGCTGGCGGAGCTGGCGCAGGCGCTCAGTAACGAGCTCGCGCCGAGCGCCCCGACGCCGGCAAGGCCGAGGTGTCCAAGGAATTGGCGGCGACTGGGGTCGAAGTCGCTCACGGGAGTGTCCCTTCCTCGTCGACACGATGCGTGACGTCGCAATGTGTCGGTCATGTGAACGGTGTGGCCAGAAGGTTGCACCCACGGCTCGCATCTGTCAAGATATTTTCATAATTAATGATTAGATCTTCGAGTCTTGGGTGGACGGTGGGCCGGTACATGCGACGACTGGGACGACTGGAAGGCAAGACCGCGCTGGTCACGGGGGCTGCTGGCGGCGTCGGCGCGGCCACCGCCCGGCGACTCGCCGCCGAAGGCGCGGTCGTCGGCCTGATGGACGTACGGGACTCCACCCCGCTCGCCAACGAGCTGATCGCCGCCGGCGGTCGGGCAGTCCCCGTGATCGCCGACGTCTCCGACGAGGGCAACTGGGCCGCCGCGGTGGCGGCCGTGCGTCGCGCGTTCGGGCCGGTGGACATCCTGATCAGCAACGCCTACGCGGTCGAGGTGGCCCCCGCCCATCAGACCAGCCGGGAGTCCTGGGACCACCAGCTCGCCGTCAGCCTCACCGGTACCTTCCTCGGCGTGCGGGCCTGCCTGGACGATCTCCGCGCCGGTCACGGCTCGGTGGTGCTGGTCTCCTCGGTGCACGCGCTGGTGGGCCTACCCGGACGGCCGGCCTACGCCGCCGCCAAAGGCGCTCTCGTCTCGCTCGGCCGCCAACTCGCCGTCGAGTACGGGCCGGAGGTCCGGGTGAACACCGTGCTGCCGGGGCCGATCCTCACCGCCGCCTGGGACGAGGTGTCCGAAGCGGACCGACGGAAGAGCGTCGCGGGGACGGTGGCGAAGCGGTTCGGCAGCCCGGACGAGGTCGCCGCCACCGTGGCCTTCCTCGCCTCGCCGGACGCCGCCTACATCACCGGCGCGAGCCTGGTGGTGGACGGTGGCTGGACCGCGGTAAAAGCCTCAGCTTGAAAGATCGATACTGACGAGCGATTAAGGTGCGAAGAGCATTGACACAGTACGCACGCCGCGGCCTCCACGGGCAAACCGTCGAGGTCATTGCACGCCGCATCCTCGCCGGAGAGATCCCCCCGGGCGCGACGCTGAACATCACCGCACTCCAGGCGGAACTCGACGTCAGCCTCACCGCACTGCGCGAAGCGCTCAAGGTGCTCGCCGCCAAGGGCATCGTGGACGCGCGGCAGAAGCGCGGCACGTTCGTCCGGCCCCGCACGGACTGGAACCTGCTCGACGGTGACGTGATCCGCTGGCAGTTCGCCGAAGGCGCCGACCCGCGACTGCTCGACAAGCTGCACGAGGTCCGTACCATCATCGAGCCGGCCGCCGCCCGGCTGGCGGCCAGCCGGGCAAACGACGACGACCTCGCCGCGCTGAACGCCGCGCTGGAGGAGATGGCCGCCGCGAACGGCAATCCGGCCGCCGCCGTAACCGCCGACCTGAGCTTCCATCGCGCGCTGCTGGCCGCCACGCACAACGAGTTGCTGGAGCGCATGGAGGTGGTCATGGAGACCGGCCTCGCCGAACGCGACCGCCTGGTCCACGGCGGCGAGCCGCACGACGACCCGGTACCGAGCCACCGGGCGGTGGTGGACGCGATCCGGGCGCAGGACGCGACCGCGGCCGAGACCGCCATGCGGGGACTGCTGGAGAAGGCCGTGCGGGACGTCGAGAAAGTACGGGGAAAGAAGGGCAGCCGGTGAAGATCGACCGAATCGAGACCTTCCTTGTCGCGCCACGCTGGTTGTTCTGCCGCGTGGAGACCGACGAGGGGCTGATCGGCTGGGGCGAGCCCGTGGTGGAGGGACGCGCCGAGGTGGTCCGCAGCGCCGTCGAGGTGCTCGCGGAGTACCTGATCGGCGAGGACCCGCTCCGAATAGAGCAGCACTGGCAGGTCCTCACCAAGGGCGGCTTCTACCGCGGCGGCCCGGTGCTCTCCAGCGCTGTCGCCGGCCTCGACCAGGCGCTCTGGGACATCGCCGGGCAGGCCTACGGCGCCCCGGTGCACGCCCTGCTCGGCGGCCCCGTGCGCGACCGGGTCCGGATCTACTCGTGGATCGCCGGAGACGAGCCCGGCGAGGTCGCCGAGGCGGCCGCCGCACAGGTCGCCGCCGGCCTCACCGGGGTCAAGATGAACGCCTCCGGCCGGCTCTCCGCGATCCCCACCCCGGCCGAGGTGGACGCCGTCGTCAGCCGGGTCGCCGCCGCGCGCGAGGTGCTCGGCGACAGCCGGGACCTCGCGTTGGACTTCCACGGCCGAGCCAGCGCCGCCGCGGCACGACGCATTTTGCCCGAGATCGCCGCCCTGCGACCGCTCTTCGTGGAAGAGCCGGTCCTCGCCGAACAGGCCCACCACCTGCACGACATCGTCACCTGCTCCCCGGTTCCGGTGGCCACCGGCGAGCGGCTGTACGGCCGGCACGAGTTCCTCGGGCCCCTGCAGGCCGGGGTCGCGGTGGTCCAACCGGACCTGTCCCACGCCGGCGGCATCTCCGAGGTACGCCGGATCGCCGCCCTCGCGGAGACGTACGGCGCTGTGCTCGCCCCGCACTGTCCACTGGGGCCGATCGCGCTCGCGGCCAGCCTGCAGGTGGCCCTCGCGACGCCGAACTTCCTCATTCAGGAGCAGAGCATCGGCATCCACTACCATGCCGGTTCCGAACTCCTCGACTACGTGATCGACCCGGAGCCGTTCCGGTTCGTCGACGGTCACATCAAGCGGCTGGAGGCGCCCGGGCTGGGCATCACGGTCGACGAGGCGGCGGTCCGGGCCGCTGCGCGAACCGGGCACGCCTGGCGCAACCCGGTCTGGCGCCACGACGACGGCTCCTTCGCCGAATGGTGAGCGCCGCCGCCGAGGGCCGGGTGCCGGAAACCTCAGGAACGGAGACCTCGGTGCCGCTGCGCGTCGGGTCCGACGATCCGCACGGCGGCCGGTGGACCACGCTCTGCGGCGACGGCCGGGAGTGGCTCTGGCGGCGGCCGGGCACCGGCCGGGACGAGGTGCGGCCCGGTGACCCGTTCGTCGACGCAGGTGGCCTGGAGGAGTGCCTGCCGACGGTGCGCGGCCTCCCCGACCACGGGGACGTCTGGTCCCGGCCGTGGCGTACCACCGGCGTGGGCATCGCCACCATCGAGCGCCCGGACTTCACCCTGACCCGGCGGCTCACCGACCGTTCCGGTGTGGTGGTCGCCGACTACCGGCTCCAGGCCGACCCGGGCTATCGCTTCGTCTGGGCAGCCCATGCCCTGCTCGACCTCTCACCCGCTGCCCGGCTGGACGCGCCCGCGGGCACCCCGACCCGGCTCTACCCGGAAGCCGCCGTGCTGCTGTCCCCCGGCCAGTGGCCGGCGGGCAGCCCGTGGCTGTCCGCGCCGTGGCCCGCGCCGGCCGGCCTGCCGCTGGACCGGCTCGGCCCCGATGACGGCACCGCAGTCGGCGCGGTGCTGCTCGACTGCCCGAGCGTGCGGGTGATCGACGGCACCGACCGGCTCACCCTGCACCTCGAATGTCACGACCAGCCCCGATCCACCGCGCTCTGGCGCAATCTGCGCGGCTGGCCCAGCAACGGGCCCTACCGCAGCATTGGCGTCGAACCCATGCTCGGCCGCGCCTTCGACGTGGCCGAAGCCGGCCCCGACGACGCGGCGGAGGTCCCGCCGAACGGCGAGGTCACCTGGCGGTTGACCCTCGCCGCGCACCGATCATCCGGAGGCCACCCCCGATGAATCTGCTCGACTCCCTGCGGACCCACCGGCTGATGGCGATCGTCCGCGGCCCGGACCCGGAGGCGACACTGGCCTCGGTGCTGACCCTGGCCGACACAGGCATCGCCCTGATCGAAGTGTCGCTGACCGGGGCCGACGCGCTGGGCACGATCCGCCAAGCGCGCGCCTCCCTCGGCGCCAACTTCGGGCTGGGCGCCGGCACGGTGCTCAGCACCGACGAAGCTCAGCGGGCCGCCGACGCGGGCGCTTCATTCCTGGTCACCCCGGCACTCGCGCCGAGCATCGCCGAGGCGGGCAGGCTGGGGCTGCCAGTGCTCGCCGGCGCGCTAACCCCCAGCGAGGTGGTGCAGGCCGGCACGAGCGGGGCCACCGCAGTCAAGCTTTTCCCCGCCTCGATCGGCGGGCCGGCCTATCTGGGCGCGCTGCGGGACCCGTTCCCGCGGACCGCGTTCGTACCCGTCGGCGGCGTCGACGCGGAGAGCGCCCGGGCGTACCTCGACCGGGGCGCGGTCGCGGTCGGGGTGGGCTCGCCGCTGCTCGGCGACGCCGTGCGCGGCGGAGACCTGGGCGCGCTGCGGGACCGCGCCGCCGAGTTCCTCGCCGAGGTGTCGTCGTCGTGACCGACGTCCTCACCCTCGGCGAAACCATGGCGGCCTTCCGGACCTCGGCTCCACTCCGGCTGGGCGGCACGGTCCAGCTCTCCGTGGCCGGCGCCGAGTCGACCGTGGCGATCGGCCTGGCTCGACTCGGACACCACGCCAGCTGGATCGGCGTTACCGGGGCGGACGAACCGGGGGAGCTGATCCGGCGCACACTGCGCGCCGAGGGCGTCGACCTGGCCCTGGCGCGAGTCGACCCGGACGCCGCGACCGGGCTGATCCTCTTCGAGTCCCGCGTGGGCGACATCAGCCGGGTCACCTACCACCGGGCCGGATCGGCCGGCTCCCGGCTGGCCGCGTCGGACGTGACAGCCGCCTTCACCGGGGCCGAGTCGCCACCCCGCCTCCTGCACATCACCGGCATCACCTGCGCGCTGGGGTCCGGCCCGTACCAGGCCATCAGCACGGCGGTGACCCGAGCCCGCGCCGCCGGCAGTCTGGTCTGTCTGGACGTCAACCACCGGCAGCGGTTGTGGTCGATGACCGAGGCCGCCGCGGCGCTCCGCCCGCTGGTGCCCTCGATCGACATCGTGATCGCCTCCG
The DNA here is from genome assembly GCF_029893845.1 of Micromonospora sp. A200. Lineage (NCBI taxonomy): Bacteria > Bacillati > Actinomycetota > Actinomycetes > Micromonosporales > Micromonosporaceae > Micromonospora > Micromonospora sp. A200. The sequence goes on along the minus strand of NZ_JARXXY010000022.1, from coordinate 42,125 downwards.
ACGACGAGCTGGCCGTGCTCACCGACGCGGCCGATCCCGTCCGCGCTCTGCTCGACGCCGGCGTACGGGAGGTGGTGATCAAGCACGGCGCAGGCGGCGCCACCAGTCACAGCGACCTCGGCAGCGTGCACCGGCCCGCCCGCCACGTGCCGGTCGTCGACACCGTCGGCGCGGGCGACGCCTTCGTGGCCGGCCTGCTCTCCGGCCTGCTCGACGGCGCCGAGGTCGACGCCCGACTCGATCGAGCGGTCACCACCGGCGCCTTCGCGGTCGCCACCCGCGGCGACTGGGAGGGCCTGCCCACCCGGGCCGAGCTGGCGCTGCTCGACCACACGCCGGGCAGCGCCGTCCGCTGACCACCGAAAGGAGACCTGGTGCTATCCGAACCGACCCCATGGAACAGCGATCGACTAGAGCTGGGGGAGGGGGCCCGCTGGGTGGACGGCCGGCTTGTGCTCGTGGATCTCCTCGCCGGACGGCTGCTGGAGACCACCGGCGACGCGCCCGCGCCGTTTCGCGAGGTACACCAGCTGAACGCCCCGCTCGGCGCGGTGGCCGCGATCGCCGGGCGGCCGGGCAGTTGGTTGGCCGCGGTCGGCACCGGGGTGGCGGTACTGGACGGTACCGGCGACTCGCAGCTTGTCGCGGACCTTGAGGGGGATAATCGGGCTCGGGCCCGGATGAACGACGCGGTGGCCGATCCGCACGGCCGATTCTGGGCGGGGAGCATGGCCTACGACGCCACACCCGGCGCGGGCACCCTCTACCGACTGCCGTCGGACGGCCCGCCCGAGGCAGCGGTGACCGGGCTGACCATCACCAACGGGCCCGCCTTCGATGCCAGCGGCACCCTGATGTACCTGGCGGACACCCCGCTCGGTCAGGTGGACCGGTTCACGGTGGACCCGGCCACCGGCGCCCTGTCCGCCCGGGCACCGTTTTTGCGCCTGTCGGCCACGGAAGGCACCCCGGACGGGATGACTATCGACTCCGCGGGTCACCTCTGGGTCGCGCTCTGGGGCGGCCACGCGGTCCGCCGCTACCGTCCGGACGGTACGCTGGATCGCGAGATCCGCCTGGCCGCAGCCCAGCCCACCAGCGTCTGCCTCGGCGGCCCCGACCTGCGCCGACTCTTCATCACCACCGCCGCCCTGGGGTTGGCGCCGCGCGGCCCGGTCGACGGCGCGCTACTCGCGGTTGACGTGGAGGTCGCCGGCCTGCCCGCCGCACCGGCTACGCCCCGATCGCCGCAGCTGACCTCGTAACCGTCCGGCTGTCGTCAGGGCGCCCTTGCGTTGTGGCGGCTTGCACCGATCGTGGCCGCCCACTTCGCGCCACGTCGGGTCGTTGCGCGCCGCGTCAGGACTGGGCTCGTTGCTCGGGACCGCGCATCTCGCCGCGGTTCAATGCCGGATGATGCCAGGGCTGGCCTACCTGCGGGGCCTGGTGCTGCCGAGCCAAGGTCAGACGTCGAGGAGAGTCTCGTCGTACCAGACGTCCTCGTAGCCGGGTGCCGGTACCACGCCCCAGCCCGGTGGAAGAGCGAGATACGGCCCAAGCTCCGGGGCGTGTTCGGGTGATGTTCTCCGAGTTCCTCGACGACGCCAATGATCCGCTCCTCGCTGAAGCGAGGAGGGACGTCGGTCTTCTCTTCGACTGGCGTGTGGTGTTGTTCGGGCGCGTCGGCGTTCGGCCTGGGTTTCGGCGATCCAGCCGGCGACCACGGCCGGGTCGGCGGCCGAGGCGGGCGGCGTAGGTGGCCGAGCTGCCGGCGGTCCAGGTGACGCCCTCGGCCCAGGCCGGCGCGGAGCAGGCCACCAGGGCGGTCTGCGTGGCGGCGAGCTCGGTGGCGGCGAGCAGCGCGACGCCGCCGAGCGCGGGGGTCAACCCGCGCCTGAGTCGCATGACATAGCATTTCATCAATGCGCTCGCCCTAGCAGTTAACTTTGTTAAATGTAAACGCGCAGTAGTCTGTCAGCACTTGGTTCACCGCGTGAAGCAGGCCGCCGGGGGCGGCCGGGAGAGGATGGCGGCGGACGTGGACGCCAAACGCACCACCGTGCGCGACATGCGTCGTGCCAACCGGTCGGTCCTGCTCACCCGGATCTGGCTGGACGGCCCGCTGAGCCGGCACGAGCTGGGGCAGTCCACCGCGCTGAGCCTGGCCAGCGTGAGCAACCTGGTCGGCGAGATGATCGCCGAGGGCCTGGTCGAGGAGGCCGGCTTGGTCGAGTCCGACGGCGGCCGCCCGCGGGTGCTGCTGCGGGTCGCCCCCGGCTACGGCTACCTGGTCGGCGCCGACGTCGGCGAGACCCGGGTGCAGGTCGAACTCTTCGACCTGGCGATGACCGCGCTCGCCAAGGCGGAGTACCCGATCGCCGCCGCCGAGCCCGACCCCCGGCAGGTCACCGACCACCTGCTGCACGGTCTCACCGCGGTGATCGAGCAGGCCGGCATCGACCCGGCGGCGGTGCTCGGCTTCGGCGTCGCCGTCTCCGGCACCGTCGAGCGCGCCGCCGACGCCGTGGTGCACGCGCAGACCCTCGGCTGGGACGGCGTGCCACTCGGCGCCTTGCTGCGCGCCGGCACCGACATCCCGGTGCACATCGACAACGGCGCGAAGACCCTCGGCCAGGCCGAGATGTGGTTCGGCGCCGGCCGCGGCGTCCCGCACGCGGTCGTTGCCCTGGTCGGCTCCGGCGTCGGGGCCTGCGTGGTGGCCGACGGCGTGGGCTACCGCGGCGCGCACAGCAGCGCCGGCGAGTGGGGGCACACCACCATCGTGTACGGGGGCCGCCGCTGCCGCTGCGGCAACCTCGGCTGCCTCGAGGCGTACGTCGGGGCGGAAGGGGTGCTCGACCGGTTCCGCCAGGCCAACCGTGGTCGCCCGGCGACCGGCGGCGACGAGGAGACCGCCTTCGGCGAGCTGCTGCGCGCCACCAGCCGCACCGCCGCCAAGGTGCTCGACGAGACGGTCGGCTACCTCGGCGCCGGGGTGGCGAACCTGGTGAACCTGTTCAACCCCGACCGGGTGGTGCTGGGCGGCTGGGCCGGCCTGGCCCTGGGCGAGCGCTACCTGCCGCAGATCCGCGAGGCCACCGCGCGGCACGCGCTGCGCCAGCCGTACGCCCAGACCTCGATCGAGCTGTGCCGGCTCGGACCGGACGCGGTCGCGATGGGCGCGGCCACCCTGCCGATGGCCCGGCTGCTGCGCCACGGCGGCGTGCCGCGCGAACCCGTCGCCCGGGTGGTCCCGGCGCAGGCGGCGCGGCGGCCCCGGACGCGGACCCGCTGAGCCACCGGGCCGGCGGGAGCGCCGGCCCGGCCCCGGCTCAGGACGGGAGGTTCCACTTCTGGTTGGCCCCGCCGGTGCAGCTCCAGATCTGCGTCTTGGTGCCGTCGGCGGAGGTGTTGCCGGTGACGTCCAGGCACTTGTTCGCCTGCGGGTTCACCAGGTCCCGCCCGGCCGTCCAGGTCCACCGCTGGGCGGCGCTGCCGTTGCAGGTCCACAACTGCACCTTCGTGCCGTCGGCGGTGCCGCCCCCGGCCACGTCGAGGCACTTGCCCAGCGAGCGGAGGGTGCCGTCGGCGGCCCGGGTCCACTGCTGGTTCGCGCCGCCGGTGCAGCTCCAGATCTGCGCCGGCGTGCCGTCGGCGCTGGTGTTGTCGGTGACGTCGAGGCACTTGCCGCCGATGCCGGTGATCGGGCCGGTCGGCGTGCCGCCCCCGCCCGACTGGCTGCCGGACCAGGTGAACGTGGCGGTGGTGCGGGCCGGCAGGGTGTAGGTGAAGGACTGCCCGCCCCAGACCACCTTCACCGACTGGGCGGAGCTGCCGCCGTTGTGCGCCAGCAGCGCCTTGGTCCCGTCCGGGTTGCGGTACGCGACGTTCTGCACGGTGCCGTTGGCGGTGGAGTCGATCCGCACCGCCCCCGGCCGGACGAACTTGGTCAGGTGCCCGGTGGTGTAGTACTCGATCGTGTAGTCGACCTGGCCGGCGCGGGCGCCGCCCTCCTGCACGGTGATGAGGCCGGTGCAGTTGCCGCAGCCGCCGTTGTGCGGGCCCATGAACTGGTTGACCGCGAGGCTCCACTTCACCACGCTCCGGCTCCAGTTCCGGGCGTAGTTCACGATGTCGGCCATGTCCTCGTTGTGCTGGTTGGCGATCCAGGTGCCGCCGGAGTGCTCGGTGCTGAACTGCGGCACCGCCGGGTACTGGCCGTGCACCTGGCTGCCGACCGCCGGGTCACCCCAGTAGCCGTGCCAGGCGATGCCGCCGAACAGCGGGTCGGTGCGGACCGCGCCGTCGGCGAGCAACCCGGAGCCGATGGTGCCGTAGTCGCCGTAGTTCCAGTCGTGCACGAGCACCTTGGTGGTGATGCCGGCGGCGCGGAACGCCGGGTAGACGTAGTTCTTGGTCAGCTCGACCAGGCCGGAGGAGTTCCAGCTCATCCCCGGGTAGTCCATCGCGGTGGGGTTGCCGGCCTGGCAGCAGTTCGGCTCGTTCTGCACCGAGAGGTAGTCGACCTTCACGCCCCGGGCCGCGTACGCCTGGATGGTCTTGACGAAGTACTGGGCGTAGGTGGCGTAGTACTCCCACTTGAGCCAGCCCATCTGGTCCATCCGGCCGTTGTCCTTCATCCAGCCGGGCGCGCTCCACGGCACCACCATCACCCGCAGCGCCGGGTTGAGCTGCCGGGCCTGGGCGGTGAGCAGCTCGACGTTCGTGTCGTAGCCGTTGGCCCCGAAGTCGTTCAGGTCGCAGCAGGTGTCGTCGAGCGAGACGTTGCCGGGCCGGGACAGGTCGGAGGCGCCGATCGGGTTGCGCACGTAGGACAGGCCGATGCCGTCGGTGGGGCTGAAGAGCTTGCGCATCACCTCGTCCCGGGTGGCCGCGCTCACCGGCCCGCCCCGTAGCAGGTACGCGGTGGTGTCGGTGATGGACGCCCCGGCGCCCTCGAAGGGCTGGTACCGGGTGTTCTCGTCGACGGTGACGGTGTGCGCGGCGGCGGGGCTGCTGGCGGCGAAACTCAGCGGGCTCTGCTGCTGCAGGCCCCGGGTGACGGTCCGCCCGCCGGAGTCGGAGGTGGTGGTCAGCCAGACGTTGACGGTCTCGCCGGCGGCCTGCGCGGCCGGCGGCGGGGTGAGGGCGAGGGTGCCGGCCGCGAGGCAGAGCGCCAGGACGGCGCGGCCGGCGAGCCGGGGAACGGTGGTGGGGGACACGGATGCTCCTTCCGGATAAATCGACGTCCGCGAATTAGAAAACCCCTCGCACCTGCTTATGTCAAGACATGAAAAATGTGGCCGGCAAGGCACCCGGGCGCGGCGGGGCAGCCGCCCGGGAGGATCCCGCGCGGCCGCCCCGAGCGGCCGGTCAGCGCTCCCCGCGCACCCGCCGGATGGTGTCGCGGTACCAGTGCGCGCTGCGCTTCGGCGTACGCCGCTGGGTGTCGTAGTCCACCCGGACGATGCCGAACCGCTTGTCGTAGCCGTACGCCCACTCGAAGTTGTCCAGCAGCGACCAGGCGAAGTAGCCACGCACGTCCGCGCCGGCCTGCCGGGCCCGGGCCACCGCCCGCAGGTGCTCGGTCAGGTACGCCACCCGGTCGTCATCGGCCACGAACCCGTCGGCGTCCGGCTTGTCGTCGAAGGCCGCCCCGTTCTCGGTGATCACCAGCGGCACGCCCGGGTAGTCCCGGTGCAGCCGGACCAGCAGCTCGGTGAAGGAGTCCGGCACGATCTCCCAGTCCATCGCGGTACGCGGCAGGTCCCGGCGGACGACCCGGCGCACCGGCCGGCCGTCGTCCTCCCGCTCCCGGCCCTGCTCGTCCACTCCCGAGTGCGCCTGCCCGAAGTAGTAGTTCACCCCGAGCACGTCGATCGGGGACGAGATGACCGCCAGGTCGCCGTCCTCGACCGGGATGCGCACCCCCTCGGCGGCCAGGTCTGCCACCACGTCCTCCGGGTAGCGGCCGTGGAAGAGCGGGTCCAGGTAGATCCGGTTGCCCAGGCCGTCCGCCGCCCGAGCGGCGTCCCGGTCGGTGGGGCTGTCGGTGGCCGGGTCGGCGGTGGCCATGTTGAGGGTGATGCCCAGCTCGATCGGGCTGCCCGCCGCCGCGCGCAGCCGCTGCGTCGCCAACCCGTGCCCGAGCAGCAGGTGGTGCGCGGCCGCGATCCCGGCGCCGAGGTCTCGCCGGCCCGGGGCGTGCAGGCCGTACGCGTACCCGAGCATCGCCGAGCACCACGGCTCGTTCAGCGTGGTCCAGGTCTTCACCCGGTCGCCGAGGGCGGCGAAGACCAGCTCCGCGTAGTCGGCGAACCGGTAGGCGGTGTCCCGGTTCGGCCAGCCGCCCGCGTCCTCCAGCTCCTGCGGCAGGTCCCAGTGGTAGAGCGTCACCCACGGGTCGACCCCGCGGCCCAGCAGCTCGTCCACCAGGCGGTCGTAGAAGGCCAGCCCGGCCGGGTTGGCCGGCCCGCGCCCGCCCGGCTGCACCCGCGGCCAGGCCACCGAGAACCGGTAGGTGTCCAGGCCCAGGTCCGCGATGAGCGCGACGTCCTGCGGCATCCGGTGGTAGTGGTCGCAGGCCACGTCGCCGTGGTCGCCGTTGGCCACCGCGCCCGGCACCCGGCAGAAGGTGTCCCAGATCGACGGCGTCCGGCCGTCCTCGGCCACCGCACCCTCGATCTGGTACGACGAGGTCGCCACCCCCCACCGGAAGGTCGGCGGGAGGGTGTCGATCGGGTCGGCCTGCCCGTGCGACGACTCCAGCTCAGCGCGTCTGACGCCGCGCGGCGACCTGGAGCCGTCGGTGGTCGGGCTGGTGAGGTGGGTGTCCATGGTTCTCCTCGCGGTAGCGGGTCGTTCTGTCGGACGGAGAGCGGGGGTCAGCGGGGTACCGGCGCGGCGACCGGGTGCAGCCAGCAGGCGACGTCCCGGCCCGGGTGGTCGTCGACGGGCGGGCCCAGCGCCGGCACCTTCTTGTCGCACGGGTCGAAGGCTTTCGGACAGCGCGGGTGGAACCCGCAGCCCTCCGGCATGGCCCGCAGGTCCGGCGGCGAGCCGGGGATGCCGGTCAGCTCGCGGCGCGGGCCGCGCAGCGCCGGGAAGGAGTGCAGCAACCCCTCCGTGTACGGGTGCAGGGCCCGCCGGTAGAGCTGCGCGGCGGGCGCCTCCTCGACGATCCGGCCGCCGTACATGATGGCGATCCGGTCGGAGAACTCGACCAGCAGCGACAGGTCGTGGGTGATGAACAGCACAGCGAAGCCCAGCCGCTCCCGCAGCTCGGCGAGCTGGCCGAGGATCTGCCGCTGCATCACCACGTCCAGCGCGGTGGTCGGCTCGTCCATGATGACCACCTGCGGCTCCAGCGCCAGCGCCATCGCGATCATGACGCGCTGCCGCATGCCGCCGCTGAGCTGGTGCGGGTAGCTGTCCAGCCGGTCCGCCGCGATGCCGACCAGGCGGAGCAGGTCCCGGGCCCGGGCCAGCCGGCCCGCCGCCGTGCTCGTCGGCTCGTGCGCCTTGATCACGTCGAGCAGCTGGGTGGAGACCTTGTGCACCGGGTTGAGCGAGTTCATCGCGCCCTGGAACACGATCGAGGTCTCCGCCCAGCGGAACTTCCGCAGCTGCGCCGGGCTGAGGGTCAGCACGTCCACCGGCGGGCCGTCGACCGGGTGGTAGACCACCTGGCCGCCGCTGACCACCCCGGGCGGCGGTAGCAGCCGGGTCAGCCCGTACGCCAGGGTGGACTTGCCGCTGCCGCTCTCGCCGGCCAGCCCCAGCACCTCGCCCCGGTGCAGGGCCAGGTCGACGTCGCGGACGGCGTGCACCGCCGCGTCGCCGAGCCCGTAGTCGACGCGCAGTCCGCGGATCTCCAGCACCGGATCGCTCATCGCACAACGTCCTCTCGGGTGGTGGCAGCCCGTGGCGTCGGGACGGACGGGGTCGGGGCCAGCACGGGGGTGAAGCCGACCCGCATCCGCACGGTGCGGCCGTCGGCGGTGCGGATCCGGGTCCTGCCGGCGCTGCGCAGCCGGGGGCTGACGAACTCGTCGATCCCGAAGTTGATCAGGGCGAGGGCGGTGCCGAGCAGCGCGATGGCCAGCCCGGCCGGGACGAACCACCACCAGGCGCCCTGCGCGAGGGCCTGCTGGCCCTGGGCCCAGAACAGGATGGTGCCCCAGTTCCAGGATGAGATCGACGAGATGCCGATGAAGGCCAGGGTGATCTCCGACATGACGGCGAAGATGACGGTGCCGACGAAGCCGGACGCGATGATCGCGGTGAGGTTGGGCAGGATCTCGAACAGGATGATGCGCCACGTCCGCTCGCCGGTGGCCCGGGCCGCCTCGACGTAGTCGCGGCGCCGCAGGGACAATGTCTGGGCGCGTAGCACCCGGGCGCCCCACGCCCACGAGGTGCAGCCGATGATGAGCGCGACCAGCGTGTCGCTGGCCTGCTCCACGATCGACGTCACGATGATGATCAGCGGCAGCGCGGGGATGACCAGGAACACGTTGGACAGGGCCGACAGGCCCTCGTCGGCCGCGCCGCCGATGTAGCCGGCGGTCACGCCGATGAGGATGGACAGGATCGTCGCCAGCACACCGGCGACCAGTCCCACCAGCATGACGCTGCGCGCGCCGACCAGGATCTGGCTGAAGATGTCCTGACCGAGGTGGGTCGTGCCGAACCAGTGCCGCAGCGACGGCGCCTGGAGCACGTCGCCGCTGCGGGCGTCCGGGTCGTACGGCGCCACCCACGGCCCGATCACCGCGAAGAGGCAGTAGATGCCCAGGATTACCAGCCCGGTGGCGGCCTTGGCGTTGGCGACGAACCGGAACCGGCGCCGCTTCGCTCGGCCCGGCGCGGCCGACGGCTGGGCCATCGCCCCCTGACCGGGGATGACCTGCTCGATGCTCGACGGTGAGATGGTCATCGCTCAGCTCTTTCGGGTCCGCGGGTCGAGAAGCAGGTACGCGACGTCGGCGAGCAGGTTCGCCACCAGCACGGAGATCGTGATGATCAGGAAGATGCCCTGCATCAGCGGGTAGTCCTTGGCGCCGACGGCCTGGAACAGCTGGTAGCCGAGCCCGGGGTAGGAGAAGACGATCTCCACCAGCAGCGTGCCGCCGACGATGAACCCGAGCGACAGGGCGAAGCCCGACACGTTCGGCAGCAGCGCGTTGCGGGCCGCGTAGCTGAGGGCGACCCGGCGCTCGGACAGCCCCTTCGCGTGGGCGACCGTGATGTAGTCCTCCGAGGAGACGGTGACCATCATGTTGCGCATGCTGAGGATCCACCCGCTCATCGAGGAGACCAGGATGGTGGCGGCGGGCAGGATGCTGTGCTGGATCGCGCTCGGGATGAAGTACTGGTCGAACGCCGGCACGAGGCCCGGCTCGTAGCCGCCGGAGGACGGGAAGAAACTTCCCGGGCCGGCGAACAGGGCGATGGCGACGAGGCCCAGCCAGAAGTACGGAATCGAGGACAGGAACGTGGTGGCCGGCAGGAGGCCGTCGACCCAGGAGCCACGCCGCCAGCCGGCGCCGACGCCGAGCGCGGTGCCGAGGAGGAAGCTGATGATCGTGGTGATGCCGACCAGGCCGATCGTCCACGGCAGGCTGTCGCCGATCACCGTCGACACCGGCGCCGGGAAGAAGGTGAACGACAGCCCCAGGTCGCCGTGGAGGAGCTGTCCCCAGTAGTGCAGGTACTGCTCCCAGACGTTCTCGTTCGCGTCCAGCCCGAACAGCACGCGCAGCGACTCGATGGCGTCGGCGCTGATCCGGCCCTGGTTGCGCGAGATGAGGGACTGCACCGGGTCGCCCGGGACCAACCGCGGGATGAAGAAGTTGAGCGTGATGGCCGCCCATGCGGTGAACAGGTAGAAGGCCGTGCGCTGCAGGAGGAATCTCATCGGGTCTCCTCCAAGGTGGCGTTGTCGTCCCGCTCGACCGCTGCCGGGGGCGGTGGAACGGCCGGGTCGGCGTCCGGCGCGGCGGAGCCGGGAGTGTCGGCGGCGACGGTGGCCGGGTCGTAGAGCCAGCAGGCCGCCCAGTGGCCGGGCCGGTCGCCGATGGTCAGCCGTGGCGGCAGGTCCGCCGTGCAGCGCCGCATGGCGTGCGGGCACCGGGGGTGGAACCGGCAGCCGGCGGGCGGGGTGATCAGGCTCGGCGGCTCGCCCTGACCGCGGTCCTCCCCGGCGGCCGCGTCGACGCCGGCGCCGTCGCCGGTGATGCGCTCGGGGTCTGGCGCCGAATCGGTGAGCAGCCGGGTGTACGGGTGGGCCGGGTTCTGGGTGACGGTCTCGCTGTCGCCGCCCTCGACCATCCGGCCGGCGTACATCACGATCGTCTCGTCGGCGAAGTAGCGGGCCGAGGCGATGTCGTGCGTGATGTAGAGGATGGCGATGTTGAGCCGCTGCTTGAGGTCTTGGAGCAGGTTGAGCACGCCGAGGCGGATCGAGACGTCGAGCATGGAGACCGGCTCGTCGGCGAGGAGCACCTCCGGGTCGGCGCCGAGCGCCCGGGCGATGGCGACCCGCTGCCGCTGGCCGCCGGAGAGCTCGTGCGGGAAAGCGTCCAGGTAGCGCTCGGGCGGGGTGAGGCTGACCCGGGTGAGCAGCTTGCCGAGGGCCGCCTCCAGGTCCTCGGCGCTGCGCCCGGCGTTGCCGTGGATCCGCAGCGATCGGGTGAGGTGGTAGCGGACGGTGTGCACCGGATTCAACGACGCGAACGGGTCCTGCAGGATCAGCTGGACCCGCCGCACGTACGACCGGAACGGACGACCGCCGCGCACCCTGGTCGACCTGCCGTGCAGGCGGAGGTCGCCGGCGGTGCGGGGGTAGATCTGGGCCAGCAGCCGGGCCACCGTGGACTTGCCGGAGCCGGACTCCCCGACCAGCGCGGTCACCCAGCCGCGACGCAGCGCGAACGATACGTCGTCGACGGCGTGCACGACTGCCGGCGTCCGGGAGAAGAGGTCACGCAGCCGTCTGCGGACGGGGAAGTGCTTGGTCAGGCCGACGGCCTCCAGCACCACCTCGTCGGCCGGTGCCGCCGCGCTCTCGCTCAACGTCATGCCGAGTTCCTGTCTGGGATCGCGATGTCACGAACATCTGGTGCCGCCTCCCCGGTCGGCCGGGGCCGACCGGGGAGGCGGTGCCGGGGGTCAGCTACCGGCGGGCTTAAGGTGCAGGACCACGTCCAGCGCGTTGGGCTGGGTGGGCTGCATGGCGCCGTACGGGTTCGAGTCGTCGGGCCAGCCGGTCCAGTTCTTCGTGCTGTACGCGCCGCCGATGTTGTCCGCGCCGACCGGGATCATCGGCATCTGGTCGACGAAGACCTTCTGCAGCGTGCTCATCGCGGCGGTACGGGCCGCCTCGTCGGTGGCGTTCGCGTAGGCGACCAGGGCGTCGGTCGCCTGCTTGTTGTCGAAGCGGCCGAAGTTGCCCGCCGGGGAGGCGGTGCCGATCGGCTTGAGCTGCCGGCCGTCCATGATCGTCCGGTAGATGTCGTACGGCGTGGCACCGCCCTCGGTCCACCGGAAGGTCGCCTCGAAGTTGCCCTGCTCGACGTTGCGGAACCAGGCGTCCTGGTTGGCCTTGTCGACCGTCGCGGCGATGCCGATCTTCGACAGGTTGTCCTTCACGATCTCAAGGCTGGTCTGGTAGTCGGACCACCCGGCCGGGTCGGTCAGCTTGATCGTGACGGCCTTGCCGGTCTTGTCCTTGAGGGTGTTGCCCTCGAGCTTGTAGCCGGCGCCGGTGAGCAGCGCCTTGGCGCCCTCGACGTCGACCTTGTGCTCCTGGCCCTTGAACTCCGACGCGATGAACGCGTCACCGGCCGGGCTGGGCAGGCCGGTCACGCTCTTCACCAGCGGGTGGAAGTACCCGGCCTCGGCCGTGGTGAAGATGTCCTGGCGGTCGATGACCATGTTCATGGCCCGGCGCAGCGTCGGGTCGTCGAACGGCTTCTTCGTGGTGTTGAGGTAGAGGCCGTGGATGCCCAGGATCGCGGGCGCCCACATCTTGTGGTGCTCCTGGTTCTTGGCCACGAAGACGGTCTGGTAGTTGGGGATGAAGACGAAGCTCCACTCCGACTCGCCGTTGGCCAGCGCGGTGGTCTGCGCGCTGTTGTCGGTGTAGGAGGTGTAGCGCAGCTCCTTGACCTTCGGCAGGTCCTGCCAGTAGCCACTGTCGCGCACCGCCAGGGTCATGCTGGCCGGGGTGAACGACTTCAGGGTGTACGGGCCGCTGCCGACCGGCTGCTTGACGGTGTCGGTCGTCGGGTCGCTGATCTTCTCCCAGATGTGCTTGGGCACGATCGGCACCCGCCACAGCACCTTCTGCTGGTTCACGAACTGCGGGCTGGCCATCTTGATGGTGACCTCGTTGCCGCTGGCGGTCGCGTCCGTGTAGGGCACGCCCTGGTCGTTGAGCGCCGGGTACTTCTTGACCAGGTTGTAGGTGAAGGCGACGTCCTCGGCGGTGACCTTCTGCCCGTCTGACCAGGTGGCGTTGTCTCGGATAGTGACCTTGACCGAGGCGTAGTCTGACGACCACTCGGCCTTGGTCGCCAGCCACGGCTTGAACGGGTCGGCCGGCTTAACCGGGTTCCACATCATCAGCGGCTCGAAGATCTGCCAGCGGTAGCCCAGCGAGGCTGCGGCGGACGTGGTGAGGAACGGGTTGTTGTTCTCGGCCTGCGGGCCGTTCGGCATGCCGACGTTCAGCACCGTGGCCGCCTGGCCGTTCTTCTTGTTCGCGTTCGGGCTGTCGCCGCACGCGGCGACGCCGGTGGCCATCGCGCCGGCCAGCGCGACGGCGAGGAACTGCCTTCTTCTCATGGAGGTCTCCCTCGGTGCTCCCGCAATCCTCGAGCGGGATGTGGTGGATGGAGGGTGTGCGGTGTTGCCACCGGTGGGCGCGGTGCTCCCGCCGGTGTGGGTGGTGGATACAGCGGTAGAGAGGTCAGGTGGTGCCGGTCGAGGCGCGGACGGTGAAGCTGGTGGGAATGACGGTCGGGGTGTCGGGCAGCGGCGTGCCGGCGAGGTGGGCGATGAGGGTGCGGGCGGCGGCCGCCCCCATCTCCCGCAACGGCTGACGGACCGAGCTCAGCGGTGGGTGGGTGTGCCCGGCCAGGGGCAGGTCGTCGAAGCCGACCACCGCCACGTCGTCCGGGACCCGCCGGCCGGCGTCGCGCAGCGCCTGGAGCGCCCCGGCGGCGGAGAGGTCGTTGTGCGCGAAGACGGCGTCGAACGGCACGCCGTCGGCGAGCAGGCGTTCCACCGCGACCCGCCCGCACTCGAAGGTGAAGTCACCCTCCACGACGAGTGCGGGGTCGATGGGCAGGCCGGCGTCGGCGTAGCCATCCGCGAAGCCGGCCAGCCGCTCCCGGGTGCAGCCGAAGCGGCTCAGGCCGGTGACGACCAGCGGCCGCTTCCGGCCGTGCGCCAGCAGGTGCGCCGCCGCGGCTCGCGCACCGGACTCGTTGGTGGTGCGCACCGACGGGAAGCCGGGCTGGTGGCCGCGGTCGTCGATAAGGATGACCGGCAGTCCGCGCTCGTGCAGCTCGGTGATGTAGTCGAGGGTGCCCTCCGGCTCGACCACGAGCAGGCCGTCGAAGGACTTCGCGGAGACCTGGGAGGCGAACCGCCGCATCGACTCGTCGCCGTGGGTGCAGGTGAACAGCAGCATGCCATACCCCTCGGCCTCGACCACGTCGGCCGCGCCCTGGAGCACCTCGCCCATCCAGGGCCAGGTCAGGGCGGGCACCAGCATGCCGACCACCCGGGTACGCCCGCGGGCCAGACCGACCGCGCGGGCGCTCGGCACGTACCCGAGGGCGTTGATGACGGCGCGGACCCGGTCGGCGGTGCGGACGTGCACCTCGCCTTTGCCGTTGAGCACCCGCGACACCGTCGTCTTGCTCACGCCGGCGCGGGTGGCGACGTCGGCGATGGTGATCGGCACGTGACGCTCCCGGGTCGAAGGGGTGAGGCGTTGTTTCGGAACCGGTTGCGGAAGCGGTTCCGTCGCAGTCAACCGAAGTGGCGGCGGTCACGTCAATAACGGGCGGGTAACGAAACATGGCTAAGTTCGAAAGCTGAAAAAAGTGCCTCTGGGCAGCGGGCCGATCCAGGGTGTGACCAGCGTCGATGCGAGGAAACCGGGTCGTCGGGGGGCGTGCCCGCGCCTACCGTGATTCCGATGACCGAACCGGCCGGCCTGGACCGGCTCGCCGCCTTCGCCGCTGTCTGACGTCCGCCAGCCGGGTGAGCCGGTCCAGGCAGTGGGTGCGAAGCGGCGGGGTATCGGTCGGACTTATCGGATGAGCGCAGAGGACGTGCCGGTCGAGCGGCATCCGCCCGGCGTCGCGGCGGGCGGGCCGATCAGCCACGCGATCTTCCGGCTGGCCCGCACCCACCGAATGCTCGCCGGCCAACTGCTCCGCGATGTCGGGCTCCACCCCGGCCAGGAACTGCTGATGAAGCGACTGTGGGAGTCGGGGCCGCAGCGGCAGACCGACCTCGCTGACGAGTTCGACACCGACTCGGCCAGCATGACCCGCACCGTGCAGCGCCTCGAACGGGCCGGCTACGTACGCCGCGTCCCCGATCCCGACGACCGCCGCGCCACCCGCGTCGAACCCACCCCGGCCAGCCTCGTCCTCCGCAAGCAGGTGGAACGCATCTGGGAAGACCTCGAACGCCGTACGGTCGGCGACATGACCTCGGCTGAACAGCGCGAAGCGCTCCGGGTCTTGCACCAACTGGAGGACAACCTCACGGCGCACGAGCCGAACCAGGAGCGCGGCGCCGGCCGTCAGCGAGGTTGAGTCGTGAGGGCCAGCGACGTGCCACGGCGCGGACAGCAACATCATGTCCGTTGCCAGGTCGGACTGCTGGTACTGGTCTGCAGGGCAGTCGGTCCCCACGCCCGGCTGCCTGACGCGGGGACCGGTGGTCGGTGGCCTGCGGCCGGGACTGCTCCACCTGCACGTGGCCGTGGCCAGCAGCCGGGCGGCGGTCTCGCCGACCACCTCAGCTTCCCCGCCAAGACGTTGGCGCGCCACGGCCGCTCATGCGGCTGGCACCGACTTCCGCACCAACCAGCACTTCACGCTTAAGTGGAACCCACTGCGCCGCCACCACCTCGACGACTTCGGGGTCTACCGACCTACGGCCCGGGAATCCTGCACCGGCGCCGGCCTTCGCAGTGCCGCTCAGCGGGCCTTCTTCGTCGCCCGCTTGCGGGGCGGCGTCAACAGCTCGGCTATCGCCGCGATCGCGGACGGCACGAGGCGGTAGTACGCCCAGACGCCGCGCTTGTCGCGCTCAAGCAGGCCGGCCTCGGTGAGGATCCGAAGGTGATGACTCACGGTCGGCTGGGAGAGACCAAGCGGCGCGGTGAGGTCACTCACGGACGCCTCGCCCTCCGGAGCGGACTGGATCAGACTGAGCAGTCGCAGCCGGGCCGGGTCGGCGAATGCATCAAGAGCGGGTCCTGCACCACCGGCGTCTACTGCCAAACGGGCTGGTACCGCGACCGGCCCTTCCGCAGACTTCCCGAAGCACAGCAGAAGCAAGTGGCCTTCAAGGCTATCTGTGCCAACGATGAAGAACTCTGCAAAAAAATAAACGAGCATTTCGACAAAGTTTACAAAAACCTGCTTGCCGAAATGGTTGGAATCAATGACGCAAAAAGATGCCTTGACGGGCAGGCAAGCGGATGCTTCTGGACAGCGGTCGCGTTTCTCGGCTACGCCAAAGCGGTTGTCGAGCTGCGAATCCTCGCAAAAGGTGCTGATGTAGCCCACGATGCGCACGCCGCGAAAAGCGTGCGTACACGTACATGCGCCTTTAAGAGCTTCAGTGGCGACACCCACGTCCTCATGGCCGATGGCAGCACCAAAGCCATCGAAGACATCGAGGTGGGCGAGCTAGTCCTCGCTACCGACCCAGAGACCGGTGAGCAAGGTCCTCGCAAGGTGACCCACGTCTGGGTGCATGACGACGATCTGATCAATCTTGAGTTGTCCAACGGAGCCACTCTCACCACCACTGATGACCACCCCTTCTGGAACCACACCGACCAGCAATGGCAGGAAGTCAAGGACCTTGACCGCGGTGACCTTTTGCACTCAGGCCGTGGCACCTCCGACCTGGCAGCCGTGGGACTCAACCCCGACACGACGCAACGCGCGGCTGCTTACAACCTCACCGTCGCCGGCATTCACACGTACTATGTGCTCGCTGGCAACACCCCGGTCCTCGTTCACAATACGGATCCGTGTCTTGGGCCTGTGCAAAACCCATCGCGGGGCAGCACCGCACGACGAGATCACGTCGACTGGGAGGAGGAGTTGCTGCTGGAGGTGAGAGAAAATCCAGCGGCCGGTGTGGAGCTCTGGAAAGTCCCGCAGACGGATCCAAGATGGCCCCGCGATAAGGGTTGGGTAAAGATGGAGCAAACGATCGACGGAATTGACGTTCATTACCAGTATCAAATAACAACCGGAGCGGTTGACGACCTTAAAGTTAAGGACCATATGCCTGGGGCTGATGAGCGGTGGTGATGCAGGTCGTTTGTATCGGCAATCGTGGAAGCGACTTGCCGGAATCGGTTCTTGGTCGCACGGCTAATTCCGGACGGGCCAGGTTTCAGCTTACGGTAGGTAGTGCTTACGCGGTTTACGCAATGGCTATCAGGAAAGGGAACCTCGGGCTCCTTGTGCTGGCCGACCATGCACGGCCGGCCTGGTGCCATGTCGAACTCTTCGAATTTGCTGATGCCGCGCTTCCCGTCGGCTGGAGCTTCACTACGCGGGATGAGGAAGTCTTCGGTATTAGTGCGTTGTGGGGCTACCGCAGCATGATCCAGAAGCCGTCGCACAATGATGACTTGATGGAGCGTAAGCGAAGCGCTTGGGGCGATTTCCTGTCGGACAACGAATGGGCAACGCGAGAAGGTCCAGACCAAGACAAAATGCGGATGCTGAATGGTATGTTCCAGTCGGGACGCACGTTTCTGAGGCCGCCTGACATGGGCACTAATGCTTCAGCCGGAGAGTCACTCTGAGAACTGCTGTTGCGGTGGCTTGACGCAGCGACCGGGCCGGTGTTCGGAATAATGTGCAATAGAGCCGATAAGCGCCATTCGATGCCGTGCTGTCGATTAAGTCGGGTTCCTGCGGCTCGTGCACTCCGTGGCTGGGTGGCGCTCCCGGGCGCCGGAGTGCATCCCGCTCACCGCAGCGACCGGTCTATGGGAGACCTTCCTGGATGATGTGGCTATGGGGAACTATGCCGACGAAGAATTCGAGCAGGCCTAGTTGCCGCTCGAGTAATCCGTGCCGCCTCCGCACGGCGTCGTTGCTGATCATGTGCCAGATGGCGGTGAGGATGCCGTGTCCGACGGCAACGACGGCGGGCTTCTTGCCGCGGCGGCTGGCGATGCGCTGGTATCGGGCCTGCAGGTAGGTGTCTTTGCTGCTGGCTGCTCCGGATGAGGCTTCACCGACCTGGGACACCACGGCGGTGCGAATGCGGCTGGCCCGCCGGGCCCTGGACGTGCCTGTCGCCACATGCAGTGGGTCCCCGCGCTGGTCGCGCGGGGACCGGTGGTCGGTGGCCTGCGGCCAGGGCTGCTCCACCTGCACGTAGCCGTGGCCAGCAGCCGGGAGGCGGCCTCGCCGACCACCTCAGCTTCCCCGCCAAGACGTTGGCGCGCCACGGCCGCTCCTGCGGTTGTGGATAACTCTCGTGGCTGATGCTCCTGTAATGCAAGCCGGGCTGGTCAGAGCCCTGCGAGGGTTGTGGATGACGGGGGTCGGATCTGCAGGGATTCCAAGATCAGCGGGTAGACCTGACGCGCGATGTACCGCTTCAGACATCGGGAGATGTCTTTGTTGCTCAGTCCTTGTTTCCGTCGGCGTTCGACGTAGGTGAGCGTCTCGGGATGGCAGCGCATCCGGTTGACCGCGACGATGTAGAGGGCTCTGTTGGCCATCCTGTCCCCGCCTCGGTTGAGTCGGTGCCGGTCGGTGCGCCCGGAACTGGCGGGGATGGGTGAGACCCCGCAGAGTGCGGCGAAGGCCCGCTCGTCGCGGATCCGCTCCGGGTTGTCGCCGGCGGTGATGAGCAGCTGCGCGGCGACTTCAGGGCCGACTCCGGGCAACTCCAGCAGCTGCGGGGCGGCCTGCTTGAGTAGCACCTGCAGGTCGACGTCGGCGGCCCGGATCTCGCGGTCCAGGTCGATGATGCGGCGTGCCAGCCGACGGATCGCGGTCTTGGTCGCCGCGATCGGGTCGGCGATGTCCATGGCTGGCCGTAGCGCGGCAGCAGTGATGATCAGTTCCGAGTTACGCAGGTCCAGGAGTTGGGTGCGCAGCGGTTCCGGGGCGGTGCGGACCATGCCGACCAGGGCGTTGATCGCGGCGGTGCGCGACTTCACTGCCGAGGTGCGGGCCGCGCGGATGACCCGGATGGCCTCCACCTGCCCGTCTCGGTTCTTCGGGGCGGTGGTCGCGGTGCCGGCCAGCACGGCGCGGGCGGCGGCCTCGGCGTCGATCGGGTCGGACTTGCCGCGCTGGCGGCGCATCTTGCGGTTGGGCCGGTCGACCTCCACGAGGTGCATGCCTTGGGCGCGCAGGTAGCGGGCCAGGCCGACGCCGTAGCTGCCGGTGCCCTCGATTCCGATCGACCGGACCGGGCCGTGTTCGCTCATCCAGGTCAGCAGCGCCCGGTAACCAGCGACTGTGGTGGGGAACTGGCGGTGGCCGAGCATCCGGCCTACCTCGTCGATGACGACGGCGGTGTGGGTGTCGGCGTGGGTGTCGACGCCGCCGATGATTTCGAGCTGGTGGTCTGTCATGGTGGGTGGTGCTGTCCTTCCAGGCGTCCAACCGGGGCAGCACGCACCGTCGGGCGGACGGACAGCACGGTGATGGGACCTCTTGCACAGGCTCCTGTTAGGTCACACCCGTCCGTTCGGCGCGTGCACCCGGCGCGGCCGACAAATCAAGCAAAGGGCAGCCGTGGCGCCAGGTGGATAACGAGTCAGACCAGCGCCGGGAGCACGACGATCATGGCCGACCGGGCGGGACGAAGCATCTCACCGCTCTGATCATGTTCCGGTTGTGCTAGCGCCGGACTCGGCGCTACGGCTTCATGGAGTGGCGAACCGGCCGTCTCTGCCTGGGTCGCCGTGTTGGCGGACGTTAGAACTGGCTGTCGAGCGGTGGTACGTCGTCGAGGTCGAGGTCGGGGCGGGGGCGTCGGTAGCGGACGAGGTGGCGCCATCGGTGGTGTTCGTAGGCGGTGTCGACGTCGATCTCCGCGGGCACGGCGGGGAGGACCGGGGTGTAGGGGAGGGGTTGGGGCCGGTCGAGCTGCCCGGTCTAGGAGGCGGGCAGTGGTTGCGGCCAAGGATGGGCGTCTGGTGCTGCGGTGTGAGGGGTTAGCAGGTCGGTTAGTTCCGCGCGCTGGGCGGGCCGCAGGACGTGGGTCCGGCCGGTGTAGCGGAGTCGTCCGTGCTCGTCGAGGCGTCCGAGCAGGAGGGTTTTGGACTGCTGAGGCTGGGGTTGACGCCGCCGATGATGGCCTCGGTGGTGTGGTAGGCGCGGTACTTCTGCCAGCCGCGTTTGCCGGGCTCGTAGCGGCTGTCGAGTCGTGTTCAGCAGGACGATCTCGGCCCGCGTGCCGGCGAGCCGGCTCAAACGTCTTCGCCGCGTGGTATCCGGCGAACCCGGCCCCCACGATCACCACACGAAGATTCGTCATTGCGGCCCCATCGCCGGCCGGGACAACCTGGCCGAGCGGTCAGTCCGCGGAGAGCCGGACGTACCCCCGGCGCCCCACCGCCTCGACGTCCCAGAACTGTCCGAACGCCCGGACCCGCTGGGCATTGATCCGGCCGAACTCTGACGGAATGTCCGGGTCGAGGACCAGCCGGCCGTCGACCGGGTTGAGGTTCAGCATCGCCCGGGCCAGGGCCAGCGGGGTGGCGGACGCCCAGGCCTGCGGGCTGCACGCGGTCGGGTACGGCACAGCGAACAGCAGCCGCTCGCGGGGGTACCCGCTCAGCGCCTCCGGCAGCCGGTAGCCGAACTGCTCCGCCACCTCGATCAGCGCCACGCTGATCCGGTTGGCCTCGGCCCGGTACCCGTACCGGGCCAGCCCCAGAACGGCGAGCGAGTTGTCGTGCGGCCAGACGGTTCCGTGGTGGTAGCCGAGGGAGTTGAACAACTCGTCCTCCCGGGACAGGGTCCGGATCCCCCAGCCGGAAAAGAGGTCGGGCGACATCAGCTGCCGCACCACCTGGTCGGCCCGCTCCGGTGGCACGATGCCGCTCCAGAGCAGATGACCCATGTTCGACGTCTTCGAGTCGATCCGGTTCTTGTCGCCGTCGAGGCCGACGGCGTAGAAGCCACCCCGCTCCTCGATCCAGAAGTCCCGGTTGAACCGTTCGTACAGCCGGGCGGCGTCCTCGCGCAGCCGACGAGCCAGGGCCGGATCGTCGAGCGGGCCGTCGGCGAGTTCGGCCAGCCGCAGCTTCGCGTCGTAGCCGTAGCCCTGCAGCTCGCAGGTGGCGATCGGCAGCACCGGAATCCGGCCGTCGTGGAAGATGACGCCGTCCGGCGAATCGCGCCAGCACTGGTTGCCGAGCCCCTCCGGCGAGCGGGTGCCGTACTCCACGTAGCCGTCGCCGTCCCGGTCGCCGTAGTGGTCCATCCAGTCGAGCGCGGCCATCGCGTTGTCCCGCAGGCTCTGCACCAGCCCGTCGTCCCGGGTCCACCGCCAGTACTCGGAGAGCAGGATCAACCAGAGCTGCGTGGCGTCGGCGGTGCCGTAGTACGGGCCGTACGGCTTCACCCCGGTCCGGGTCAGCTCCCCGCTGCGGATCTCGTGCACAATCTTTCCGGGCTCCTCGTCGGTGAAGTCGTCACAGCAGTCGCCCTGCAGGCTGGCCAGGGCGAGCAGCGCGCCGCGAGCCAGGCTCGGACCGGCGACCAGCGCATGGTAGGCGGTGATCAGGGTGTCCCGGCCGAAGACGGTCAGGAACCAAGGCAGTCCAGCGCCGGGCAACGTGATCCGCTGCCCCTTGACCTCCAGCTCCAACCGGAGCGCGGCGATGTCGTCCCGGCACTTGCGCATGGTCCGCTCCAGCGCCTCGCTGTCGCTGGACAGCCGGGCCCGCCCCGCCACCCAGCGGCGGATCGGGTCGGGTACCTGCTCGTGGACCACCTCGGCGATGTCCCCGCGGACCGACTCGACCACCCCCGGGCCTGGCGGCAGCGGCACGTCGAGGTCGACGAACCACTCCTGCCGGCGGTGCAGCTCCAGGTCCCAGACCAGCTCGTCGCCCTCGACCCGGTCTGCCGGCCGCGAGCAGCGGACCCAGGTCTCGACGGAGAAGTCGTTGTACGCGTACGAGAAGCAGAGCCCGTCGGGGGTGTGCCGGCGAATGATGTGCGCCGAGCGGTCCCGTACCCCGGACTTGACCTCGAAGAGGTCGGCGAAGTCGGCGGCGACCGCCAGGCGCAGCTCGATCCGGACGGGGTGGGCCTGGTAGGAGACCAGCTCCACACGCTCGTGGAAGCCGTCACCGACGTAGCGCAGCCGCCGGAACCCGAGGCTGTTCGCCGGCAGGCCGGCCAGCTCGGGGCTGGCGAGCGCGAACTGGGCCGAGTAGTGCTGAAGAGTCTGCGAGCGGAGCACGAGCAGGCGCTTGCCGTTGACCGTGAGCACCCACCCGCTGAGCAGCCGGGTGTCCAGGTGGACCAGGCCGCCGATGCTGCCGGGCGGCACGTCGCCGGACGGCTCGGAGTACATGAAGGTGGGGCCGTTCAGGACGGCGATGGACTCCGGGCCCAACTCGGGCGGGATGGACCGCTGGTCGCCGCTCTCGCGGGCGACGGCGACCACGCCGGGCGTGGGATCGGCCGGAGTGGGACGGGCTTCCATGCCGTCACGCTATGAAGGAGAGGCATGCGCCGTCATCACCCGCTCCGGGTGAAATCCCCGGCGGGTAAGCGAGACGTCGCAGCCAACGGAGGCAGGAGTTCGTCCGAGTAAAGCCCGAGGTTGATAAGCCGGTAACTCATTGCCTCTGTACTGACATCGAAGGCCCTGCCAGGTGCGAGATGAGTCTGTCGCGACTGGAAATCGTCGCGTCGCTGAATGCTTCTTGCATCTTCCGCTGTGTGTGGTGCGTGGACGGGGCTGTCAGAGCACCTCTGCCCAGCCACGGGTCGGTTGGGTACCGCTGAAGTTGGCGATGTCGACGTAGATCTCCGCGCCGTGCTCGGCGAGGGTGGCGCCGAACGTCTGGCGACGTAACCCAGAAGTAGGCGCGGCGGCGAAGGGCGGCGGCGGTGCGCCCGGAGTGGCGAGAGCCCGATGCACCTCGAACCGGATGCAGTTTTCGCCGAGCAACCTTGCGAACATGGG
Organism: Micromonospora sp. A200; assembly: GCF_029893845.1. Classification (NCBI taxonomy): domain Bacteria; kingdom Bacillati; phylum Actinomycetota; class Actinomycetes; order Micromonosporales; family Micromonosporaceae; genus Micromonospora; species Micromonospora sp. A200. Next base: position 19,670 of record NZ_JARXXY010000022.1, on the reverse strand, counting down.
CGCGTGGCGGCTGCGGAAGTACTCGAAGTCGAAGTTCTCGGCGTCGGTCGGGTAGACGACGGAGGCGCAATACATGGCGACCATCCTGCCCCATCGGAGCTCGGCAAGGGGCAGGGCCGATCCGACCCATAAGGGTCGGCGGGCCGGTACGCCAGCACGGGGCCTAGCCGCACATGCAGGATGTCCATCTCCAAGCCGTCACGGTCCTGGCCGCGTTACGTGGGTAGCGACCAGCCGGGTGTGGCCAGCAGGGCGCCGTCGTCGCCAACGAGCAGGGCCTCGTACCCGGGTAGCGTGGCGAGCCATGTCATTGCCTGAGGCCCCTGCGCGGCCGCTGCAGTGGCGTACACGTCCGCCCAAGTCAGGGACGGCCCGATGACGGTGACTGAGCGCAGGCCGCGGGCGGGGGTGCCGGTGTGCGGATCGACGATGTGGGCTCCGCGGTGTGCGCTGCCCGAGGTCGCGACGGCCCCGTCGACGACCTCGAGGGTGGTGAGGAGCTGATCGGGCTGTGCCGGATCCTCTATGCCCACGCGCCAGGATCCGCGTACCGTCATGTCCCCACCGGCGTTCAGGTAGAACTCGTATCCCGACAGGTGCTCCGCGGCGCGTTCGACCGCCCAGCCCTTCACGAGGCCGGATGGGTCGAAGCGGGTGCCACCGCCGGGTTCGGGAAGGTACGCGTCGAAGTAGCCGTCGGTACGCTGCCGCGCCTGCTCGCACAGGTCGAGTACCGCGGCGACCAGCGGATCGTCCACCGGTTCTCCCCGGTTCAGCGCGCTCACCCGGCTGTCCGGGCGGTACGGGCTGAAGACGGCGTCCATCGCGCGTAGTTCGGCGAAGGCCCCGGCGACGGCGTGTGCCGCCGCCGGGGAGTCGGCGCCGGGACCGCGCACGTGCACGCTGACGGGCAGACCCATGATCTGCTCGACGAATGCCTGCCTGGTCACGGCTTGGCCTGGAACTGAGCGGAGTCCAGGGCGGCCTGGAGCGACTTCGTGTAGCCCTCGCTGGTCGCCGTCGCTCCGGACACCGCGTCGATCTGTGCGCTCTGTGCGGCGAGCGCCTCCGTGCGCAGCTGCGGCACCGCGCGCTTGTTGATCTCACGGGAGCGGTTGTTCGTGCTCGGCACCGTCATCGGCGTGACCTCGGTGATCCGGCCACCGCTGATGCTGGCCTGCACCTGGACGTTCCCCCGCTTGGTCTGCACGACCGGGCCGTCGGCGACGGTGGTGGAACCGGACCGTGCAACCGTGCCGCGTGACGTACCGGTTTCCGCCGGCGCAACGGGGCCTGTCACCATGGCTGGCGCGGCCGAAGGCGAGCTGTCGGTTCCGGTCGACGTTCGGTAGCTGAAGAGAAGTACCACCACGGCGATCGTGGCGAGGAACCACATCGTGATCCTGCGCATGTCGTCCTCCTCGGGTGGGTTTGTGAGCGCCATGAGGATGGGTGGCCGGGTTACCAGGTGAAGCGCTCAAGATGTATGCGCTCCGCCGGCACGCGTGCGTGCCGAGCCGCCCGTACCACCGATTGCATCCAGTCATCCGGTCCGCAGACGAACACGTCGCGCTGCTCGATGTCCGGGACAAGTTCACGCAAGGCTTTCGCGTCGTCACCGAACCCGGCCGGCAACCACGAGCCCTCCTGCCCGCGCGGTCCCAACAGGTACTCCACGCGCAGGCCACGGACGGCCGCGAGGCGCTCAAGTTCCTGGCGGAACACCAGGTCTTCTGCCGAGCGCGCACGGTACAGCAGCGTGGCTTCGCCCGGCGCGTACGGTAACTCTTCCAACAACGCCCGCAGCGGGGTGATTCCGATCCCGGACGCGATCATGGTTACCCGCGGAGCCCTGCGTTGGGCGGCGGTCAGCCGGCCGTACGGCCCCTCAATCAGCACACGGGTTCCCGGGCGTAACTCTGACACCTGCTCGCTGCCCTCGCCGCGGGATCGCACCGTGATCCGCAGTGTGTCCTCCCGCGGCATAGCGGACAGCGAGTACGGATGGCCGCGACTCCAACCCGGGCCGCTGAGGAAGCGCCACTGGAAGAACTGCCCGGCGTGTGCCGGCAACCGGTCCAGGTGGCGTCCGCGCATGTAGATCGAGTGCACGCCGGGAGCCTCCGGGACGATAGCGGCGATCGTGAGTCGGTGCCGCAGCGTCCGCCAGGCCGGCAGCCCGAGCCGGAAGGTGACCACCGCGCCGGCGCACGCGGCGTACGCGGTCCACCAGTACAGCGTCGCGGCCCGGGAGCTGGTGAAGTCGGCCCCGGTCCAGAGCTGATGCGGCAGCGCCAGGCCGACGCCGAGGTAGGCGTACAGATGCAGCAGGTGCCACGCCTCGTAGCGCAGCCGCCGCCGCGCAGCCCGCAGGGAGGTGAGCACGACCATCGTCAGGGCGGACGCCCCGGCCACTGCCAGCAGCATTCCCGGGTATGTGGTGACGAGGCTCCACGCCTGGCCTGTCACAGAAACACCACCCGTCGCGGCATATCCGAACGTGATCAGAATGATGTGCGCGAGCATCAGATTGAAAGACACGAACCCGACCACACGGTGCCAACGGGCGAGCCTGTCCTGTCCGTACGTGCGCTCGATCCACGGCACGCGCGCCATCAGCAGCACCTGGATGAGCAGCAGGTCGGCCGCGACAAGCCCGGTCAACCGGCCGAGCGACGTCAGGCCCGCCGCCCAGCCACGAAGATCCTGCACACCGCCGCCCCGCACCCAGAGCGCGACGACGATCAGCACGCTGACCACGCCGGCCGAAGCGATCACATCCGCCCACCACGACCACGCGGCGGTTCGTATGGGCCTGGCCGCCACGCCGGCCGCCTGTGCCTTCCCAGCCACAAGCCCCCTCCCGAACCAACCCCGCCTGCTCGCCCATCAACCGTCGAATTTCCCTATCGCCATCTCCGGGATCCGGTTGGCGAGGGCGTGGTGCGAACGCAGAGCCGGTCAGACAACGTCGCACCGGACAAAAGTGATTTAGCGCGATCGCGTCTATTCACCGGCGAGCCAGGACGAAGTCGTCCTCGTGCCCCATCGCCGGGCTCCCGGGGCACCTGTAGGCAGTTCGCGTCCGCCCGCCTGGACAGGACCCGTTCTTCTGCTGTCTGCGCACCCGCCCGGTCCCGTTACCGGCCCCAGACGTCACTCGGACGATCCTCGACCTGATCCGCTCACGACGAACCGCTTCTTCCCGCATTCGCGCCGTTAATGTCAGCGGCGGGAGCAGGCTCGCACCCAAACGACGACCAAGCCGACGAGGCTTCCACGGCCTCCGAGGCGCCGTTGCATTATCTGCTCGGGAGGCGCGTTACGCCCGGGTCGGGTCCGCGGTCAGATGACCTGGGCGAGTTCACTGAACGCCGAAGCGACTCGGAGCTTGAGCTGACTGTGATCGGCCTCGATCGGATTGTTCGCGTGCCGCTCGACGTGGCGCCAGGCCGAGAGGATCAGGTGGTCGAGCACCGCTGGGTAGACGGGGGCGGCGTCGGTGACGACTTCGCTGTGCGTCACCTTCAGCACCGTAGGGCCTTCTGGAAGGACCGCCGGGCTGCGGCGGCATCACGGCGGGCCGAGACGAGCACGTCAATGACCTGCCCATGCTGGCCGATGGCACGGTAGACGTAGCGCCGTAACCCGTTGACCTTCACGTACGTTTCGTCGACGAACCACCCGTCACCCGGGTCGTGGCGAGCGAACCGCGCCTGGATCGACGCCTGCAACGCCGACCCGAAGCGTTCGTCTGGACCAGGACCGCCGACGACACCCCCACCAGGTTGACTGTTTGTGCGATAGCGGGGGCCAGCCCACTATTTGTCTGTGAGTCTGTCGGCGTGGGCAGAGCACCGGTAAGTGGCGCTGTCGAGTTGAGGGTGCACGGGGTATCCGGTGGCACGGCGGAGAAGATTCTCGACCATCCGATCGTGGTGCGTGTCGCCGGTGATGCCCACGCCGGGTTCTACCGCCCGCGGGCGGGGAGCGGCGCAGCAGGGGGCTCCACCGATGGTGTTGCCGTGGAGGCGTACCGCTGGGGTGCCCTGACCGCCGGCGCGACCATGCGGACCGCCTCGATGCTGCTGTTGTTGCCGTTCATGCTCGGTAACCTCGCGGTCTGGCTGCGCCCGACGCCGACTGACCGGTTCGGGCTGCTCGGTGCGCTGTGCCGACTGCTCGCCGGCACGCTCACGGCCGCCTTCGTCCTCTCGATCGTCGGCGTCACGTTGGACCTCGTGGGCTGGCAATGCGTGCCGTACGAGCAATGCCGGGACGGCCGCCCCTACCTGTCCTGGCTTGGTCAGGTGGCGATGGGCCCGCGTCTGGCCCTGATGTCGCTCATCCCGCTGCTCGCGCTCCGGCTGATGTGGGCGATCGGCGTACGGTCCGCGCGGGCGCTCGAGGGTTTCGGACCACCGCCGCCACGTGCGGAAACGTCCGAGCCGACTGAGAGCCTCAGCACTGCCGGATTCTGGGATGACGAGCGGACAACGGCATGGCTGCGTCAGATCCACGTGGGAATCGGCGCCGGCACCGTGGATGCCAGCCTGCTCGCCGCAATCTCCCGCGGGCAGGCCTCCGCGAGCTGGCTGCTGTTCGCCGCCGCCGTCGGCCTGCTGGGGTTTTGTGCAGTGCTGCTGTGCCTACCCGTGCCGACCACCCGGCGGAGTGCTCGGCGCATCCTGCGCTCTCTGTGGGTGGCCACGACCGGGGTGACCGGCCTGAGCCTCGGCTATGCCGTTCTACTCCCGGGCAATCCAGCCGCGGCCGGGCAGTTGCCTGGCTTCGAGGGCATTGCGGGTGGTCTGATGGCAGGACAGGGCGTCCTGCTAGCCGTACTCGCCGGCGTCACGACCCTTCGTGGGCGGGCGGCCACGTCCGGGGTTCGGCCTGTCCTGCAGGGGCTCGGAACGCCGATCGTGGCGGCGGCGTCGGTGACCGTCGGGGGTGCCTTCGCGGGCACCCTGACGTTCCGCGTCGCCGATCTCCTTGACCGCGGTGCCATTCCTGGTCCGGTCCACCCAGGTCCACCAGGTGGCGCGCCGCTGGACCCGCCGGTCGCCTACTGGTGGGCCGTACTCGCCGGGCTGATCACGCTGTTGATCGTCGTCGCCGCCGCCCTGACCACACTCCTACTCGGCCGACGGCGGCGACGCCGGCTGGCCGATCATGTTGTCCAGCGCGATTACGCACAGGCGTCGGCGCGGGCGCCGGCGCGGCGGGAAGTTGTCCGGGAGGCCATCGCGAGATCTCGGGTGACCGATGAACTCGGTCCCGTGCTGACGGTGTCCTTTCTGATCTCCTCGCTGGGTTTGGTGACCGTCGCGCTCGATCTGATCGGTGTCGGTCCCACCCAGCTCGCGGCCGAACTCTTCGCGCCACACACCGAAGCCACGCTGATCGCCGCTCTAGCCACGGACGCGGGGGTCTGGCTGATCAGCCTGCTCGTGATCGGCCTTATGATTCTCGGCTTCCGCTCGTACCGGTCAACCGAGACCCGACGTATCGTGGCGATCCTCTGGGACCTGGGCGATTTCTGGCCCCGGACGGTCCACCCGTTCGCGCCTCCCTGCTACGCCGCCCGGGCAGTGCCCGAACTCGTCAAGCGCGTCTCCGCCCTCGCCGCACAAGGGGGTGTGATCATCTCCGGGCACAGTCACGGCTCGGTACTCGCCGCCGCCACGATCCTGCAACTGCCGCCGACGGTCCTGCCCCGAATCGCACTGCTGACCCACGGCTCTCCGCTGCGGCGCATCTACGCCCACCTCTATCCGGCATACCTGGGCGGGCGAACCCTGTGCGAACTGGGTGAGCGGCTGGACTGGCGGTGGCGGAACCTGTGGCGAGAGACCGACCCGGTCGGAGGGCCCATCTTCACTCCGCAGCCGTGCGGGCAGCTGCCGTGTCAGAGCCCGCAGGCCGAGTCGGTTGACATCCGGCTTCGCGATCCGCGCAGCCTGACCATCGACCCAGCCGACACCGTGCCACCACCCATCGAGCGGCACTGGCCGTACCACACGCAGCCGGCCTATCACGCAGCCGTCCAAGAACTTGCCGCACAGGTCTGCGAAGCCAGACCGAACCAGCTAAGGGAATGACCCTCGGACCGCCAGCCCTCGACGCGGCATCTGCGGACAATGATCCTCGCTTCTACGCCGGAGCTGGCCTGCCTTGCTCCTGCCTGGCTGGACGCCCGAATCGCCTGGCACCGGATAACCAGTGCCCCCCGCACTGGCACGGCCACCAGCCCCGCACCGGCCGGGTCGCCGACCCTCCGGCGTAGCCGTGCCCGTTGTGGCACTCATGCGGCTCGTCGCCGACCAGCTCGCGGCCCTGGCGGTAGGGGAAGGCGACCACGTGCGGATCGGCGCGGGCCCGGTCGATCAGGCGGCGCAGGTCGGCGGGGGAGTCGGCGACGCGCTCGACGACGGTCACGCCGGCGGGCGAGTTGTCGGCCCGGTCCCAGCGGATCGTGATGTGCCAGCGCGTGCGCCACTCCACGAGGGCAGGCTACTCGTACAAATGTTCGGCCGGGCCGGAAAGCTACTCTGCGCGGCACCGGTGGTCAGCGGTAGCACCGCCAGGCGTATGGATCGCCAGGATTCGATGTTCGTGCGTAGGCGTCCGAACCGTACGTGTCGCGGCAGGCGACGTTCATGTCGACGGTGGACGCAGAGAGAAGCCTCGTACATTGCCAACTGCCGTCGTTGCGGGGCTCCGCGGAGCTCCCGGCGGCGTGCCGATCGCAGTATCCCTGGACCATGTTCGCCACCCCGCCGTTGCTCGATGGCCCGAGCAGGAGCGGACTCGCGCTTCGGGTTTGTGTCGGCGTGGCCACGGCGGGTGTCGGGGGCGGCGCGGCGGGGCGGGTGACCGACGGCGCGGCGCTAGGCGAACGGGTGACTTTCGGTGTGGTCCTAGGTGTGGCGGAGGAGCTGCGCGGGGTCGCGGAACTCGGCGTCGCCGTCGGCATCTCCGGGAGGGCAATCGGCTCCTCAGACGCGTCCGGCGGGATGGTGGCTGTCACCAGCGGCAGCGCGCCTTCCGGCGGCCCGCCCGACCCCCAGGCAAACGCCAGAGCGCAGACCAGCGCCCCCACCGCGAGCCCGCCGACCGCGATCAGCCAGCGCCGCCGACCGGCCGGCCGCGGGCGGGCATCAAGCTCCATGTTGTGCAGCATTTGGGTCGGAGCGTCTTCGATCGCCTCGGGGTACTGTGGGGCGGACCCGCCGTAGCGGTACTCGTTGAGGCCGGCGTGATCGTCGTGCGGGTAATGCTCCTCGTGGGCGTAGCCCACCTCTGGTACGACGTAGGTCTCCTGCAGCCCGGAATGCGCGTCCTCGCGCACCGGACCGACATCGATCGGTCCGTACGGCGCCTGGGCCCGCCGTTCCTCCCAGGAGGCCTGCTCGTGCTCGTCGCCCCGGTAGGTCTGGTCGGGCTCGTAGCCCGCCGGTGCGGTGTCGGCCACCGGGTCGGACCCCCGGTACGCGTACTCGTGCTGGCCGTAGGCCCCGTCGTGCTGCTCGTATTCCTCGTACTGCTGGTCCGCCCGGTGTCTTGCCTGCCGCGCTTCGTGATCCTGGTTCGTGTCCTCGGGCTGGTACGACTCCTCGTCCGGGTCCGACACGTCCTCGCGCCACTGCGGCGCGGCGGCCTCCGGCCACTCGTCGTACGTGTCGGAGTCGCTTCCTGCCGGCCGCGACAGGTGAGCGATCCAACTGTCAATTTCACTTGGGTCGTCGTGTACTTGGGCAGCCCCATCGGCGGGGCGAGCGGTCGATTTCTCGGCCACGGTCGCCGGCCTCCTCTGAACGCACAGGTGCGGACAGCTAGCTGACCTTACACACCATCAGCCAAAAGTCCACCCAGCTCATCCGGCGAACAGACAACAGACCCCCGCTGTCGGCCGCGCCTTGTTGGATCAAGTTGCCAGGTCCGAGTGATCGTCGAGTCGGACCGTAGGCTGCCGTGGAGCTGGCCGATATTCATGCGCGCCCTGCAGCGCTCGCGGAAGATTCGACGCCATCAGCAGCGCGGATAGACAACTGTCTGCTCGAACCGAGCTGCCCGGGTGCCTGTGCTGGCTGGCTGCTCATCGCGGAGGGGCCCGTTCTGGGGGGAACGGGGCCTTCCTGAGCGCCGTACCGGAACCCCGGGGGTCGAGGGGCATACCGCTACGGATGGGTGGCCGCGCACCCCGACCTCTCAAACCGGTCACCGACGTATCCGGGGAACATACTAGGCACGACTCGCGGCACCTGCAGAGCGGGCACGCGTTTGAGGCAAGCCGCGGCCAGGCCATGAAGCGCCCCACCCGACGTCCCATCGCATGCGGTGGTCATCCACCCCCTGTACCGTGCCCACGTGAGCTGGCGTGGCCACGTCGAGGCCGGCGGGGGCGATCCGGACGAGGTCCGGGGCGCGGTGACTCTACTGTCGGAATCAATCACTGAGGTCGCGGTGCCGCGGCTGCGGCACGCCGTCGCCGCGGCCTCCGGCGCGGCCGGTCTCGCTGGTGACCCGTTGGAGGACTTCGTCTTGGCCGTGCACGAGCTGGTCACCAATGTCGTGCGCCACGGTGGCGGCAGCGGACGGCTCCGCCTGCTGCGCGACGCCGCATCCCTGTCCTGCCAGGTCACCGACCACGGCCCCGGAGCGAACCATGTTCCGATCGCGCTGCCGCGCCCCGGGATCCCGGGCCACCGGGGGCTGTGGCTGGCCCAGCAGCTCACCGACAGCCTGGTCATCGACAGCGGGCCGGACGGGACGACAGCAACCGTCACCGCCCGCCTCCCCGGCGTACAGTCGAGCGGGTGAGGTGCGGCGTGGATCAGACGTGGCAGTCGGAGACGACGGTGCGCGACGGGACCGCCGTCGTGACGCTGTTCGGCGAACTCGACATCGCCGCAGCCAGCCCGCTGCGGGACGTCGTTCAGGCCGCGATCGCCCGCGCGCCCCGCGTGCAGGTCGACCTGGCGCGGGTCAGCTTCATCGACTCCACCGTGCTGAACGCGTTCGTCAACGCCCACGGTCGTGCCACCGACAAGGGCGTCAGCCTCGCCCTGATCAATCCCACCGGCCATGTCCGGCGCGTGCTCTCGATGACCGGGATCCTGCCCTCGCTCGCCGAGCCAGACTCCGGCAGTTAGATCCGGCGCACCGACTTCTCAGCGCGGATTCTGCGGTCACGCGGAGGACGGTGGGTACGCCGGGATCGCCGTCGGCGGCGGAGGCGGTCACGACCTTGTTGAGCTGCACGCGGACGGCGGCAGCTTCGGCGGCCCGCCGGAGCAGGGCGTAGCCGGCGCCGGTCGGTCGTTTCCTCGTGTGCCAATGGCGCGTTGACCAATTTGGGGGACCCACCACCATGAGCAACTCCTGATGGTTCGTCCGATGACCCCGATGCCGGCCGTCGCGTCACCGCCCCCGTGTAGCGGCGCGCAGGGATGGAGCAGTGAGACGCGTGCCGAGACGTCTGCTCGATGGCCGCTACCAGTCCGAGGAGCTGCTGGGCAGCGGCGGCATGGGTGAGGTGTGGCGCGGTCGCGACCTGCGCCTGGACCGCCCGGTGGCGATCAAGGTGCTCGCCGCCGCCGGCCTGACGGAGCCGATGGCCGCGGAACGCTTCGACCGCGAGGCCCGTGCAGCCGCCGGGCTGACCCATCCGCACATCGTCGCCGTCTACGACTTCGGCACCGCGGAGAACGACTCCTACCTGATCATGGAGCTGGTGGAGGGGCGGACCGTGTCCGCCCTGATCGCCGACGGCCCGCTCACCGTCCTGCAGGCGTTGTCGATCGCCGTACAGACCTGCGACGGGATCGCCGCCGCGCACGCGGCCGGGGTGGTGCACCGTGACGTGAAGCCGGGCAACCTGATCGTCACCGCCACCGGCACAGTGAAGATCTGCGACTTCGGCATCGCCCGCCTTCCTTGGACAGAGGGGGAGAACACCCTCACCGAGCCGGCAACCAAGCTCGGCACCAGCTCGTACATGTCTCCCGAGCAGGCCCTCGGCCAGCCGGTGGACCACCGCACCGACCTGTACGGGCTGGGCTGCACCCTCTACGCCATGCTCGCCTGCGGTCCGCCGTTCACCGGCGAGCCGCTCAGCGTGCTGCATCAGCACGTCAACGAGCCACCCCAGCCGCTGCGCGAGCGCCGGCCCGACGTACCCGCCGAGCTGGACGCCCTGGCCGCCGAACTGCTGGCCAAAGATCCCGCCGACCGACCGCGCGACGCGGCCGAAGTCCGGGACCGCATGGCAGCCCTGCTACCCCGGGCCGGCACGCCGATTCCCCTCGTGCCGGTCGCGCCAGCGGACCCAGGCCGGCCGGGACGGCCCACGCCGGTGACAGCTCGTCCGCCCAGGCCGGACGCAGTCGGCCCGGCACGCCCCAAGCCGGGCCGCCGCCCGGCACGGCATCGGCGCGACGCTCTGCTGGCGGCGGCCCTGCTCGGCGTCGCGCTGCTCGCCCTGACCGGCGTCACGCTGCGCGACCGCGACGACCACACCTCGGGCGCGGGGCCGACCACGCCGCCGGCATCGGCCACCACCGCCGTGGCACCCCGCGTGCCGGCTGTGCCGCTCACCGTCGCGCCCGCCACGCCGACGCTGCGCACCGTCGCGTCCGCCACCCGCAACCCGGCCAGCCTGACACCGAGCCCTCGGGCCACCTCCCGCCGGCCGAGCCCCACTCCACCCGCTGACCCGATCGCCGCCATGCGCCAGTCGATCCGGGAGCAGGTGGAAGCCGGCCGGTTGAACCCAGATGCCGCAAAGGACCTGCACACCAAGGTGGACGCGATCGCGAAGGAGATCGCCGAGAACGACCCAGACCAGGCCGAGAACCAGCTCAAAAAGCTGCGCGACAAGCTCGGCGACCTGCGACGCGACGGCAAGCTCACCGCCGACGGCTACAACGCCCTGACCGCCGACGCCGACCGGATCGCCGCCGACCTGCGGTAAGACAGCGACAACCCGGGGTTCTCGGGCTGTCGCTGCTTTCGCCTGTCACGCATTTCGCGGCTGGGGGCCGGTCACAGGGTGACGACGGCGTCCTCGGCCAGGGTGAACAGGCCGGCGTCGAAGGTGATCGTCTTCAGCTTCGTGCCCTTCGGCACGTCGAAGTAGACGTTCGCCTTCACCGAGTTGCCCGGGTTGATCTCGTCGAGGAAGCCCTTGGCGTCCTCGTTGCCGTAGATGGCGGCCTCCCCGTCGACCTCGTACTTCCGGCCGGAGGCATCCTGAGCGGTGATGGTGCCGTCGGCGTGGAACAGGTGTGCGCTCTTGGTGACGTCGGGTGCTGCGGGCAGCGGGCCGACTGATGCCGGGGAGCTGAGGGCCAACTGCGCGGAATACGCGGGTGATGTGACCATTTGCTCGGCCCAGGTACCCAGCTTCGATGGTTCACCGCTTGACGCGTGACACGGCCGATGCCCGGCACCGGTGACCGCCATCCGATGATCGTGCTGCTGTACGGCTTCGGCAACGACAAGCACCGAGTGGGAGTCCACCTCGGATGTCGCCGATGGGACGGACAAGTACCACTGGAACAGCCACTGGTTCGCCAGACACGGCTACTACGTGATCACCTACACCGCCCGCGGGTTTCGCGACAGTGGCCCACGTGCGAGCTATCAACCGGCGACTCCGGCTGGCGGGGCCCCGACGTGCACGCCGCCCGGCGGCTCGGCTTGTCCGCCGACGGGCACGATACGGGTGAAAACAAGGACGTCGAGGTCCGTGACACCCATTGGCTGGCCAGCCTGACCGCGCTTGCGTGATGTGTCAGCGTCACGACTCCGTCCTCGGCCACCGAAGTGCTGTCGCGGGTACCCGGTCGTCCGTCTCGGTGGATTGGTCGCTTACTGGTCACCTCAGGCGACCATTCGGACCGGCTGCGACGACCAGGCGCGCCACCTCCCTCACCGATGTGACGGCACGCTGTCATCTGAATATGTGACGTGCCCTGCGGCTGGAACGCCCCACACGTCGACGCGCGCACTAACTGCGGCGTCAATCAGTGTTTCGGCGGCATCGATTGCGGTCCTTTGCTAGTTTTGCGGAGGTCCGCCGGTGTTGCGGGCATATTTCGCTTCTATAAGCCTATGTCGGTTGCTTCGAATCTATCGGACACCCTCGTTTCACCTTCCTGGTGACCGGATGAGTCCGCACGGTCGTCGCTGCATGGCAACGGGCGGTTCGGGCGTGGGTCGGTGCAGGAGGTTTGCGGTTCCGTGCAGCAGTCAGCGTCTACCAGCACGTCCATCTCGCCGCTGCGACCGGAGGATCTTCCGGACGCGGACGCCCGCATCATCGTCGGCCCGCCGCTCGTCGATTTTGTGCGAGGACGCTGCACCGGGGGAGGCGTCCCGGGCACGCGGCGTCTGCACCACGTGTTCGAAGCCGCGTGTGACCGCGATCCGTCGGCCGTTGCGCTGGAGTGTGGCAGCGAGTCGTTGACGTACCGCGAGTTGGATGAGCGCGCCAACCGGCTGGCCCGACACCTGCGGGCTCTCGGCGTCGCGGGCGGCGCCCGGGTGGCCATCCTGCTGCAGCGTTCGGTCGAGACGTACGTGGCGTTGCTGGGCGTGGGGAAGGCCGGCGGCGCTTTCGTGCCGATCGACCCCGAGTCCCCGGCCGACCGGGTCGCCTACATCGCCGAGGATTCCGACGTCCAGCTGGTGCTGACCTCCTCGGCGCTCGCCGACCGGGTGGGCGACCGGCGCGCTCTCGTCCTCGACCGGTGCGCCGAACTCGCCGCGGCGCCGGGCGACCGGCCGGACCTCAGCCGCGACGGCGTGCCGGACCCCAGCGCCTACGTGATCTACACCTCCGGATCCAGCGGCCGACCCAAGGGCGTGGAGGTGGCGCAGTCGAGCATCTGCAACTTCCTGGACGTGGTTCCGGGTGTGTACGACGTGCGTCCGGATGATCGGGTCTATCAGGGCATGACGATCGCGTTCGACTTCGCGATCGAGGAGATCTGGCCGACCTGGTCGGTCGGTGCGACGCTCGTGGCCGGGCCGACCGATTCCCGCCGCCTCGGGGCGGAGCTGGCGGACTTCCTGGACGAGGCGCGCATCACCGTCTTCTACTGCGTGCCCACCCTGCTGGCGACGATTCCCCGAGACCTGCCCCGGATCCGGAACCTGCTCGTCGGCGGTGAGGCGTGCCCGGGTCAGCTGGTGGACCGGTGGAGCCGACCCGGTCGGCGGATCCTGAACACCTACGGGCCCACCGAGGCCACGGTCACCGCCACCTGGGGGGAACTGCTCCCCGGACGGCCGGTCACCATCGGGCGGCCCCTGCCCACGTACTCCGTGGTGCTGCTGGACGAGCAGCGGCGGCCGGTGCCCGACGGAGAGGTCGGCGAGATCTGCATCGGCGGTCCGGGGGTGGCTCGCGGGTACGTAGGACGCCCCGACCTGACCGCCGACCGGTTCATCGAGCATCCGTTGGCGCCGCCCGGCAGTCGGCTGTACCGCACCGGGGACCTTGGTCGGCTCACCTCCGACGGCGAGATCGAGTACCTCGGCCGGGCGGATTCCGAGGTCAAGATCCGTGGCCATCGGGTGGACCTCGGTGAGATCGAGAGTGTGCTGCTGGAGGACGCGGGTGTGGCCGAGGCCGTGGCGGCGCTCGTTCCGGTCGTCGACGGCCCGGACGGCCCCCGCGAGCTGGCCGCGTACGTCGTTCCGCTCGACTGCGCGGAGCGCGGGTGGGAGGAGTTGACCGGCCGGCTCTGCCAGACCCTGCAGACCCGGCTTCCCGGCTACATGGTGCCGTCCTTTCTGGATGTCGTGACCGCGCTGCCCACCATGCCGAGCGGGAAGGTCGACCGGAAACGTCTGCCCGCGCCGAGCCGTCGGCTCACCCGCGCCAGTGGCCCCGTGGTGGCCGCTGAGGGCGAGCTGGAGGAGCAGGTCCGTGCGGCGTGGGCGGAGGCGTTCGGCATCGAGCCCGAGGCGCTCTCGGTCGAGGCGGACTTCTTCACCGACCTCGGGGGGCATTCGCTGCTCGCGGCGCGGGTGGTGTCGCTGCTGCGCTCCCGAAAGATCGGCGTGAGCCCGGCGATCCGGGACCTGTACGCCAATCCGACCGTACGGGGCATGGCCGCTCATCTCGCCGGCCAGCGGGTCGGCGGGCCTACCGCTCCCGCCCGCTTCGCCCCGCTGCGGCACAGCAGCCGGCGGGTCGCGCTGGCCGGGTTCGGCCAAGGGGCGGTGATCTACCTGCTGTTGCTGGCCGTCACGCTGCCCGTCTCCTACGTCTACACCCGCAACGACGGTTTCGTGTCGGTCCGCGTCCTCGTGGAGTTGATGGTCGCGATCCTGCTCAGCTACCTCGGTGTCCGGTGGGTGCTGCCGGTGCTGCTGGCCCGACCGTTGGCCGCGGGCATCCGGCCCGGCCGGTATCGCCTGTGGGGACCCACCTACGTCCGGCTGTGGGCGTTGAACACGCTGCTGGCGGTCTCGCCGCTGAACGTGCTCAGTGGTTCTCCGCTGATGGCGACCTACCTGCGACTGCTCGGTGCCCGGATCGGCCGCCGGACCATGATCGCGACCAACGCAATCAGCCTGCCCACCCTGATCTCCATCGGGCGGGCCGCCTCGATCGGGTACGGCGTCTCCCTGCGCCCGTGGCGTGCGGAGGACGGCTGGGTCGTGGTCGGGCGGATCACGGTCGGGCCGGATGCCTTCGTCGGCGCGAACGCGGTCCTCGACCCCGGCGCTTCGGTCGGGCCGCGCGCCGGCCTCGGCGAGCAGTCCGTCCTCGTCCACGGCGAGGCGGTACCACCCGAAGCGCGTTGGGCTGGTTCACCGCCGGCTCCGACCCGCCGGCTCGCCCCCACCGTGGAAGCCATGCTCAGCTACCGGCGTCTGCGGCGTGGCTGGCGCCTGCACCACATCGCCGCCGCCCTGGTCGGCCTGATCGGCCTGGAACTCGGCGCGATCGCGATGGTCCTGCCCAGCGTGGCGCTGGTCTGGTGGGTGCTGCTGACCCAGGGGCTGCTCGCCGGCCTGGTCGCCACCATCCCGGCCGGCGTCGTCTACGTGCTGACCGTCTGCGCGGTGGTCGCCACCGGTAAACGTCTCGTGCTGGCGCGGGTACCCGTCGGCGTCCACCACCGGGTGCACTCGATGCTCGGCATACGCAAGTGGATCGCCGACAGACTGCTCGAGTCCAGCCTGACGTTCACCAACTCGCTCTACGCGACCCTCTACACCGGGCCCTGGCTGCGACTGCTCGGTGCCAAGGTCGGTCGCGGCGCCGAGGTTTCGACCGCCGCGCACCTGGACCCCGACCTGCTCACCCTGGGATCGGAGAGCTTCGTCGCCGACATGGCCAGCCTCGGCGCCGCAACGTTCGCCAACGGCCGGGTGGCGTTCCTACCCACCACGGTCGGCAGCCGAGCCTTCGTCGGGAACGCCGCGTTCGTGCCGGCCGGCACGGTGCTGGGCGACGGCTCGCTGCTCGGCGTCGGCACCTTGCCGCCCGACGGCGGTGTCCCGGAGGGCACGTCCTGGTTGGGCTCACCGGCGATGCACCTGCCGGTGCGCCAGAGCAGCGGCTCTTTCTCGGAGGAGCAGACGTTCCGCCCACCGCGCAAGATGGTGGCCCGTCGGCTGTTCGTCGAGTTCTTCCGTGCCACCCTGCCCGCATCGGTGCTCGGCGCCAGCTTCTACCTCTACCTCCTGGCGCTCTCCTGGCTCGCCAACGGCCGGAGCCTGCTCGTGCCGGCGCTGGCGTCACCGTTCGTCGCGATGGCGTCGAGCGTCGGGGTGATCTTGTTCTGCGCGGCGACCAAGCGCAACGTCATCGGCGCCTACCGACCTCGGGTGGAACCGCTGTGGAGCGGTTTCGTCCGGCGCACCGAGTTCGTCACCGGCCTCTACGAGGCCGCAGCGGTCCCTGTCGGCGTCGGGCTCCTGGTCGGCACGCCGTTCCTGCCGCCGGTGCTGCGCTGGTTCGGGGTCCACATCGGCAGACGCACCTGGATCGGGACCACCTACCTCACCGAGTTCGACCTGGTCGAGATTGGCGACGACGCGACCGTGGGCACCGAGGTGTCGCTGCAGACGCACCTGTTCGAGGACCGGGTGATGAAGATGTCCGTCGTCACCGTCGGCGCCGGCGCCACCATCGGCACCCGCGCCATCGTGCTCTACGACGCCGTCGTCGGCGACGACGTCAGCCTCGGCTCACTCTCGCTCCTGATGAAGGGCGAACACCTCACTCCCGGCACTCGATGGCGCGGGATCCCCGCCCAGGGGGTGATCACCCGCGAGATCGTCGAACAACGCGCGGCCTGATGCCGCACGCACGGCCGGGGGTCGCATCGCCTCCAGCAAGATCCCGTCCATTCTCCACTCACCGAGAGGGAAACCGCTCAATGAACAAGGCACTGCTGGTGTCCGACGCCGCTCACTTCCGGGTCGACTACGAGATCAACCCGTACATGCACACCGAGGTGCAGCCCGATCACGCGGCGGCGGTCGTCGAGCACCTGAACATCGTCGTCGCGCACCGAGCGGCGGGCCGCCGCATCGAGTACGTGGCGTCCGCGCCGGAGTGCCCGGACATGGTCTTCACCGCCAACGCCGCAGTGGTGCGGGGCGACCGGGCCGTGCTGGGAGCACCCCCGCCGGAGCGCAAGGCCGAGATGCCGTACTTCCAGGAGTGGCTGATCAACCACGATTACGAGGTCCTGGAGGCGCCGTACCCGTTCAGCGGGCAGGGCGCGCCCTGGCCTGCGGCGACCTGCTGCTCGCCGGCTACGGCCAGCGGACCGACCGGCGCATGCACGCCGTCCTCGCCCGGGAGTTGGACTACGAGGTGGTGCCGCTGCAGACGGTCAGCCACCGGTGGTACGACCTCGACCTGGCAGTCGGGGTCGTCGAGCCCGGGCGGACACTCGCCTACTGCCCAGAGGCACTCGATGAGCCGAGCCGCCACCGGCTGCGCGGACTTGGCTTGGACCTGATCGAGGTCTGCGTCGAGGAGGCGGCCCGCTTCGCCCTCAACCTGGTCAGTGACGGCACCACCGTGACCATGACCAACGGGGCGCCCCGGCTGGCGGCCGCGCTGCGCGAGCGGGGCCTGCGGGTCGTCGAACTCGACACGACCGAACTCGCCAAGGGCGGGGGCGGAGTCCGCTGCACCGCGCTGACCCTGGACAACCCACTGCCGGCCGCGGCCTGACGGTCCGCTCGCCACTACCCCAGTTCCCGCAACACGATGGCGCTGGTCTACCGGGGGGCCGCGACGCTGCCCGCTGCCCCGCCCCCCGCCGACCGGCTCGGCACCGATACCCGCTCCAAGCCTAATTGATTGACACTGTGATGAGGCCATGACATCGACCATCTACCTCAGCCGCCACGCCCTCGAAGAGGTTGGCGAGCGTCCCGCCACGACGACGAGCCTGCCGGCCCAGCGATCCCGGCTGCTCGGCGTGGACGCGGCCCGGGGAGTCGCGCTGTTCGGCATGATCGCCGTGCATTCGTTGTACGTCTCTGACGCCGCAGGGCGGCCGACCTGGACGTTCACGATCTTCGGCGGTCGCGCGGCTGCCCTGTTCGCGGTGCTGGCCGGAGTCGGTATCGCGTTCATCACCGGTCGACGCCGGGTCCGCCGGACCGATGGCTTGGGCCCGATTGCCGGGCTCGTCGTCCGGGCCCTGGTCATCGGGGCGATCGGCTTGGCACTGGGTTACACCGACGCGTCCCTGGCGTTGGTGGTCCTGCCCGCCTACGCGGTGATGTTCCTGATGGCGATCCCGCTGGTGTTCCTGCCGACCTGGTTGGTGGCGTTCACCGGCCTGACCGTGGCCGCCGGCACTCTCGCGCTCCGCCAGATCCTGCTGCCGCAGTTGCCGGAACCGACCTACCAGAACCCTGCATTCGCACACCTCGTCGACCACCCCAGCGCGCTGCTCATCGAGCTCTCCGTGACGGGGGTGTACCCGGCGGTGGCGTGGCTGGCGTACCTGTGTGCGGGCTTGGTGATCGGGCGGCTGAACTTGACCAGGATCAGAGTAGTCCTCTCGCTGCTGTTGACCGGAGTCACGTTCGCCGTCGCGGCACCGGTGGCGTCCTCGGTCCTGCTCAACCGGTACGAGGGCTTGCGGCAGATCTGGTTCACCCAGCCGAAGAGCGGGCTGAACGCGGCTGAGACAAGCGAACTCCTCACGTTCGGCGGGAACGGCAGCACGCCCACCTCCACCTGGTGGTGGCTCGCCGTCGACGCGCCGCACACCAGCACACCGCTCGACCTGCTCGGCACCACCGGGAGCGCGGTCGCCCTGCTCGCCGTCATGCTGCTCGCCGGCCACGTCGCACGGCCCTTCCCGCGGCGGGCGATCTCCGTGCTGCTGCTGCCCCTGGCCGCGGCCGGCAGCATGACACTGACGCTCTACACCGCGCACATCATGTTCATCAGCTCCCCACTCGACTCCTTCGGGGCCATGACCGGATACCTCGTACAGGTCCTGGCCATCGTGCTGTCCGGGACCGCATGGTTGGCCACCGCGCGTCATGGCCCACTGGAAGGGGTCGTGGCGATGCTTTCCCGCGGCGCCCGTCGACTGGCCGCCGGGGAGGGTCGACCATCGCGTGTCGGTCTATCGACGCATCCACGAGCGATACCGCGCGCACGCGACTACTCGGCTTACCCGCGAACGACCAGATGGCGCGGCTGACGGCCGGAAGAGCGACATGCGGCGGACCTGTTCGGCAGTCCACCCGAAGCTCGACGAAGCCTCCCGGAACCGCTCAGTCGAGCATCGACTCGCCACCCGGGTAAGCGAATGACGAAACGCAGCGAGTAGAAGCCCCACACGACCTCCAGCGGCTCGGCCGGACGCAGCGCGTAGACCGAGTGGTCGGGTTCCAGGAACTCCAGTGACTCCACCTCGAAGGGGTCGACCGGGGCCGCCACGAAGGGATAGTTCCCGCTGACCAGGTTGCCGTCCAACTCGGTGAGGGCCGTCTCGTAGTCGGGCACGTGGCCCATCCCTTGGTGCTCGGATGGTGATCGGACGTCGGCGAACTGGCGCGGACGCGCCGGTACCTGTCCGGAATAGCGTCTCTTCCAGGGCAACTCGGAGCCACCGTTTTCGACGAATACATCGCCCGGACCTGCTGGTATCCGCCGCGACGAACCTGGAACGAGCGGGACCGGGGCCCGCCCTCCGCGCCGCGCTCCCAGTGCATAGACAGTCATCTGTCTACGGATCAGATGCTCACGACGGCGCAAACCTTGCTGGGGCGTAGTTTGCGCATCCAGAGCCCCACCTTCTGCAGGGTTCGCAGGATCGCGGACAGTTGATCTCCTAGCCGCCCTCGTTCGGTTTCGCTGGCGGCCAGCCGCTGTCGGATCGCTCTCCCGCTTCCGACCGAACGGCAGGCAGCTAGTGCTCTGACCACAAACGTTGGCCGGGTTGGTTATGCGGCTCGGCTGGCGGGTTGGCCCCAGCGGCGGTGTCGTTCGCTGCGGACGCGGGCGCGGTGGCGGCGTTGGGCGGCCAGGACGTCGGGGTGGCGGGCGTTGGCGTTGCGCCAGCGCAGGTAGGCGTGTAGGCCGCGGGCCAGGACGGTGTGGTTGGGGTGGTCCGAGCCGGCGATGACAAAGGTGCGCAGCGGCCCGAAGTGCGCCT
>NZ_JARXXY010000021.1:0-120909 GCF_029893845.1 Micromonospora sp. A200 | reverse complement strand
GGGGTGGGGGGGGGGGGGGGGGGGCGCCCCGCCCCCCCCCCCCCCCCACGCCGCATTCCGCGTACAGTCCGACCGGGCGGTCTGTCAGGGGTTCATCTCGTAGGCGCCGGAGAGCGCCGCCACCTGGGACCAGACCCGGGCGGTGCGCTGCGGGTCGGCGACCGGTCGGCGGACCTGGGTCAGCGCCCACGCGGCCTGCGCGTCGGTGGTGGCCGCCTTGCCGTGCAGTTCGGTGGCGTGGCCGGAGAAGTCGCGGACCAGAATGTCGAAGATCTCGTCCAGCAGGTCGGCGTCCAGGCCGGTCAGTGCGGCCTGCTCCAGGATGAGCTGGCCGTAGACGACCAACGCGAACAACTGACCGAGGGCGAGCAGGAAGTCCAGGTCGCGCTGCTGCTCCTCGCTCGGCGCGTGGGCGGCCAGCAGCGCGCAGAGCCCGTCGGCCTGCTCCCGGAACCGGGCCACGTTCGGCACGCCGGCGTGCGCGTCGTACGCGGCCCGCCAGTCGTGGAAGCGGATCGCGCCCAGCCCCCGGGCCGGGCCCTGCCGGAACAGGAACTCGTCGTCGGCCGGATCGTGCCGGGTCGGAACCGGCGGGAACTCGGCCGGCCGGAACAGGTAGTTGGCCATGAACTTCAGGATCAGGGCCAGGTTGACGTGCACGGTGCCCTCGAGCTTGGGCAGGCCCCGGATGTCCCGCGCGGCCTTGTCGAAGTAGGTGTCCGCCTCGAAGCCCTTGGCGGCGATGACGTCCCAGAGCAGGTCGACGACCTTCTCGCCCTCGGTGGTCACCTTCATCTTGGTCATCGGGTTGAACAGCAGGTAGCGGCGGTCGTCCGGGCCGGCCGAGCGGAAGTAGTCCACCGCCCGGTCGCTGAACAGCTTCATCGCCACCAGCCGGGCGTACGCGTCGGTCAGCTCCCGGCGCACGTGCGGGAAGTCGGTCACCCGCCGGCCGTAGAGCACCCGGTTGTGGGCGTGGGTGACCGCCTCGTACATCGCGTGCTCGCAGATGCCGATCGAGGCGGTGCAGAGGTTGAACTTGCCGACGTTGACGGTGTTGAGGGCGGCGTCGAAGGCGGCCTTCCCGGTGTGCAGGACGTCCTCGGCGCGCACCGGGTAGTCCTCCAGGCGGAACTCGCTGACGTACATCTGCGCGTTCACCACGTTGCGCACCAGGTGGTACGCGGGGTGCCGGCTGTCGGCGGCGAAGAAGACGTACCCGTCGGGGCCGTCCACGTCGGCGCGGCGGCCGAAGACCGAGACCAGGCCGGCGACGTTGCCGTTGCCGATGTAGTACTTGCCGCCGGTGGCCCGGAAGCCACCCTCGCCGTCCGGGGTGAGCAGCATGTCGGTGGAGTAGATGTCGGCGCCGTGGCTGCGCTCGGAGAGGCCGAACGCCATCACGTGGCCGGCGTCGAGCAGGGTGGCGGCGCGGGCCCGGGCGGCGGCGTTGTCGCTCTGCCAGACCGGGCCGAGGCCCAGGACGGTGACCTGCCAGGTGTACCAGTAGCCGAGGCCGTAGAAGCCGAGCACCTCGCTGAGCGCGGCGTTGCGGGCGGTGTCCCAGCGCTTGGCCGGGTCGCCGGCACCGTCGGCGGCCGGGGTGCAGAACGCCGCGAAGAGACCGGACTTGGCGGCGAAGTCGAGGAAGTCGCCGTACCAGGTGTGGTCGTTGTAGCTGTCGACCAGGACCTTCTTGCCGCGCTGCTCGAAGAAGTCGACGGTGGCGCGCAGCAGCCGGCGGGACTCGGAGTCGAGGTGGGCGGGGTCGTAGGTGCGCGGGTTGAGCAACGGGTCGGCCATGGGGGTCCTTTCCGGAGGGTGGGGTCAGCGGGCGAGGTCGCGCAGGGTCGCAAGTACGTCGTCGAGCCAGGCCAGCACCATCCGCTCGTACGCGATGCCGCCGCGCAGCACGACGTGCTGGAGTGCCGCGCGGGCGTCGCCGTGCTCGGGCGCCGGGAAGTCGCGGCGCTCGCCGGCCAGGTAGCTGGCGAGGACCGCCTCGTGGTCGGCGCGGTAGCGCTCGACCTCGGCGACCAGGTCGGCGCGGCCGGCCCGGTCGGCGAAGGCAGCACCGCGGATCTTGACGGCCAGCTCGTGCCGGACCGCCTCGGGCTGCACGGGCGCCCGCAGCCAGTCGGCGAGCGCGCTCTGCCCGGCGGCCGTGGCCGACCAGCACCGCTTGTCGGGGCGGCCGTCCTGGCCGACCTCCTCGGCGGTGACCCAGCCGTCGGTCTCCATCCGCTTGAGCACGCGGTAGATCTGCTGGTGGGTGGCGGTCCAGAACCGGCCGATCGAGCGGTCGAAGCGGCGGGCCAGCTCGTAGCCGGAGGCCGGCTGCTCCAGCAGGGAGACCAGGATCGCGTGCTCGAGGGCCATGCGGGCATCCTGCTATGCAACGAGTTGCATAGGCAAGGCCGCAGGGGCGTCGGTCACACGGACGACGACGCCGCGCCCCTCGTGGGAGCGCGGCGTCGGATCAGGTCAGCGTCGGGCGCCGGCGGGGCGGCGGGTCAGCGCCAGCCCGAGGGCGATCATGCCGAGGCCGAGGAAGAGGTGCAGCCAGTCGTCCGCGTTGTTGAGCGGAACGAAGTTGGCGCCGCTCTCGTGGTTGACGACCACGCCGTAGAGCCAGAGCACCAGGTAGATGGCGCCACCGGCGAGCAGGAACGTGCGCGCGCCGGAGACCGTGCGCGACAGGGCGAGCGCGGCGACGCCGTACGCGAGGTGTACCAGGTTGTGCAGGATCGACACCTGGAACAGCCCGAGCAGCAACGCCTCGGAGTCGTGCCCGGCGAACTTCATCGTGCCGTAGTCCGTGGTGATGCCGGGGATGAAGCCCAGCACCCCGATCAGCAGGAAGACCACGCCGGCCGCCTGCGCGGCGCGACGGACGGGCGACACGGCGGTCGCCGATGCCCCTCGGCCGGGTCTGTTCACCATGTCAACCACCTCCGTCGAAGTCCGTGTGGCCCCGGATGCCCCGGACCACATGCCGCAAACCTCCGGAACCGGGCGGTGGTGAGCGGAGGCCGGCTCAGGCCGGTGGCAGGTGCTCCCGGAGCGCGGCGAACTCGGCCACGGTCAGCCAGGAGGGGTTGGCGCCCTGCGGCTGGCGGAGGACCTCCGCCCTAGCCAGCCGGGCGTCGGCGCGCAGCCGCTCCCGGGGCACCCGGTCACCCGGGTCGAGCACCGTCAACTCCAGCGGCACCGACCAGGGCTCCCCCGGCGCCCCCGGCACGGCCGGCCCGGCCAGGCGTCCGACACCCCACACCCCGTACGCCAGCCGGCGTCGGCTGCCACTGGCCCAGAGGACCACCGGCTGACCCGCCCGTATCAGCTCGGAGCGGTAGCCGGGGCGGACGCACCAGCTGCGCACCCGGGGGTCGGCGGCGAAGCGGGACGCCAGGTCGACCGCGTCCGCGTTGCCCTTGACCAGCCAGGCGCCGAGGCGTTCCGGGGTCACCCGTCGAGTCGTCATCCGGTGCCGGTGCCCAGGACCGGCGCAGTCAATCAGTCAACGTGGCGTTGACCACTCCCACGAGGGCGTTTACCGGGGGCGGGAGGTGGAGATTGTCCCCCGGTACCGACAGAGGGGGAGACCGTTGTCCGAGACCGACCGCCCAGAGCCGCGCGACCGGGGCACCGCGCCCGCCGGGGTGACAGATCCGCTCCTGTGGCGGCTCGCCGCCGGCGTGGCGGACGCGCACCAGCCGGACGAGACCGGGCACTGCGACAACCTGCTCTGCGACCACCAGGAGTGGCCGTGCGACGCCGCCCGCCACGCGCAGCGGGCGCTGGCACTCTCCGGCGACGCCCCCGAGCAGGTCGCCGACCCGGTGCGCGACGAGCGGCGGGAGGAGTCGCCGGGCGACCTGGCAGCCCTGCCCCGCCGCCGCTCGCGGACGGCCGCCGAGGCCGCCTGACGTTTCGCGGGGTGCTACCGCCCCGCACCCACTCACCGACCCGGGGTCACATCGGCCGGCTCGGCTGTGTCTACTGCTGTGAGACGCAACGAGGGGGCGACGTGACAGCGGTCGACGAGCAGGAGTGGTTGACGCAGCGGTTCGAGGAGCACCGGACCCGGCTCCGGGCGGTGGCGTACCGGATGCTCGGCTCGGTGAGCGAGGCCGACGACGCCGTCCAGGACGCCTGGGTACGGGTCAGCCGGGCCGACACCGGTGCCGTCGAGAACATCGGCGGCTGGCTGACCACCGTGGTGGCCCGGGTCTGCCTGAACGCGCTCCGCTCGCGGGAGCGCCGCCGCGAGGAACCCCTCGACGTGCGGCTCCCCGAGCCGGTGATCAGCCGCGAGCCCGGGAACGACCCCGAACACGCCGCGGTGCTGGCCGACTCGGTCGGGCTGGCGCTGCTGGTGGTGCTGGAGACGCTGACGCCGGCCGAGCGGCTCGCGTTCGTCCTGCACGACATGTTCGCCGTGCCGTTCGAGGAGATCGCCCCGATGGTCGAGCGGTCCCCGGCCGCGGCCCGGCAACTGGCCAGCCGCGCCCGACGGCGGGTACGCGGACAGGCCCCCGTGCCCGACCCGGACCTCGCCCGGCAGCGGGAGGTCGTCGAGGCGTTCTTCGCCGCCGCCCGCGACGGCGACTTCGACGCGCTCGTCGCCGTGCTGCACCCCGACGTCGTGCTGCGCTCCGACGGCGGCCCGGGCAGCCGCCACACGGTGGTGCTCACCGGCGCGCCGACGGTCGCCGGGCAGGCGGTCACGTTCGGACGGCTCTACCCGTTCATGCGGCCGGCGCTGGTCAACGGGGCCGCCGGCGCCGTGGTCGCGGCGCAGGGCCGGCCGATCTCGGTGATGGGCTTCACCGTCACCGACGGCCGGATCGTCGCCGTCGACGTGCTCTCCGACACCGACCGGCTGCGCCGGCTCGACCTGGCCGGCCTCGACGACTGACGGCGGACAACCTCTTGACCTCCATCGGAGCATCGGGACGGCAGGCGAGGCGACAGCGCTGACCATCTCCGTAGGATGCTCACATGTCCCGGCCGGTGATCTTCGACCTCTTCCACACCCTGGTCCACGGTGCCGATGACGAGCGTGACCGGGTGGTCGGCGAGATGGCGCTCATGGTCGGGGTGGCTCCGGCCGCGCTGGTCGCCGCGTACCACGCCACCTGGCGTGAGCGGCTGGTCCGGTGGGACGTGGAGGAGACCGTCCACATCCTCGCCGGACGCCTCGGCGGCACACCGACCGACGAACAGGTGACCCGGGCCGGCGGACACCGGCGGGACCTCGCGCGCCGGCTGCTGGACAGTGTCTCGACCGCCACGCTGGACGTGCTCGACGCGCTGCGCGACGACGGGCATCCGCTGGCCCTCATCAGCAACGCCACCTCGGAGACCGCCGAGGCATGGCCGCAGAGCCCGCTCGCCCGCCGCTTCGACGTCGCGGTCTTCTCCTGCGACGTGGGGCTGGCCAAGCCCCACCCGGCGATTTACCACACTGCCACGGCGCGGCTGGGCGTCGCGCCGGCGGAGTGCGTCTTCGTAGGCGACGGCGCGGACGGCGAGCTGGCCGGCGCGGCGGCGGTCGGCATGACCGTGCTGCGGACCACGGAGCACAGCGACACCGACCCGAGCTGGGGCGGACGTGCGTTCGCCACCCTGGGCGACCTGCCCGCCCTGCTGCGTGAGCCGGCCAGTCTGAGTTCCGCTTCGACGGCTGACCGTCGGGTCGGGTGACCAACCGGGTGACGACGCAGGCGGGCGGACCCGCAACACCGCCCGGAGGGACCTCGGTCGGCCCGGTCAGGCGTCCGCCTCCGCGCGCAGCTGCTCCTCGGATGCCCCGCGCCGCCAGTAGCCGGCGAAGGTCACCCGCCGCCGGTCCAGGCCGCGGTCGGTGACCAGGTGCCGGCGGACCGCCCGGACCGTCGAGGACTCGCCGGCGATCCACGCGTACGGGACGCCGGCCGGGAACCGGGCGGCGCGGATCGCCTCGACCAGCAGGCCGCTGCCGGGCGGGGTGGTGCCCCGGACCAGCCAGCACACCTGCGCGTTCGCCACGGTCGGCAGTTCGCGCACGTCGGCGGCGTCCGGCACCTCGACCCACGCCCGCACGGTGGCACCGGCGGGCAGCCAGGCCAGGATGCCGGCGACGGCCGGCAGCGCCGTCTCGTCGGCGGCCAGCAGGACGTGGTCGGTGCCGGGCGGGGGCCGGAAGCAGACGCTGCGGTTGTCCCGCTCGGCGGGTCCGAGCAGGACGATCCGGTCCCCCGGCCGGGCCCGACCCGCCCACCGGGTGGCCGGGCCGCTGTCACCGTGGTGGACGAAGTCGACGTCCACTTCGGACGCCTCCGGCCGCTGCCCGCTGATGGTGTAGGAGCGCATCACCGCGCGGACGGCCGGGTCGGTGGCCCGCCACCGCGCGTACCAGTCGTCCCCGGCGTCGAGCGGGACCACCGGCTCCGGCTGGCCCGGGTGGGGCAGGAAGAGCGAGACGCTCTGGTCCCGGCCGCCGCCGGCGAACGCGGCCAGCTCCTCGCCGGTCAGGGTGACCCGGATCAGCGAGGCGCCGATGCGCCGGGTGTGCCGGACCTGGGCCTGGTAGAAGCGGTACCGGAGGGCGACGCGGGTCGCGGTGCCGGTCGTCACGGCGTCAGCCGACCCGCTTGGCCGACCGGATGGCGGTGGCGAGGTTCTCCAGCAGCGGCGCCGCGCCCGCGTACGAGAAGCGGGGCACCGCGTCCCACGGGGTGACCTGGTTGGCGCGGACGGCGGGCAGCTGCTGCCAGGTGGGCTTGGCCGCGAGGTCCTTGGGCTGCAACGCGGTGGACCGGTTGTCGAGCAGGATCAGGTCGGCGGGGAACTTGCCGGCGTTCTCCCAGCTCAGGCTCTCGAAGTAGTCGCCGGTGGCGAGCTTGTTCGGCACCACGATGTCGACGCCCAGCTCGGCGAAGTACATCAGGTCCGTGCTGACCTTCGGGTTGGAGACGTAGAACAGGTCGGGGCTGCCGGAGGCGGCGAGCACCCGGATGCCGGGGTTGGCCTTGACCGCCTGGCGGACCGACTCGGCGGCGGCCTCGAAGCGCGCCTTGGCGTCGGTGACCTTCTTCGCGTTCAGGTCGGCGCCGAGGGAGCGGGCCAGTTCCGCGTACCGCTCGATGGGCCGGGTCATCGGCACCCGGGCGGTGGTGACGGTGGCGCTGGGCGCCAGGGCGAGGATCTTGTCGCGGCTCTCGTCCGGCACGTACCAGAGGGCACCGGGGTCGTACATGTGGGTGACCAGCAGTTCGGGGCGCAGCCCCGCGTACTTCTCGACGTTGAACTCGCCCCAGACGTTGCCGAGCACGGTGACCCGGTCGACGTCGAGGCCGCCGGCCTGCGGGTCGACGGAGCCGTCGCTGCGGGTGGTCTCGCCGAACACGCCGACGATCTGCGAGTCGAGTCCGAAATCGACCAGCGCGGCGGCGACCCCGGTGAAGGCGACGACCCGAGTCGGGGTGCTCGACAGCTCGATCTTCTGGTTGCGGTCGTCGGTGAACGACCAGGGCCCGGTTGAGCCCTTGGCACTGGTGGAGCTGGGCTTGTCGTCCTGGCCGCAGCCGACGAGGAGGGTCGCGAGGGTGGCGCCGCCAGCGGCGAGCAGGCCCCGGCGGGAGAGTCCGCGGGCGGACATGGAAGCAGGCATGATGACGTCTTTCGATCAGGACCGGACCGCGATGATCCGCGATGGCGGGGTTAGGTTAACCTAACCTAACCCGAAGTCAACCGGTGCCATGCCGTTTCCCCCCGGAGCCGACCCTGTCCGTCACCACGCTCGCCGCCGCCCCGGCGCCGGCGCCACCCACCCGCCGGGCCGGCCCCGCCGCGGCGCTCGCCGCCGGGCTGCTGCTCCTGCTCGTCGTCGCGGTGCTGAGCATCGCCGTCGGTGCCCGACCGCTCTCCCCCACCGAGGTCTGGCAGGGCCTGGTCTCCGCCGCCTCCCCCGAACACGCGGTGGTGCACCGGATGCGCCTGCCCCGCACGCTGCTCGGCCTGGTCGCCGGCGCGGCACTCGGGGTGGCCGGGGCGCTGATGCAGACGCTCACCCGCAACCCCCTGGCCGACCCGGGACTGCTCGGCATCAACGCCGGCGCGGCGGCCGCGGTCGCCTCCGCCACCGCCCTGCTCGGCGTCGGCACCGCCGGCGGCTGGATCTGGTTCGCCCTGCTCGGCGCCGCCACCGTCACCGTCGGGGTGTATGCCGTCGGCGGCGGCCGGCGGGCCACCCCGGACCGCCTCGCGCTGGCCGGGGCGGCGCTCAACGCGGTGCTCTACTCCTACGTCAGCGCGGTCATGCTGCTCAACTCCGCCTCGCTGGACCGGCTGCGGTTCTGGACGGTCGGCTCGCTGGCCAACGCCGAGTTCGCCACCCTGCGTACCGTGGCGCCCTTCGTGCTGGCCGGCCTGCTGGTCGCCCTGGCCGGCGCACGGTCGCTGAACGCGCTGGCCCTGGGCGACGACACCGCGCGGGCGCTCGGCGCCCGGCCGGCCGTGGTGCGCGGCGGCGCCATCGCGGCGATCACGCTGCTCTGCGGCGCAGCCACCGCCGCCTGTGGGCCGATCGTCTTCGTCGGGCTGCTCGTGCCGCACCTGGTCCGCGTGCTGACCGGGCCGGACCTGCGCTGGCTGCTGCCCGCCTGCGCGCTGTACGCGCCCGTCCTGCTGCTCGGCGCCGACGTGCTGGGCCGGGTACTGGGCCGCCCCGGCGAACTCCAGGTCGGCCTGGTCACCGCCGTGCTCGGCGGCCCGCTCTTCCTGCGTCTGGTGGCCCGGCGATGACCGTGCTCCGCACCCCGGGTGGCCGGTCGCTGCGCTGGCGTCCCCGATCGCTGGTCGTCGTCGCCACCGCCGTGCTGCTCGCCGTCGGCCTCGGCGTGCTCGCCGTGGGCGGCGGCGACTACCCGATGAGCCCGGCCGACGTGCTGCGCACGCTGACCGGGGGCGGCACCGCGGCCGAGGAGTTCATCGTCGGCGAGCTGCGCCTGCCCCGGCTGGTCACCGCGCTGGGCGTCGG
Organism: Micromonospora sp. A200; assembly: GCF_029893845.1. Lineage (NCBI taxonomy): Bacteria > Bacillati > Actinomycetota > Actinomycetes > Micromonosporales > Micromonosporaceae > Micromonospora > Micromonospora sp. A200. The sequence continues at coordinate 111,887 of NZ_JARXXY010000021.1, read as the reverse complement.
GGCCGCCCTGGCGCTGTCCGGCGCGGTGGTCCAGACGCTGCTGCGCAATCCGCTGGGCAGCCCCGACGTGCTCGGCATCACCCAGGGAGCGGCGACCGGCGGGCTGATCGCCGTGGTGCTCGGCGGCAGCAGCCTCGCGCTGTCCGGCGCGGCGCTGGCCACCGGGATCTGCACCGGCCTGCTCATCCGTGCCGTCGCCGGCGCCCGGGGCCTGGCCGGCCACCGGCTCGTGCTGGTCGGCATCGGCTTCACGGCGATCCTCACCGGCGTCAACGGCTGGCTGCTCACCCGGGCGCCGCTGATGGACGCCGCCCGGGCGGTGCTCTGGCTCACCGGCAGCCTGGACGGGCGCGGCTGGTCGCAGGCGGTGCCGCTGCTCGGCGTCCTCGCGGCGCTCACCCCGGTGGTGCTCGCCGGCGGCCGGGCAATGGCCATGGTGGAACTGGGCGACGAGACCGCCACCGCGCTGGGCGTGCCGGTGACCCGGGTCCGGCAGGTGCTGCTCGGCGCGGCGGTGCTGCTCGCCTCCGTCGCGGCGGCCGCCGCCGGGCCGGTCTCCTTCGTGGCGCTCACCGCCCCGCACCTGGCCCGCCGGCTCACCCGCGCGCCGGGGCCGAACCTGGTGGCCTCGGCGCTCACCGGTGCGGTGCTGCTGGTCGGGGCGGACCTGGTGGCGCAGCGCGCCCTCGCCGGCCAGCAACTGCCGGTGGGCGTGGTGACCGGGGTGCTCGGCGGGACGTACCTGGTGTGGTTGCTCGCCGCGCGGCGGGCCGGACGGAACTAAGGAGCTCACGTGTCGGGAAACCCACGCCTGGACGGGGTCGGGCTGACCCTGGCGTACGAGCGGCGGATCGTCGCGGAGGGGCTGTCGGTGTCCGTACCGGACGGGTCGTTCACCGTGGTGATCGGGCCGAACGCCTGCGGCAAGTCGACGCTGCTGCGGGCCCTGGCCCGGACGCTGCGGCCGCGCGCCGGGACGGTGCTGCTCGACGGGCGGGACATCCACGCGCTGCCGTCCCGGGCGGTGGCCCGTACCCTCGGCCTGCTGCCGCAGTCGTCGGTGGCGCCGGACGGCATCACGGTGGCCGACCTGGTCGCCCGCGGCCGGTACCCGCACCAGGGGCTGCTGCGGCAGTGGTCCCGGGAGGACGAACGGGTGGTCGCCGAGTCGATGGCCGCCACCGGTGTCGCCGAACTGGCCGACCGGCCGGTCGACGAGCTCTCCGGCGGGCAGCGCCAGCGGGTCTGGATCGCCATGGCGCTGGCCCAGCAGACGCCGCTGCTGCTGCTCGACGAGCCGACCACCTGGCTGGACGTCGCCCACCAGATCGAGGTGCTGGACCTCTGCGCCCGGCTGCACGAGGAGCAGGGCCGCACGCTGGTGGCGGTGCTGCACGACCTGCACCACGCCGCCCGCTACGCCACCCACCTGATCGCCATGCGCGACGGCCGGGTGGTCGCCGAGGGCGACCCGCGCGAGGTGGTCACCGCCGAACTGGTCCAGGAGGTGTTCGGGTTGCCGTGCCGGATCGTCGAGGACCCGGAGACCGGCACGCCGCTGGTGGTGCCCGCCACCCGCCGTCCACGCCTGCCGGTCGCGACACCGGGGGTGGTGGCGACGTCCTGACCGCCGTGCGCCTCGTGGTCAGCTCCATCCGTTGCCGGTCCAACCCTCCGTGATCCACGGCGGCGCCGAACCCGTCACCGCCGCCGCTGCGGCAAGGACGACCACTGTCGCCGTCCCCACTAGCGCACCCCGCCCGAGGTGCCTGGTGCCCGGGAAGCGGGTCATGAACCAGCCCACAGCCACGGTGACCGGCAGCAGAAGACAGTTGGCTCCGACGAGGTAGAAGGTCCACTCGGCGGGCGAATCCCGGCCGATCCACAGTGCGTTCGCGACGGCCACGCTGGACGATGCGTGGGCGATGACCGTCAGGGCCGCACTCGTGGCAGCCTGGACGACCTCCGATCGCCTGCCCACGTTGCTCCCGTCTGTCGATCTCCTCTGGGTCGGTCAGCTTATGCGGCCCGCGTCGCCGAAGCTCCGCTCCCTTCCGGGTCAGCGGGGCGACGGTGGGGCGGCCGCGCCGGCCGGTGGCTGCGGGCCGAAGGTGCGCAGGAACCGGTCCCGGAAGGTGTCCATCCGCCAGACTGGCGCGCTCGGGCCGGGCCGCAGCCCCTCGTCCCAACCCCACGTGGTCACCCGTGCCAGCACGGCGGGGTCGTGGGCCACGATGGTGATCGGCACGTCCCGGCTGGCGTTCTCCCCGGTCACCACCGGCGCGGGCTGGTGGTCGCCGAGGAAGACCAGCACCAGCTCGTCGTCGCCGTACGTCTCCACGTAGGAGATCAGGCTGTTCAGCGAGTACTCGATGGAGCGCCGGTAGCCGGTGCGGACCTCGGTGGCGCTGCGCCCCACCACGTCCTTCGGGTTGGCGGCCACCGAGGTCGGCCGGCGGTAGATGGATCCGTCGCCGACGTGGTCCCAGTCGAGCATCCGGGGGATCGCCGCCCAGGGTGAGTGGCTGGAGATCAGCGGGATCTCCGCCATGATCGGCGCGTGCCCCGGCGTGGCCCGCTCCCGCCGCTGGAAGGTGGCCAGCGTGTACTGGTCGGGCATGGGCGCGTAGTTGAACTTCGGGCCGCGGTAGTCGAGCCCGGCCGCGTCGTGGTAGCGGTCGAAGCCGAAGAAGCTCTTCTCCGGCCAGGGCTGGGTGGCCGCCGGCATCACCCCCACCGTCTGCCAGCCGGCCCGCCGGAACGCGCCGTTGAGGGTGAGCCGGTCGCCGGCCAGCAGGCTGAGGTGGCGTTGCTGGTTGTCCACCCAGAGCCCGGACAGCAGCGTGTCGTGGGCCAGCCAGCTGCCCCCGCCGGCGGTGGGTGAGGTGAGGAAACCGCTGCGGGCGGAAAAGCCCCGCTCGGCGAGCCGGCGCGTACCGCCGTCGAGCACCGCGCCGACCTGCGGGGCGAACTCCGGGTCCTGCACCGCGTCGCGGCCGTAGCTCTCCACGAACGCGACGATCACGTCCTTGCCGCGCAGGGCGGTGAGCAACTCGTCGCCCGGGGTGTCGCGGAAGGCGTCGGCGGCGGCCTCGGCGGCGAAGGCCTCCCGGTCCCGCAGCCCGGCACCGACCTGGCCGAGGTGCTGGCCGACCAGCCGGGACGTCCCCGAGTCGGCGACCGGCACGCCGATCGTCGCGCCGGCGACCCAGACCGCCGCGCACCCCGCCAGCACTCGGACCGCCCGGCGGTCGTGCCGGGCCACCAGCCGGGTCAGCCGGAGCACCGACCGGGTGGTCAGCACCAGCAGCGCGCCGACCGCGGCGACCAGCGCCACGATCGCGCCGATCGCGCCGGCCCGGCCGACGGAGTCGCGGACGAAGCCGTACGCGTCGTCCAGCAGCACCCAGTCGAGGACCAGGTCGAAGGGGCGGGCGAGGCTGGCGGACATGCCCATGTCGAGCAGCTTGACGACGGCGAGCAGCCCGAGTGCGACGCCGCACAGCACCGCCGCCGCCCGCCGTGCCACGCCGCGCAGCACCAGCAGCAGTGCGGCGGCGACCAGCCCCTCGACCGGGATGCGCAGGAACGCGGCGGGGCCGAGCTGGTCGAGCCGGTTCGGCGCCACCAGCACGGCGAACACGAGCAGGCCGGCCGCCACGGTGGTCACCCGCGCCGCGACGGTACGCACCCGTCCCCGCCCACCGGCGACGCCATCCGCCACGGGCCCGGCCGGTTCCGGCCCGCTCGGAGCGTCGGATGCCTCCGCCTCGGCAGGAGCCGGGTGTAGCGCGGACGCCGCATCGGTGGCCTCTGCTGCGGCGGGAGCCGGTTGCGGCGCGGACGCCGCCTCGGGGGCCTCCGCCCCGGCGGCAGGCTCGGCGGGTTGGTCGTGGGCCGGCCCGTCGGGCTCGTCGCGCCGAGGCTGCGGGGTCGGATCGACCGGCGGGGTCGGATCGACCGGGCGGGCCGGTCCGTCCACGGTGGCCCGGCGGCGCAGGCGCGACAGCACTGACACTGCGATGTCCCTTCCCTGGGTCACCCCCGGCCGTCCGGCCGGGCGATCGTGCGGCTCAGACGGGCTGGTGCGCGGCGAGCGGGCGCTCGGCGACGGTCTCCGGCACCGGCCGGAGAGTCGGCGTCGGACGGCGTACGGGGGCGGTCCGCACCCGGCGGTGCCACCAGAGCCAGCCGACGTCGTGGCCGAACGACTCGACCAGCAACGCCAGTGAGGCCGCCAGCACGACGGCGGTCGCTGGCGCGGGCAGCACCTCCGCCGTGGCGACCAGCAGCAGCACTCCCTGGGCCGCGGCCACCACCTTGCGCCAGTACCGCGGCGGCAGCGTCCCGCGCATCCAGGGCAGCACCCGGCTCGCCGCGACGAAGGCGTACCGCATCGCGCCGATGGCGAGCACCCAGCCGCCGGTGGACGGCGCCACGTGGACGCTGAGCACCAGGATCAGGAAGGCGTCGACCTCCATGTCGAAGCGGGCGCCGAGCGCGCTGGCGGTGCCGGTGCGCCGGGCCACCCAGCCGTCGACGGCGTCCAGGGCGAGCGCCACCGCGGCCATTGGCACCAGCACGGCCAGCGGCGCCGCCGCGTCGATGGCGTCCACCACCAGGGCGGTCACCCCGCCGACGAGCACCGCCCGGGTCAGCGTCACCCGGTCGGCCGGGCCCAACCGGTCCGCGCCGCGCCGGCGCAGGCCACGGTCGAGCGCCCCGCAGAGCCCGATGCCGTACGCGACGCCGGCCAGCCAGCCGGCGACGTCGAGCCCGACGGTCGCGGTCAGCCCGGCGAGCAGGACGATCTGGGCGGTCAGGCCGATCACCGGACCGGTTCGAACCTTGGACACCCTGCCTCCGTGTTTATGATCGACGGCCTCGACAGGAAACACGGAGCGGGTGGCCGTTCGGTTCGGTCCGGCAGCCAGATGAGGAGAACATCCGCGTGATCCGCGACGCCCACGCCTTCTGGCTCCGCTCCCCCGGCGTGGGTGAGATCCGCCCGGTGACGCTACCGGCGCCGGGCCCCGACGAGGTCCTGGTCCGCGCGCGGTACTCGGGGGTCAGCCGGGGCACCGAGACGCTGGTCTTCACCGGCGGCGTGCCGGCCGACCAGTACGCGGCGATGCGCGCCCCGTTCCAGGAGGGCGACTTCCCCGCCCCGGTCAAGTACGGCTACCTCAGCGTCGGCGTGGTCGAGGCCGGTCCGGCGCGGCTGCGCGGGCGTACCGTCTTCTGCCTGCACCCGCACCAGAGCGCGTACGTCGTGCCGGCCTCGGCGGTGACGCCGGTGCCCGACGGCGTGCCGGCGGCCCGGGCGGTGCTGGCCGGCACGGTGGAGACGGCGGTGAACGCGCTCTGGGACGCCGCGCCGCTGGTCGGCGACCGGGTCAGCGTGGTGGGTGCCGGCATGGTGGGCTGCGCCGTCGCGGCGCTGCTCGCCCGCTTCCCCGGGGTACACGTCGAGCTGGTGGACCCCGACCCGGCGCGGGCGGCGGTGGCCGCGGCGCTGGGCGTCGGATTCGCCTCGCCCGACGACGCGGCCGACGGGCGGGACCTGGTGGTGCACGCCAGCGCGACCGGCCCGGGGCTGCAACGCGCCATCGACCTGCTCGCCCCGGAGGGCACGGTGGTCGAGCTGAGCTGGTACGGCGACCGGCCGGTGCAGTTGTCGCTGGGCGGGTCGTTCCACTCCGGCCGGTTGACCATCCGCAGCAGCCAGGTCGGCACGGTCTCGCCGGCCCGGGCGGGGCGGCGAAGCTACGCCGACCGGATGGCGCTGGCCCTGGAGCTGCTCGCTGATCCGGTCTTCGACGCGCTGCTCACCGGCCGGTCGCGCTTCGCGGACCTGCCCGATGTGCTCGACCGACTGGCCGCGGGGAGCCTCCCCGCGCTGTGCCACCTCATCACCTACGACGGGGAGTGACGCCGTGTTCAGCGTGACCGTACGGGACCACATGATGGTCGCCCACAGCTTCCGGGGCGAGGTCTTCGGGCCGGCGCAGGGGCTGCACGGGGCGACGTTCGTGGTGGACGCGACCTTCCGCCGCGCCGAGCTGGACGCCGACGGCATCGTGGTGGACATCGGCCGGGCCACCGAGGAGCTGCGGGCGATCCTCGCCGAGTTGAACTACCGCAACCTCGACGACGAGCCGGCCTTCGCCGGGGTGAACACCACCACCGAGGTGCTGTGCCGCACTGTCGCGGACCGGCTGGCCGAGCGGGCGCACACCGGTGGGCTCGGCCCGGGGGCCCGCGAGCTGGCCGGGATCACGGTCACGCTGCACGAGTCGCACATCGCCTGGGCCAGCTACGAGCGGTCGCTGTAGCCGGTGCCCGTGGTGCACGTCGTCCTCCCCGGCGACATCGACGACCCGGCGACCCCGAGCGGCGGCAACACGTACGACCGCCGGGTCTGCCGGGGCCTCGCCGAGCGGGGGTGGGCGGTGCGCGAGCACGGCGTACCCGGGCGGTGGCCGCGCCCCGACCCGCCGGCGCGGACCCGCCTGGCCGGGGTGCTCGCGACGCTGCCCGACGGCACGGTGGTGCTGCTCGACGGGCTGGTCGCCTCGGCCGTGCCGGAGGTGCTGGCCCCGCACGCCCGGCGGCTGCGGCTGGTGGTGCTGGTGCACATGCCGCTGGAGGACGACACCGAGGCCGCCGCGCTGGCCTGCGCCGTCGCGGTGGTCACCACCAGCGGGTGGACCCGCCGCCGCCTGCTCGACCGGTACCCGCTGCCCGCCGACCGGGTGCACGTGGCCACCCCCGGGGTGGACCCGGCACCACCGGCGACCGGCACGGGCGCCGGCACGGCGTTGCTCTGCGTCGCGGCGGTCACCGCGCACAAGGGACACGACGTGCTGGTCCGCGCCCTGGCCGAGGTCGCCGACCTGCCCTGGACGCTGGACTGCGTGGGCGCGCTCACCCGCGATCCCGGCTTCGTCGCCGGGCTGCGCCGGCTGGTGGACGAGCGGGGGCTGGCCGGGCGGGTACGGCTGGCCGGACCGCGCACCGGGGCCGACCTCGACGCCGCGTACGCCGCCGCCGACCTGCTGGTGCTCGCCTCGCACGCCGAGACGTACGGGATGGTGGTCACCGAGGCCCTGGCCCGCGGCCTGCCGGTGCTCGCGACCCGGGTGGGCGGGGTGCCCGAGGCGCTGGGCCGGGCCCCGGACGGCGAGCCGCCCGGCCTGCTGGTACCCGCCGACGACCCGGCCGCGCTGGCCGGCGCGCTGCGGCGCTGGCTCACCGGGGCGCCGCTGCGGCACCGGCTGCGGCAGGCGGCCCTGGCCCGCCGGGACGGCCTGGCCGGCTGGCCGGACACCGCCGCCGCGATCGCCCACGTCCTGAACGGAGTGAGGGTATGACCACGCACGTCACCGATCCCTTCGCCGACTGGCTCGCGCTGCGCGAGCCCGCCGACGCCGCCGCCCGCGCCGACGACCTGGTGGACCGGGTCCGCGCCCGGCTGGCCGCCGGCCGGCCCCTGGTGGTGCACGACCTGGGCAGTGGCACCGGCTCCATGGCACGCTGGCTGGCCCCCCGGCTGCCCGGCCCGCAGCACTGGGTCCTCTACGACCGGGACCCGGGGTTGCTCGACCGGGCCCTCGCCGCCCCGCCGCGCGCCGCCGACGGCAGCCCGGTGCGCGTCGAGACGCGGCGTACGGACATCACCCGGCTCACCGCCGCCGATCTGGCCGGCGCCGACCTGGTCACCGCCTCGGCGCTGCTGGACATGCTGAGCGCCGAGGAGATCGAGGCGATCGTGACGGCCTGCGTCGGGGCGGGCCGCCCGACCCTGTTCACGCTCTCCGTCATCGGCCGGGTGCGGCTCGACCCGCCGGACGAGCTGGACGCGGAGGTCGCCGCCGCGTTCGACGCGCACCAACGCCGTACCGTCGACGGCCGGCGGCTGCTCGGGCCGGACGCCGCCGCGGCCACCGTCGCCGCGTTCCGGCGGCACGGGGTTCCCGTGACGGTCCGGTCCAGCCCGTGGCGGCTGGGCGCCGGGCAGGACGCGCTGATCGCCGAGTGGTTCACCGGCTGGTGCGACGCCGCCGTCGAGCAGCGCCCGGAGCTGGCCGCCCGGATCACCGGGTACGCCCGCCGCCGGCTGGCCGAGGCGGCGGCGGGCCGGCTGACCGTCACGGTGGGCCACGACGACCTGCTCGCCGGGGTGGAATGAACCCGACGGCCGGCCGGTACGTGGAGGAGGGAGAGATCTTCGACAGGAGGCCCCGCGTGCCACAGGCTGCCCACGACACCCCCGGCACCCAGGTCCGTCCGATGTGGGCCTGGGTGAGCAACCTCGGCGGCGTGGCGCTGGTGGCGGCGCTGCTGTGGTGGCTGGGCACCGGCCCGGCGCTGGCCGCGCTGCGCCGCATAGACACCCCGGCGGTGGTCGCGGCGCTGCTGCTCGGGGCGCTCAGCACCGTCTGCTGCGCCTGGCGGTGGCGGCTGGTCGCCGGAGGGCTCGGCGTCCGGCTCCCGCTGGGCACCGCCGTGGCGGACTGCTACCGGGCGGTCTTCCTCAACGCCACCCTGCCCGGCGGGGTGCTCGGCGACGTGCACCGGGCGGTGCGCCACGGCCGGGAGGCCGGCGACCTGGGCCGGGCCGTGCGGGCGGTGGTCTGGGAACGCAGCGCCGGTCAGGTCGTCCAGGTCACGCTCGCCGCGGCGCTGCTGCTGGCGCTGCCGTCGCCGGTGCGGCCCTGGCTGCCGGAGGCCACCGCGCTGGCCCTGGCGGTCGCCCTCGGCGTGGTGCTGGTGGCACGGGCGCTGCCCCGCTCCGGGCCGTCCCGGCGGGCCCGCGCGCTGCGCGCCGCCGCCGCCGACGTCCGCGCCGGCCTGCTGACCCGCCGGACCGGGCCGGGGGTGCTGCTCGCCTCGTCGGTGGCGGTCCTCGGCCACCTGGGCACCTTCCTGGTGGCGGCCCGGGTCGCCGGCGCGACCGCCCCGCTGGCGCAGCTGCTGCCGCTGACCCTGCTGGCGCTGCTGGCGATGGGGCTGCCGGCGAACGTGGCCGGGTTCGGCCCGCGCGAGGGGGTGGCCGCCTGGGCGTTCGGGGCCGCCGGCCTGGGCGCCGCCCAGGGGGTGTCCACCGCGCTGGTGTACGGGGCGCTGGTGGTCGTCGCCGCCCTGCCCGGCGCCGCCGTGCTGCTGCTGGGCCGGCTTCCGGCCCCGTTTCCGTACCGGTCCACGCCTCGTACGGTGGGCCAGGGCGGTTCTGCCGCGGTACCCGCTGCCGGGTTGGCCGGCAGCGCCTGACGGAGGAGACACATGTACGGAGCACTTCCGGTCGCCACGGTCCGCACCCAGGTCACGGTCCCCCTGCGCCTACCCGACGGGTACGCCACCACGGCCCGGGTCTTCACCTTCGACGGGCTGGTGGACGGGCGGGAGCACCTGGCGTTCGGGCTCGGCGACTGGGCGGGCGCGCTGCGGCGGCAGTCGGCCGGGCCGGCGCCGCTGGTCCGCCCGCACAGCGAGTGCCTGACCGGGGACGTCTTCGGCAGCCAGCGCTGCGACTGCGGCCCGCAGCTGCGCGAGGCGGTGGAGCGCATCGCCGACGCCGGCGGGTTCCTGCTCTACCTGCGGCAGGAGGGGCGCGGCATCGGCCTGTACCCGAAGCTGGACGCCTACGCGTTGCAGGACGCCGGCCTGGACACCTACGAGGCGAACGTGGCGCTCGGGCACGGCGAGGACGAACGCGACTACCGGGCGGCCGCGCAGATGCTGGCGGTGCTGGGCGTGCGGCGGCTGGCGCTGCTGAGCAACAACCCGGAGAAGGCCGAGCAGCTCGACGGGCTCGGCGTGACGGTGACGGAGGTGATCCCCACCGGGGTCTACCTCTCCCCCGCCAACGCCGACTACCTCGCGGCGAAGGCGAGCCGGGCGGCCGCCCGCACCGCCGACTCGCCGTCGCTGACCTGAGATGGGCACCGTGCCGGCGGGCCGACGGCCGTACGTGCTGCTGAGCTGCGCCACGTCGATCGACGGGTACATCGACGACGCCACCGGGCAGCGGCTGCTGCTGTCCAACGCCGACGACCTGGCCCGGGTCGACGCCGTCCGGGCCGGCTGCGACGCGATCCTCGTCGGCGCCGGCACCGTCCGCCGCGACGACCCGCGGCTGGTGATCCGCTCGGAGCGGCTGCGCCGGGCGCGGGTGGACCGCGGGCTGCCGCCGTCGCCGGTGAAGGTGACGCTGACCGGGCGCGGCGACCTCGACCCGAGCGCCCGGTTCTTCACGGTCGGCGACGCGGACCGGATCGTGTACTGCGCCTCGCCGGCGGTGACGAAGACCAGCGAGGTGCTGGACGGGCTGGCCACCGTCGTGGACGCCGGCGACCCGCTGGACCCGGCCCGGGCGCTGGCCGACCTGGCCGGGCGCGGAGTGGACCGGCTGATGGTGGAGGGCGGCGGGTCGGTACACGCCCAGTTCCTCACCGCCGGGCTCGCCGACGAGCTGCACCTGGTGGTCGCCCCGTTCTTCGTCGGCGACCCCCGGGCACCCCGCTTCGTCCGCGACGGCCCGTTCCCGTGGCACCCCGGCCGACGGGCCCGGGTGGTCGAGGCCCGCCAGATCGGTGACGTGGTGCTGGTCCGGTACGCCCTGTCGGAACGCTGCCCGGACGCCTGACCCGGTGAACCGGCGGGCCCGTTCGTCCGTACCACCGGCCGACACGGAGAACCGGCCTACTACGCTTCGTCGTAGGATGGGGCGTGGCGGACGAGGGAGCGGCTGTGGTGGACGACGGCGACGAGCAGGTGACCGCGTGGGCGCTGGCCGCCGGCCGGGGCGACCCGTTGGCGCTGGCCGCGTTCGTCCGGGCCACCCAGGGCCCGACCTGGCGGTTCCTGCACCACCTGCTGGCCGACGCGGAGACCGACGACCTGGTGCAGGAGACGTACCTGCGGGCGATGCGCGCGCTGCCCAGGTTCGCCGCCCGGTCCTCGGCGCGGACCTGGCTGTTCGGCATCGCCCGGCGGGTCGCCGCCGACCACCTCCGGTCCCGGCGGGCCCGCCCACCGGCCACCACCATCGACGGGTACGACCCGCCGTCGGCGGGCCGGTTCGAGAACGTCGTGGTGCTGGACGCCCTGCTGCGGCAACTGCCGGCCGAGCGGCGCGAGGCCTTCGTCGCCACCCAGCTCCTCGGCCTGTCGTACGCCGAGGCGGCGCAGGTCTGCGACTGTCCCGTCGGCACCATCCGGTCGCGGGTGGCCCGGGCCCGGGCCGACCTGGTCGACGCCATGGCCGACCGCGCCACCCGGACGGACACCCGCGCCGGCTGATCCCGCCGCCGGCCCGGATCGTTCCGTAAGGACATCGCAAGGTTTCCGCGCCCCGGCACCGGCCCGGCCCACGGCTACGCTGACCGGCACGAGGGGGAGGTACGCCGTGCCGCAACGGGTGCTGGTCGTCGACGACGACCGGACGGTCAGCGACGTGGTCTGCCGCTACCTGGAACACGCCGGCTACCAGGTGGACCACGTCTCCGACGGCGCCGCCGCGCTGGCCGCCGTCGCCGCGGCGCCGCCGCAGCTGGTGGTGCTCGACGTGATGCTGCCCAAGGTCGACGGGCTGGAGGTCTGCCGGCGGCTGCGGGAACGCCCGGACGGCGTACCCATCGTGATGTTGACCGCGCGCGGCGACGAGGCCGACCGGATCCTCGGCCTGCAACTGGGCGCGGACGACTACCTGAGCAAGCCCTTCTCCCCCCGCGAGCTGGTGCTGCGGGTGCGGTCGGTGCTGCGCCGGGCCGGCGGCGAGCCGGCCGGCGCGGCGGCGGAGGTGCTCACCGACGGCGCCCTCACCGTCGAGACCGGCCCCCGGGTGGCCCGGCTGCACGGTCGGGAACTGGCCCTCACGCTGCGCGAGTTCGACCTGCTGGCCCACCTGATGCGGCACCCGGCGCGGGCGTTCCGCCGGGCCGAGCTGCTGGAGCGGGTCTGGGGCTGGAGCTTCGGCGACCAGTCCACCGTCACCGTCCACGTGCGCCGGCTGCGGGAGAAGATCGAAACCGACCCGGCCGACCCGCGCCGGATCGTCACGGTGTGGGGCGTCGGCTACCGGTACGAGCCGGCCGATGGCTGACCTCGCGCTGATCTTCGGGGCGGCGCTCGCCGCGGCCTGCTGCGTCGGGCTGCTCGGCGCGGGGGCGCTGCGGCTGCTGCGCGGCCGGTCGATCACGGTGCACATCTCCGTCCTGCTGGCGATGACGGTGAGCGCGGTGGCGGCCGGGGTCGCGGTGATCGCCGAGGCGATGTTCCTCTCCCCGCACGACCTGGAGGTGGTGCTGATCACCGTCTCCGCGGCGGCGGTGGTCAGCCTCGCCGTCGGCTGGCTCTTCGGCCGGCGGCTCGCCGCGGCGGCGGTCTGGGCGGACCAGGCGCGGGAGCGGGAGCGGCGGATCGAGAAGGGCCGCCGGGACCTGGTCGCCTGGGTGTCGCACGACCTGCGCACGCCGCTGGCCGGGCTGCGGGCGATGGCCGAGGCGCTGGAGGACGGGGTGGTCGCCGACCCGGCGACGGTGCACGAGTACCACCGGCGGATCCGGGTGGAGACCGACCGGATGACCCGCCTCGTCGACGACCTGTTCGAGCTGTCCCGGATCAACGCCGGGGCGTTGCGGCTGTCACTGTCCGCCGTGCCGCTGGGTGACGTGGTCTCCGACGCCCTGGCCGGCACCGCGCCGCTGGCCGCGGCCCGCCGGATCCGGCTGGTCGCCGCCGAGTCGGGCTGGCCGACGGTGACCGCCAGCGAGCCGGAGCTGGCCCGGGTGGTGGGGAACCTGCTGCTCAACGCGGTGCGCTACACGCCCGACGACGGCACCGTGCGGGTCGACGCGGGCCGCGACGGCGACGCCGCCTGGCTGGCCGTGGCGGACACCTGCGGCGGCATCCCCGAGGACGACCTGCCCCGGCTCTTCGACGTGGCCTTCCGGGGCGAGCCGGCCCGCACGCCCCGGCCGGGCAACGGCGGTGCCGAGGGCTCCGGCGGGCTGGGCCTGGCGATCGTGCGCGGGCTGGTCGAGGCGCACGGCGGCCGGGTCGACGTGCGCAACGTCGCCGGCGGGTGCCGGTTCGTCGTCCGGCTGCCGCTGGCCGACGGCTGACCGTCGGACACTCACCCGCCCGGACCGGCGGGACGGCGCGGCCGGTCAGGGGCGGGTCAGCTCGGCGAACCAGCGGCGGCCGGCCCGGAACACCTCGCCGACCGCCAGCCCGGCCGCCGCCGCCGGGCCCGCCACCGCGCCGGTGTCCAGCCAGGCCCAGCGGAAGCTCGGCCCCGGACGCCGACCGGTCAGCACGTGGACCTGCCCCTGCCAGGCGCCGGACCCGGGCGGCTCCAGCTCCACCAGCACCGTGCCGGCCGGCCGCAGCAGCGCCCGGCACCGGCGCAGCAGCGCCGCCGGGTCGCCGCCGATGCCGATGTTGCCGTCCAGCAGCACCGCGTGCGCCCAGCGTCCCTCCGCCGGCAGCGGGCCGAACAGGTCGGCCTGCACGGCCACCGCACCCCGGGCCCGGGTCAGCGCCACCGCCCGGGCCGACACGTCCACCCCGAGGGTGGTCAGCCCGGACCGGGTCAGGGCCAGGGTCACCCGGCCCGGTCCGCAGCCCAGGTCCAGGGTGGGGCCGGCGCAGCGGGCGAGCACCGCCGTGTCCGCCGGGTCGGCCGGGCGGTGCCAGCGGTCCACCGGCAGCCGGCGGCGCAGCCCGTCGGCGGGCACCAGCCAGTGCGCGTCCACGCCCCGGTCACGCAGGGCGGCGGCGAAGCCGTCCACGGCCGGCGCGGTCACGCCCGCACCACCATCGCCCGGCGTACCGCGGCGACCTGCCGGGCGAACCGGCCACCCGGGACCGCGGCGGCCACCGCCCGGGCGTCCGACCAGTCGTCCACGTCCCGCAGCACCGGCAGCGGCACGGTACGCAGCCCCCGCTCGGCCAGCGCCGACCAGGTCGACCGGCCGGTGTCCGGGGTCGACATCGGTACCGCGCGCAGCGCCACCGCCTGCCGGGGGTCGCGCAGCCCCAGCGCCCACCAGCCGCCGTCGGCGGCCCGCCCCAGCACCGCGTCGGCGTCGGCCAGCCGGCGTACGGCGGCGGCCAGCCGCGCCGGGGTCAGCTGCGGGGTGTCCATGCCGATCTGGAGCACCGGACGGCCCGGGAAGGCGTCGGCGACGTCGGCGTGGGCGTGCACGAGCCGGGCGGCGAAGTCCGCGCCCCGCTGCGGCAGGACCGGCCAGCCGGCGACGGCGGCGGTCAGCGCGGCGGCGTCCTCGGCGTCGGCGAGGAGCCCGGCCAACGCCAGCACCGGCGTCACGCCGGGGGTCTCCCGGACGGCGTCCAGGGTGTCCCGCAGCGCGGCGGCGGCCACCCGGGCGGCCTGCACGCCGGTCGCGGGCGGGCAGAGCCGGGTCTTCACCGCGCCGGGCACGGGCGCCTTGGCGACCACCAGCAGCACGGTCACCGGGGACCGTCCACGCTGCGCAGCACGGCGGCGAAGTCGCGGGTGGCGCGCAGGGTGCCGCGGACCGAGCCGGAGACCTTGGAGCGGGTGCCGACGGCACGGGGGGCGTAGGCGACGTCGAGTTCGTGGATGCGCCAGCCCGCCGCGGCGGCCCGGATCAGCAGCTCCAGCGGGTAGCCGAAGGCCCGGTCGGTGACGCCGAGAGCCAGCAGCGCCTCGCGCCGGGCCACCCGGATCGGGCTCAGGTCGCGCAGCGGAACGCCCCGGTGCCGCAGCAGCGCGGCGACCAGCGCGGTGCCGGCGCGGGCGTGCCAGGGCCACACCCCGACGCGGACCGGGCGGCGGCGGCCGACGGCCAGGTCGGCGATCCCCTCGGCGACCGGGGCGACCAGGGCGGGCAGCTCCCGAGGGGCGAAGGAGCCGTCGGCGTCGAGGACGCAGACCAGCTCCGTCTCGGCGGCCTCGATCCCGGCGTGCACGGCCGCGCCGTACCCCCGGCGGGGCTCGTGCACCACCCGGGCGCCGTACCGGGCGGCCACCTCGGGCGAGCCGTCCCGGGAGCCGTTGTCCACCACGATCGCCCGGTAGCCGGGCGGCAGCGCGGTCAGCACGCCGGGCAGGGCGGCGGCCTCGTCCAGGCACGGCAGCACCACGTCGATCTGTGTCGGCATACCGCCGACGCTAGGTCCGCCCGGGGCCGCCCGCGCCGCGTTCGGCCTTACGGAACGCTTACCGACCAGGCATTTCTTACCGTCCGGTGACGTACCGGTGGTTCGGCTGACGAGCCGGCGCGCAGGCCGTACCGTCCGGTCGACATGAGACCCGGTGCCACGCTCCCCCGCTCGTCCGCCCCCGACCGTGCCCCGGCCCGCGACCGGGGCGACGTCGTCGTGCTGGCGGTCGAGGCGGCGCTGCTGGCCGCCGCGGTGGCCGTCGGCGCGGTGCTGAACCACCGGGGGGTGGGGCTGCACGCCGACGCCGCGCCGCTCTACGCCACCTGGCGGCCGCACCTGGGCTGGGGTACGCCGGCGGCGCTGCTGGTCGCCGGCGTCGTGCTCGGGCCCGGGCTGCGCTGGGCCCGGACCGCCCGGTGGGGCCCGCTGCTCGGCGCCGGCTACCTGGCGGCGGTGGCGTGGACCCTGGCCCTGGCGCTGGTGGACGGCTGGTCGGCGGGGCTGTCCCGGCGGCTCACCCCACAGGCGGAGTACCTGCACGAGGTGCCCGGGGTGACCGACGTCCGGCGGATGCTGGCCGGCTTCACCGACCGGATCCTCGACTTCCAGCCGGACTCGTGGTCCACCCACACCGCCGGCCACCCGCCGGGGGCGCTGCTGTTCTTCGTCGGCCTGGACCGGGTCGGCCTGGGCGGCGGGACGGCGGCGGCGCTGGCCTGCGTCCTGGTCGGCGCGAGCATCGTGGTGTCCGTACCGCTGGCGCTGCGGGCGCTGGGTGCCGGCGAGGCGGCCCGGGCGGTGCTGCCGTTCCTGGTGCTGCTGCCCGGGGCGGTCTGGGTGGGCGCCTCCGCCGACGGCGTCTTCACCGGCGTGGTCGCCGCCGGCCTGGCCCTGCTGGCGGTACGCGGACCCGCGACCGCGCTGGCCGGCGGACTGCTGCTCGGCTCCGCGCTGCACCTGTCGTACGGCTTCGTGCTGGTCGGGCCGCTGGCCCTGGCCGTGCTGGCGCTGCGCCCCTCGGGTCGGCGCGGTGCGCTGCTCGCCGGAGCGGCCGGGGTGAGCGCGGTCCTCGTGGCGTTCACCCTCGCCGGCTTCCACTGGTGGCAGGGGTACGACCGGGTGGTCGAGCGCTACTACCAGGGCTGGGCGGCCGACCGCCCGTACGGGTACTGGGTCTGGGCCAACCTGGCGGCGCTGCTGCTCTCGGCCGGGCCGGTGGTCGGGCCGGCGCTGCGCCGCACGCTGCTGGCGGCCCGGGCGGGCTGGCGCGGCACGACGCGAGCCGGTGCGGCAGAGTCGCCCGCGTCCGCCCCGACGGTCGGGGCCTCCGGCCGGCTGGTGGGCGCCCTCCTCGCGCACCGCGGGCCGGTCGCGCTGGCGTCCCGGGTGCGGCTGCTCGGGCCGACCGTGCTGCTGCCGGCCGCCGCCGCGCTGGCGGTGATCGGCGCCGACCTGTCCGGCATGAGCAAGGCCGAGGTGGAGCGGATCTGGCTGCCGTTCGCGGTCTGGCTGCTGGTCGCCGCCGCGCACCTGCCCGCGCCGGCCCGCCGCTGGTGGCTGGCCGCCCAGGCGCTCACCGCCCTGGCCGTCAACCACCTCCTCTTCACCGTCTCCTGACCGGCACCCCCTCCCCCGACGCCCGCTCACAGTTTCAGAGAAAGAGGGCGCATTCCGCGGCCCGAGGCCACTCATTCAGAGAAAGTGCACGCAGCGCGGAACGGCGCGGGACGGCGCGGGGGGTCAGGCTGGTACGGCGGCTGGGTCGCGGAGTGGGTCGGTGGCGAAGGCGGTCACTCCGTTGAGGAAGCCGACCCGGGCGGTGTAGCCGAGCAGTTCGCGCGCGCGGGCCGGGTCAGCTACCACGTGCCGTACGTCCGCGGCGCGGGCGCCGCCGACCACCACCGGGGCCGGCCCGTCCATCGCGGAGGCCAGCGCGGCGGCGAGGTCGCCGACGGTGTGCGGCTCGCCGGAGCAGACGTTGACCGGCACCAGGCCGTCCGGGGCGGGTGCGGTCAGCGCCAGCAGGTTCGCCCGCGCCACGTCGGTGACGTGCACGAAGTCGCGGCGCTGCCGGCCGTCCTCGTAGACCCGGGCCGGCCGGCCGGCCGCCAGTGCCGAGCGGAAGATCGAGGCGACCCCGGCGTACGGGGTGTCGCGGGGCATCCGGGGACCGTAGACGTTGTGGTAGCGCAGCGCCCACACCCCGCCCCCGGTCTGCCGGGCCCAGGCGGCGGCGAGGTGCTCCTGCGCCAGCTTGCTGGCCGCGTAGGTGCTGTGCGGCTCCAGCGGGGCGTCCTCGGGTACCAGCAGGGCGGCGAGGGTGCCGCCGCACTCGGGGCAGGTGGGGTCGTACCGGCCGGCGGCCAGGTCGGCGGCGCGGCGCGGGGCGGGCCGCACGACGCCGTGCCGGGCGCAGCCGTAGCGCCCCTCGCCGTAGACCACCATGGAGCTGGCCAGCACCAGCCGGGTCACGCCGGCCCGGTGCATCGCGGCGAGCAGCACCGCCGTGCCGTAGTCGTTGTGGCTGGCGTAGTCGGGGGCGTCGGACGGATCCAGCCCGTGCCCGACCATCGCCGCCTGGTGACACACCGCGTCCACCCCGGCCAGCAGGTCGTCGAGCAGTTCCGGGTCCCGCACGTCGCCGATCACCGGTTCGTGCCGGCGCGACCACTCCGGGAGCGCACCGCCGTGCGCCTGCGGCAGCAGGGCGTCCAGGCACACGATCTGGTGCCCCTCGGCGACGAGCAGGTCCGCGACCTGCGATCCGATGAACCCGGCCGCGCCGGTGACCAGTACCCGCATTCCCGTCACGCTAGGTCAGCGCGGCGGCCCGGCGGGCCGGTTCGGGTCGGACGTCAGCACTCCGTAAGGGACCGGTAATGCGACAAAGCGGGCCGACGGGCGAGGTCGCCGTCTAGCGTCCTGCACGAGGGCCACCGCGCCCGAGCAGTCCCGCCGCAGGAGGTTCCGTGCCCGCCGACCCGCCGCCACCGCCCGGCGACCCGACGCCCGGACGCGGCGGGCCGGGCCGGGCGGCCGACCGGTCCGGGCCGCGAGCCGCCGCCGGCACGTCCGCGGGCGCCACCGACCCCCACGGGTACGCCTACCCGGCGCGACTGTGGCGGGCGCTGGACCGGCACCGCCCACCCGGCGTCGACGCCACCGCCGACGCCTGGCGCAGCCCGGTCCGCGGCCCGTGGTTGACCTCGGTGTTCGGGGCGGTCCTGCTCGCCGCCCTGCCGCTGGTGATGGTCACCGGGCTGCTGGACTGGATCGCCTACGGCCCCCGGCTCGGCCAGGCGTTCCCCCGCGACGTGGGCTGGCTGCACCCGCCCGTCTTCGACTGGCCCACCCGGCCGGCCTGGCTGTTCCGGCTCACCCAGGGCCTGCACGTGACGCTCGGGATCGTGCTGGTCCCGGTGGTGCTGGGCAAGCTCTGGTCGGTGGTGCCGAAGCTCTTCGACTGGCCGCCGGCCCGCTCGGTGGCCCAGGTGCTGGAACGGCTGTCGCTGCTGCTGCTGGTCGGCGGGATCCTCTTCGAGACGGCCACCGGCCTGCTCAACATCCAGTACGCGTACCTGTTCGGGTTCGACTTCTACACCGCGCACTGGTACGGCGCCTGGGTCTTCACCGCCGCCCTGGTCACCCACGTGGCGATCAAGCTGCCCCGGATGGTCACGGCGCTGCGCGGGCCGGGCTTCGCGCGTACCCCGGTGGAGCGGACCGGGCCGGAGCCGGCCGACCCGGACGGCCTGGTGTCCCGGCGGCCCGGCCCGGCGACGATGAGCCGGCGCGGGGTGCTGGCCCTGGCCGGCGGTGGCGCCCTGCTGCTGGCCGCGCTGACCGTCGGGCAGAGCCTGGACGGGGTGCTGCGCCGCACCGCGCTGCTGCTGCCCCGGGGTCGGCAGCCCGGCGACGGGCCGAACGGCTTCCCGGTCAACCGCAGCGCCGCGGCGGCCGGCATCCAGCCCGCCGACACCGGCGCCGGTTGGCGGCTGACCGTGCGCGGCGGCGGGCGCAGCGTCGAGCTGGACCGGGACCGCCTGCTCGCGATGGCGCAGCACACGGCGGACCTGCCGATCGCCTGCGTGGAGGGCTGGTCCACGGCGCAGACCTGGACCGGGGTCCGGCTGCGCGACCTCGCCGCGCTGGTCGGCGCGCCGGAGGCGGCCACGGCGTCGGTCCGGTCGCTGGAGCGGGCCGGCCTGTTCCGCCAGGCCCGGTTGCAGGCCAACCAGGTCCGCGACCCCGACTCGCTGCTCGCCCTGCGGGTCAACGGGGTGGACCTCTCCCCCGACCACGGCTATCCGGCGCGGGTCATCGTGCCGGCGCTGCCGGGCGTGCACTGCACCAAATGGGTCCGGGAGATCGCCTTCGAGGGGCGCGCCGATGGCTAGGTTCCGGCGGGCCTACGGCGCCGCGCCCTGGCACCTGCTGCTCCTGCTCGGCTGCTTCGCGGTGACCGGCTGGATCGTGCTGCGGCTGGCCGGGGAGGGGTCCGCGGTGCGGATGCTGCTCTGGTTCCTCGGCGCGGTGATCGCCCACGACCTGCTGCTGTTCCCGGTCTACGCGCTGGCCGACCGGGCGCTGCGCGCCGGAGCGGACCGCCGGGGCGGCCCGTCGGCGCTGAACCACGTCCGGGTGCCCGCGCTCGCCGCCGGGCTGCTCCTGCTCGTCCACCTGCCCGGCGTTCTCGGCCTCGGCGACGGCACGTACACCGCGGCGACCGGCCTGACCCCCCGGCCGCTGCTGCTCCGCTGGCTGGCGGTCAGCGGGGCGCTCTTCGCCGCCAGCGCGGCGCTGTACGCGCTGCGCCGGTGGCGACACCGCTGAGCCGGGGGGGCCGTCGGACGGCTGGCCGCCCGGTGTCAGCGCTTGGGCGACAACGGGTTGTCCATGCGGCTGCCGGCGGGGGTCATGACCTCCGGCGACGGGGCGGTGGATTCGCCGCCGGAGCCCACCCAGTCGCCACCGGCGCCCTTGCGCCGCCGCAGCGCCGCGGCACCGGCCGCTCCGGCGGTGAGGACGACCGCCGCCAGCGGCCACCAGTTCCGGCGGTGCATCCGCGCCGCCCGCCTCTTCTGCAACATCGTCATTCTCATGCGTCCATTGTCCAAATCCGTCGGGGCGTGGGCGGTGAAATCGGCACCTACACCCGTTCGGTTGGCGCCTGGCAGCTCCCGATCCCACATCCCGCAGGGCCGGCAGCGGGACGGACGTGTACACCCGGCGGCCACGGGTAACCGGCGTTCCCGTTCCTGCCCGAAGGGCGGGCCCCGACGAAGGGAGATCGCATGACGACGGGTCGGGAATCACCTCCTGTATCC
Source organism: Micromonospora sp. A200 (assembly GCF_029893845.1). Classification (NCBI taxonomy): domain Bacteria; kingdom Bacillati; phylum Actinomycetota; class Actinomycetes; order Micromonosporales; family Micromonosporaceae; genus Micromonospora; species Micromonospora sp. A200. Next base: position 91,404 of record NZ_JARXXY010000021.1, on the reverse strand, counting down.
GGTGACGGATCGCGCGGCGGCAAGGTCGGACAAATCCGGCAGGAGGCCGGCCGCTTCGGCCAGGAGACGGCGCAGGCCGGCGGACACACCGCCCAGCAGGCGATGGAACAGGGCCGGCAGGTCGCCTCGGAGGGCCGCCAGCAGGCCCGCAACCTGCTCAGCGAGGCCTCCGCGCAGGCTCGGACGCAGGCCGAGGAGCAGCAGCGGCGGGCCGCCGACAGCCTGCGCACGCTGGGTACGCAACTGCGGTCCATGGCCGACTGCGCCGACCAGAGCGGCATGGCCGTCGACGTCGTCCGCCGGGGCGCGGACGCCGCGCAGCAGGCCGCGGGTTGGCTGGACGAGCGCGAACCCGGCGCCCTGGTGCGCGAGGTACGCGACTACGCCAGCCGGCACCCCGGGGCCTTCCTCGCCGGGGCCGCGATCGCCGGGCTGCTCGCCGGACGGTTGGGCCGCGCCCTCACCGGCGGCCAGGACGGCCAGGGCGGTGGCGGTGAGGGCGGCAGGTTCGCCGGCGAGGGCCCGCCGGCGGCGGCCCGGACGCCGTTGAACGTGCCGGCGAGTCCGGGGATGACCGCGCCGGTCCGCCACGGTCCGATGGGCCATGAGGTGGGCCCATGAGCGCATCGCCCATGGGCCCGGGCGGGGGTTCGGACAAGACCCAGGCCTCCATCGGTGAGCTGCTCGCCGACGCCACCCGCAACTTCTCCTACCTGCTGCGCAAGGAGGTGGAGCTCGCCAAGGCCGAGGTGCGCGAGGAGGCACGCAGCCTCGGCATGGTGGCGGCCATGTTCGCCGCCGCGGCGATCGCGGCGCTGCTGACCCTGGTGTTCCTGTCCCACGCCCTGTGGTGGGCGCTGTCCAACGTCATGGACCAGGGCTGGGCCGCGTTGATCGTCGCCATCATCTGGGCGGTGATCGGCGCCGTGCTCGCCTCCCGGGCGCGCAAGCAGCTACGCACGGTGAAGGCCGTACCGCGTACCAAGGAGACCGCGCAGGAGATTCCGGACGCGGTCAGAGGCCGCTGAAACCGAAGGGAGACGTCATGTCCACCGATCCGGACCGGATCCGGTACGACATCGAGGCAGCCAGAGCGGAGTTGAGCAGTGACGTCGACGCGTTGACCGACAGGGTCAACCCGCGTCGGATCGCGGCCGCGCCGGTGAACCGGGCCCGTGGCCGGCTCAGCCGCATGGTCGACACGATCATGGGCAACGCCAGGCACGCGCGGGACATGGCCAGCCACCAGGCGTCCGGCGTGACGCAGCGGGCCTCGGCCACCACGCACCGGCTGTCCGACACCACGCAACACCTGACCGGTACGGCGCAGCACGGCGCCGCCACCGCCGGCGACCGGGCGCGGGGCCTCACCCACGCCTCGCGGGAACGTGCCGAGGGCAATCCGCTCGCCGCGGGCATCATCGCCTTCGGCGTGGGCGCGCTGGCCTCGTCGCTCCTGCGGCCCAGCCGCAAGGAGCGGGAGCTGGCCGAGCGCGTCAAGCACCAGGCCATGGAACACTCGGACCAGTTCAAGCAGCAGGCCAGCGGCATGATGCACGGCGTGCAGGACAACCTGCGCGAACCCGTCCAGCAGGCGACCGAGCAGGTCAGGTCCACCGCGGCCCAGGGCGTGGCCTCGGTCCGCGACACGGGCGCCGGGGAGGCGCAGCACATCCGCGAGGACGCGCGGGAGGCGCCACGCAGGTGGTGAGACGGCGCGGTGGCGACCTCAGCCCCGATCGGCGGGGTCCACCCGGTACTGGTCGTGGCGGGCCCACAGGTCGACCCACTCGTCGGCGCTGAGGGTCCGTCCCGACGCGCCGATCTCCGCGAGCTCCCGGAAGTACGCCTTCGCCAGGCGCGCCCGGGGCGAACAGGACCAGCATCGCGGCGGGGTCGCCGGCCTCGCGCTGGGCCATCGGGGCGGGATGCCTCGATCCGGTGAGCCGGCGGCGGTGTCGGTGCCGGCGGCCCGGCGTGCCGGCGGCGTCGACGGGGCGGTCGGTGCGCGGCTGGCCTCCGATGGGCGGCCGGGTCAGGAAGCCTGCGGGGTGAGCAGGTAGTCGTCGGCCTCGGCGTTCCACTTCAGGTGGACCACGCCGCTGGTGGCGGCCGCCTTGCAGAACTGGAGGAAGCTGCGGTAGCCGAGCTTCTTCTCGCTGAATTCGGGCCGCGCCCGCCGGAGCTGGTTCTTCAGGCCGGACAGCGCCGCCGCGCCGTCGGCGCCGGCCAGGTCCTGGACCACGGCGCGCAGCAGCCCGAACGCCTCCTCCCGGTCGCCGTGTTCGGGCAGGGAGACCTCCGGGTCGCCCTTGGCCGGACCCTCCGCCAGCTCGACGACGTTCTGCTTGGCGAGGTGGCGCAGGAGTTCGCCGAAGGTGCGGAACCCGTAGTCGGACTCGGTGAAGGTCGGGTCCTTGCGCAGCAGGGTGCGCTTCAACGTCGACGCGGTCACCTCGCCGCCGGAGCTGCCCTGGAGACCGGCCACCGTCTGGGCCACCAGCCCCGCGAGGGTTTCCACGTCGCGGACCGGTTCCTCGACCGCCGCCTGGGGCTCGGGTTCCTGCTCGATCTGTTCCTGCTCCACCTGCGGTTCGGGGCTGGGCACCCGGGCCGGCCGGGCCCGCCGGGCGCGGGTCGGCGGGATGTCGACCCCTTCCAGCCGGTCGTAGTAGAGGAACTCGTCGCAGGCCGGCGGCAGCAGCGCGGAGGTCGACTTCTCCACCCCGACGCCGATCACCCGCTTGTTGAGCTCGCGGAGCTTGTGGACCAGCGGAGTGAAGTCGCTGTCCCCGGTGCAGATCACGAACGTCGAGATGTACTCGCGCTCGAAGGCCAGCTCCACCGCGTCGACCGCCATCTTGATGTCGGCGGCGTTCTTGCGGGAGGCGCCCATGCGCTGGGGTATCTCGATCAGCTCGACGTGCGACCGGGTGAGCATCCGACGGTCCTCGTCGAAGTACGACCAGTCCGCGTACGCCCGCCGCACGACCACCCGGCCCCGCTCGGCGAGGGCGTCGGCGATGGGGCGGAAGTCGAAGGCCATGCCGCCGCGGTGGTCGCGCGCCCCCAGCGCGAGGTTCTCGTAGTCGAGGAACAGGGCGATCCGGTCTTCGTGATCCACGCAGGTCAGCCTACGCCCGGGGCTCGATCTCGCCGCACCCCCGGCCGGTGATTCCACCGTCCCCGCCAGTCCGGGCCGCCCCGCACCACCCGGCGCGGGCGGGGCGCAACGAGCCAGGCCCGTCACCGGCCATCAGCCGCTCGTCCTGTGAATGGAACTCATCGGCGGTGGGATTGGCGGCCCGAATGTCCGAGAATCGTTCACAGCAGTACGGAGATCGGAGACCGATGCCCGATCCACATGAGCCGGTGAGTCCGTCGTGGCAGTGCCGCGACTGCGGGCGCGAGTGGCCCTGCCCGAGCCGCCGGCAGATCCTGCTCGACGAGTACCGGCAGCAGTCGACCAACCTGCGGGTGTACCTCGCCAGCTGCCTGACCTCGGCCACCCAGGACCTGCCGGCCAACCCCGCCGACCTGCGCGACCGCTTCCTCGGCTGGGTCCCGCACCGGGCGACGTCCTGAGCGGACCCGCCCCGCCCGGTGGCCCGGGCGACGGCGCCGCGCGGGTGAGCGGCGCCGCCGGACCGCCGGGCCGGGGCGCGGAGCCGGCCGGCCCGGGGCGACCGGACGCCGCCGGACGGCGGTGAGCCCGCCGACGGCGTCCGGGTCTCCCCCGACGGTCAGTTCCGGTTGATGGTGAAGGTGGACGTGGTGTTGCGGATGTCCTGGTCGTTGTTGCTCAGCCGCAGGTTGGTGAAGGTGGCGGAGCCGACCGCCGGGCCCTGTCCGGCCTCCGGCATCTCGTTGACCCAGATCCCGAAGCCGGACTTGGCGTCGAAGGCGTCCCCGCTGCGCCGGGCGCCGCTGATCGAGACGTTGGTGAAGACGGTGTCGGTGACCGGGTACTGCGGCTGCCCACCGACGTAGTTGGTCTGGAACATGATGCCGCTGTAGGTCGGGTCGACGATGTCGACGTCGCTGACCCGGATGCCCTGGAACACCTTCGAGGCGGAGAAGACCCAGATCGCCGGGAAGGTCTGCGCGCCCCAGAAGTGCCCGCCGGCCCGGACGATGGAGATGTTCTCGAACCGGGTGGGCGGGTCGGCGCCGAAGCCGTTCATCGGGTAGCCGAAGTCCAGCGAGCTGATCGTGATGCCGGAGTAGACCAGCGTGTCGGCGATGTAGATGTTGCGGAACGTGTTGCCGTACCCGCCGTACACGGCCACCCCGGCGGCGCGCCAGGTCAGCAGCGACGTCAGGTTCTCGTAGACGTTGTCCTTCATGTCGGCGCCGCCGGCGTCGATCGCCGAGAAGAGCGCGAAGCTGTCGTCGCCGGTCGCCCGCGCCTCGTTGTTGCTGACCAGGTTGTTGGTGCTGCCGTTGGTCATGTTCACGCCGTCGGCGAAGGTGTTGCGGATCCGGGAGTTGCGGATCGTCGTGCGGTCGGTGTTCGCGCCCCAGTAGAGGCAGACCTGGTGCTCGGCCCAGATGTTGTCGATCACCATGTCGGCCACGTTGGCGAAGTCGAACACCTTGCCCGGCCCGTCGATGCGGGAGGTGTAGTTGCCGAAGTAGGCGAAGCCGGAGAACGTCGAGCCGTTGGCGGTGGCGTCCGCCCGGAAGCCCACGTCGGTGTTCTCCTGCGTGCGCGGCGCGACGAACCGGGTGTACCAGGGGCCGGCACCGAGCACCTTGACGGCCTTGCCGTACACCTGGAACTTCTGGGCGGTCGCGTACGTCCCCGGCGGCAGGTAGACCCCGAGCGCCGTCGCGCTCTGCCGGGCGGCGTCCAGCGCGTTCTGCACGTCCTGGTGACCGAAGCCGGCCGGTACCAGGTACCGCGCCGGGTCCGGGTTGGCGATCGGCGCGACCTGCTCGGTGTTGATGAAGTCGATCGCGTACGTGGTGGTGTTGGCCGGGTCCTTCTGGAGCCGGATCCGGCTGCCGGCCGGCACGGTCGCGTTGAGCATGACGTTGGCCTCGTCGTAGATGTGCCGCGGTCCGCCCGCCCCCGGCGAGTTGCCCGGGCTGGCCTCGTTGCCGTACAACCACGCGTGCCGGGAGGTGAGGTCGATGGCCTTGTGGAAGGCGCCGTTGACGTAGACGTTCAACGTCGCGTCGATCCCGCCGCCGCCCGGGGCGTCCGGGATGGAGAAGCGGGTGACCAGCGTGTTGGTGCTGGCCCGGGTGGTGAACTCGACGTAGCTGCCGGTCGAGTTGAGGGTGACCGCCCGCCGGCCGGACGCCTCGCCGGCCAGGTCGCCGACGGTCCGGTTCGGTCCGACGACGGCCGCGCCGCCACCGACCACGCCGTCCTCGGCCTCGTACATGTCGTACGGCATGTTCGCGCCCCGCCCGACGAAGAGCGGCCGCTCGCTGGTGTTGTTCTGCTGCTTCGCCGGCAGCTCGTTGGCGTCGGCCGCGACCACCACCCGGACGGTGTACCGGCCGTTCGCCGCGGTCCAGCTGCCCAGTGCGACCGGGCCGGTGGTGGCGCCCGGGTTGATCACCCCGGAGTACGCGCCGGTCAGCGTGCGGACCACCGCGCCCGACTGGTCGAGCAGGGTCAGCGTGATCGCGTGCGTGCCGGCGGCCGAGGCGACGCTGCCCGCGTTGCGCAGCGTCACGGAGAAGGCCACCGCGCTGCCCGCCGACGGGTTGCCCGGGGTCCAGACGACCGACGCGGCGACCAGGTCGGAGCTGGCCACCGGGTTCACCACGAGCTCCGACGGGCTGGTGTAGCTGTTGTTCGTCTCGTCGGACTCGATGACGGCGTTCGCCTCGTCGACCTTGGCGCTCAGCGGGTAGCTGCCGGCCGCGCGGGCCCCGATGTTCGCCGTGACGGTGGTCGAGGCGCCGGCGGCCAGGGCGCCGACCGGCGCGCTGCCCACCCGCACCCCACCGAGGTAGACGTTGACGGCGGTGGCGGTGGACGCGACCGTGCCCGCGTTGCGGACGGTGGCGGAGAGGGTGACCGGGTCGGCCTCGGTCGGCTTGGCCGGGCTGGCCGACAGGGCGGTGACGGTCAGGTCCGGGTTGGGGGCGGGCACGCCGATCACCTGGAACTCGGCCACCTGCCCGCCCGGAGCGCCGGAGTTGGCGGTGAAGGTCAGCCGCAGGTCGGCGGCGGTGGCGGAGACCGGGATGGTCACCGTGTTGCCGGACGCCGGGTTGAAGGTGTACCCGGCCGCGCCGACCACGCTGGTGAACGACGTGGCGCTCTGCTCCCGGCCGAGCACCTGCACGGTCTGCGTCCGGGTGCCCCACACCGGGTCCGGGTTCAGCTTCAGCACCACCGCGCTCACGCTGGCGTTCGCCCCGAGCTGCACGGTCAGCGTGCCCGGGTGGCCGGCGCTCTCCCAGTAGGTGGCGGTGTTGTTGTCGTTGGCGTTGGTCGCGACGAAGGTGTGCACGTGCGACGAGGCGGTGATCGGCCGGCCGACCGCGAGGTTGCTGCCGCCGGTGCCGCTGCCGGTGCGGGTGACCGTGTTGCTGTTCGCCGACTGGTTGCCGGCGGCGTCCCTGGCCCGCACGTGATAGCTCACCGTGGCGCTGGTGGGCTGGTTGTCGGTGAAGGTGAGCACGGTGCCGGCGACGCTGCCGCGCAGCGCGCCGTTGGCGTACACGTCGTAGCCGGTGACCCCGACGTTGTCGCCGGCGGCGGTCCAGGTCAGCCTGATCTGCCCGCTGGTGGGTTCGGTGTAGGCCAGGTTGGTCGGGGCGGTCGGCGCCTGGGTGTCCCCGGTCGCCGTGCCGTAGACCTCGAACTCGGAGAGCTGCCCGGCGGGCCAGCCGGTGTTGCCGGTGAAGGTGAGCCGGACGTAGCGGCTGCCGGTGGCGGTCAGCGGGACGGTCACCGTGTTGCCGGTGGCCGGGTCGAAGGTGTAGCCGGCGGACGGCTTCAGGGTGGTGAAGGTCGAGCCGTTGGTGCTGCCCTGCACGGACAGCGTCTGGGTCCGGGTCTGCCAGGCGGCGGCCGGGGGCAGCTTCAGCACCAGCCGGTCCACGGTGACGGTGGCGCCGAGGTCGGCCTGGATCCACTGCGGGAAGGCGTTGTTGGCGCTCTCCCAGTAGGTGTCCGGGTTGCCGTCGTTGGCGTTGGCCGGGCCGTACACCTGGTTGACGCTGCTGGCGGTCATGGTGGCGGCGATCCCGGCCAGCGCCGCGGCGGTGGCGGGGGCCGGCGCGGCGGCCCGGGGGGCGCCGGCGCGGGGGCCGGCCGGGGCCGCGGCGGCGGGCACGGCGGGCCCGCCGGTGACCAGCAGTGCGGTGGCCAGCAGGCCGGCGGTCAGCCACCGGCCGGGGGTACGTCGTCTCGTGCTGTTTCCGGGCATGGCGGAGCTGCACCTTCTCTCGGGGGTGGTGGTGCCCGCCGGAGGGCGGGGGGTGCCCCGGCGGGGTGGAGCTGCCGGGCCGGCCGGGTCGCGGGGACGGCCGACCGGCCCGGAGACGGGCGCCGTCAGGCGGCGTGGACCTCGAACTCGGAGACCTGGCCGGCGGGCCAGGCGGTGTTGCCGGTGAAGGTCAACCTCAGGTGCCGCTGGGTGGTGGCGGGGAAGGTGATGGTGACCGTGTTGCCGGCCGCCGGGTTGAAGGTGTACCCGGCCGAGGGCTTCAGCGTGGTGAACGTCGCGCCGTCCGCCGAGCCGAGGACCGCGAGGGTCTGGGTACGGGTCTGCCAGGCCGTCACCGGCGGCAGCCTCAGCACCACCCGGGACACCGAACGGGCGGCCCCCAGGTCGACGGTGAGCGACTGCGGGAAGGCGTTGTTGGCGCTCTCCCAGTAGGTGGCCGGGTTGCCGTCGACCGCGTTGCCGGCGCCGTACACGTCGGCGTGGCTGGTCTCGGTGACCGGCCGGCCCAGCGCCAGGTTCCCCGACGGCGGCGGCGTGGTGGTGGGCGGCGGCGTGGTGGTCGGCGGCGGGGTCGTGCCGCCGCCGTACACCTCGAACTCGGCGACCTGGCCCGCCGGCCACCCGGTGTTGCCGGTGAAGCTCAGCCGCAGGAACCGCCGGCTGCCGGCCGGCAGGGTGATCGACACGGTGTTGCCGGTGGCGGGGTTGAACGTGTATCCGGCCGACCCGACGACCGTCGAGTACGCCGCGCCGTCCGTCGAGCCGGCCACCGAGAGCGTCTGGGTGCGGGTCTCCCAGCCCGCGGGCAGTTTCAGCACGATCCGGTCGGTGTCGACCGCCGCGCCGAGGTCGACGGTCAGCGTCTGCGGGAACGCGCCGTTGGCGCTCTCCCAGTAGCTGCCGGCGTTGCCGTCCACGGCGTTGCCCGCCACGTAGTTCTGCGACACGCTCGACGCGGCCACCGGCCGGCCCTGCGCCAGGTTCCCGCCCGTCGGCGGCGGGGTGGTCGGGGGCGGGGTGGTGGGTGGCGGGGTGGTCGGGGTGCCGGTGGGTGGGCTGGTCGGGCCGTTGCCCCACTGCGGGGTGGGCCACGGTCCGCAGTACGGGGTGGCGGTGTACCAGCCGGAGTTGCCGGCGCCCTGGCTGATCTGGAAGCCGCTGCCGACGCAGTTGTGCATGGGATTGCTCTGCGCGATGCCGGTGGCGCGCACGCCGGTGAACGACACCTGGCTCGGCGCCTGCACCTGCAGCGCGTACGTGCCGGCGCCGTCGATCCGGACGTTGGCGAAGCTGATCCCGCTGGTCTGGCCCTCGATCCAGTGCAGGGCCGCGTAGGAGCTGTCCAGGATGTCGGTGTCGGTGACCCGGATGCTGGCGCCCTGGATCGGCTCGTTCAACGCGGAGAACCAGATCGCGCCGACGCCGAAGTTCCAGTTGTAGTCGGAGTTGCCGTTGCGGATCAACGTGTTCCGGGCGACGGTGACCGTCCCGGCGACCGCGGTCGGGCCCTGCACCCCGGGATAGCGGTTGGCGACGTGGATGCCGCCGCCGTTGGTCACCGAGTCGGCGGTGACGTTGTCGGCGATGGTGATGTCCCGGCCCCCGTACGTGACCAGGTGGTTGGCCAGGATGGTCACGCCGATGGTGTTGTGGGTGAAGGAGTTGCCGACGTTCGGCACGTTCTGCGCCCACATCGCCAGGGCGTCGTCGCCGGTGTTGCGGACGAACGTGTTGGTCACCGTCGAGTTGGTGACGCCCCAGTGGAAGTTCACCCCGTCGGCGGTCTGGTCGAGAATCCGGCTGTTGCGGATGGTGAAGTTGTCCATCGGGCCGTCCATCCAGGCGCCGACCTTGGTGTGCTGCATCCAGACGTTGTCGACCACCGAGTTGCTCATCGCGCCGCCGATGGCGTTGACCTGGTCCTCGTCGACGCGTTCCCGGATGTCGCCGATGATGGCGAAGTCGCGCAGGGTGACGTTGCGGCTGGGGCCGCCGGCCTCATGCGGCCGGATTTCCCCGCTGTACCCGCCGCCGGGCACGTACTTGCCGTAGATGCCGGCGGCGCGTTTGCGGTCGGTGGGGTGCCGGCCGCCGAGCACCGAGTACCAGGGCCCGGCGCCGCGCAGGGTCACCCCGTCGACGACCACGTGGTCCCAGAGGGTGAAGGTGCCGGCGGGGATCCACACCGCCCGGCCCTGGGCCTTCCCGGCGTCCACGGCGGCCTGGAACCTCGCCGTCGAGTCGGTCGCGCCGGTCGGGTCCGCGCCGAAGTCGGTGACCACGTCCAGCACGCCGGCGGGTTTGGTGATCTGCGCGCCGACCAGCTCGAAGTCGGCCAGGTCGACGGTGAAGCTCGGCGACTGGGCGGTCGAGGAGACCTGCAACCGGATCCTGGTGCCCGTCGGGTAGGTGGTCCCGAACATGGTCCGCGTCTCGTCGTAGAAGTGGTGCGGGTTGGTGTCGCCGGGGTTGTTGTTGAACGGGTATCCGCCGTAGAACCAGCCGTACCGGGAGGTGACCGGCACCGCCTTCACCAGGCCGCCGTTCGCCCGTAGGTCGAGGCTGGCGTCCCGGCCGGTGCCGGCGGCGTTGTCCGGGAGGCTGTAGCGGAAGGTCACCGCGTTGGCCGGGGCGGTCAGGGTGAACTCGACGTACTCGCCGACGGCGTCGAGGGTGACAGCCTCCCGACCGGACGCCTCGGACGGCAACTGACCGTAGTAGCGGGTCGGGCCGATCTTCGTACCGTTGTGGGTGGCCCGCTCGGCCTCGTGCTCGACGAACGGCACGGTGGCGCCGCGGCCGGCGATGTCGAACGGGGACAGCCCGGCGGCGTGTGCCGGGGTGGCGGTGGAGACCGCGACGGCGCTGACGCACGCCGCCACGAGCGTGGTGCCGACGATCGCGGCCAGCAGGGAGCGGGCGGATCTTCCCGGGGGTGGAGCGGGGGTGCCGATGGTGTGGTGGGCCATGAGCGGTGCTCTCCGTTTCGTCGGACGGGCCGGGTCCCCCGTGCTGCGGGCGTTGCGCTCTGCGGTACCTCCGTTCGGTCGCGCCGGCGAGGGGGCCGGCGACGTGGCGGCGGGTCGGGACGGACCGGCCGGTGGGGGTGGCGCCGGCCGGTCGGGACGGGACCGGCCGGCGCCGGGACAGCTCAGGAGGCCGGCGCGGGGCCGGGGTCGGCCGGCCGTTCCCGGGTACGCAGCCAGACGGCGGTGTCCGGCGGCAGCAGGTCGCCGTCCAGGGGCGCGCTGGCGAGCAGTCGCGCCTCGTGCGGGGGCAGCGGCACCGGGGTCGTGCCGAGGTTCACCAGGCAGGCGAAGGCGGGACCGCGGGCGAAGGCGAGCACCCCGTCGGGGGCCGGCAGCCAGCGCAGCGTCCCGTCACCGAGGTCCGCCTCGGTACGCCGCACGCCGATCGCCGCCCGGTACAGCTCCAGCATCGAGTGCGGGTCGTCGGTCTGCGCCCGGACGGTCCGGTCCTTCCACTCCGCCGGCTGGGGCAGCCAGGGCGTCCGGGTCGTGCCGTCCGGGCTGAACCCGAACGGCGGTGCGTCGCCGGCCCAGGGCAGCGGGACCCGGCAGCCGTCCCGGCCGTGACCCGAGCGCTCCCACATCGGGTCCTGGCGCAGCGCGGGCGGGATGTCCTCGACCTCCCACAGGCCCAGCTCCTCACCCTGGTAGACGTAGACCGCGCCGGGCAGGGCGAGGGTGAGCAGCGCCGCCGCCCGGGCCCGGAGGGTGCCCAGCTCCAGGTCGGTGGGGACGCCTTCGCGCTTGCTGGCGAAGCTGAACGTGGTGTCCGCCCGGCCGTAGCGGGTGACGTGGCGGGTCACGTCGTGGTTGGACAGCACCCAGGTGGCGGGCGCGCCGACCGGGGCGTGCGCGGCGAGCGTCTCGTCGACGCAGTGGCGCAGCGCCGTCGCGTCCCAGGCGCAGCCGAGGAAGTCGAAGTTGAACGCCGAGTGCAGCTCGTCCGGGCGCAGGTAGTGGGCGAACCGTTCCTGGTCCGGCAGCCACACCTCGCCGATCAGCGCCCGCTCCCCGGGGTAGGAGTCGGCGATCCGTCGCCAGGCGCGGTAGATCTCGTGCACCCCGTCGAGGTCGTGGAACGGGTGCGGCCGGTCCGCCAGGGCCTCGGGCAGCGTCCCGTCCTTGACCAGCAGGCCCGCCGAGTCGATCCGGATGCCGTCCACCCCCCGGTCGAACCAGAACCGCAGGATGTCCTCGAACTCCGCCCGTACCCGGGGGTGGTCCCAGTTGAAGTCCGGCTGCTCGGCGGTGAACAGGTGCAGGTACCAGTCGCCGGGGGTGCCGTCCGGGTTGACGGTCCGGGTCCAGGTCTCGCCGCCGAACTCGCCGACCCAGTCGGTGGGTCGCTGGTCGCCGTTCGGGCCCCGGCCGGGGCGGAACCAGAACAGCTCGCGTTCGGGCGCGTCCGGCCCGCCGGCGAGCGCCGCCTGGAACCAGGGGTGCGCGTCGGAGCAGTGGTTCGGCACCACGTCGACGATGATCCGGATGCCGAGCGCGTGGGCCTCCGCGATCAGCGCCTCCGCCTCGGCCAGGGTACCGAAGACCGGGTCGATGTCGCGGTGGTCGGCCACGTCGTAGCCGGCGTCGGCCATCGGGGAGGGGTACCAGGGGCTGAACCAGATCGCGTCGACGCCGAGCGCGGACAGGTGGCTCAGCCGGGACCGGATGCCGGCGAGGTCGCCGATGCCGTCGCCGTCGCCGTCGGCGAAGCTACGCGGGTACACCTGGTAGATCACCGCTCCACGCCACCACGGACCCTTGTCTGCTGTGGACACGAGCACCTGCTTTCTGCGTCGGTACGTCGGCGGATCGAGGGTCAGCCCTTGAGGCTGCCGGTGGTCAGTCCGGACATGATGTTTCGCTGGAAGATCAGGAAGACGACGACGGTCGGGATCGCGGCGATGACCGACGCGGCGATCACCACGTTCATCGGCGTACCACCCGAGAAGGCGTAGATGCCGACGCTGACCGTCCGGGTCTCGGCCGACGGCATCACCAGCTTCGGCCAGAGAAAGTCCTTCCAGACCGCCGTCACGGCGAAGATCGAGACCACGCCGAGGATGGGGCGCGACATCGGCAGGATGATCGACCAGAGCGTGCGCAGCGGGGTCGCGCCGTCTACGAGGGCCGCCGCCATCAACTCCTCCGGGATCGAGTCGAAGAACCGCTTCAGCAGGAAGATGTTGAACGCGTTCGCGACCGCGGGCAGCCAGATCGCGAACGGCGAGTCGAGCAGGTTGAGGTGCAGGATCGGCAGGTCGATCACGGTCACGTACTGCGGGACGATGAGGACCATCGCCGGGATCATCAGCGTCGCCAGCATCAGACCGAGGATCAGGTTGCCGAACACGGGCCGAAGCTTCGACAGGGCGTACGCCGCGGCGGTGTCGAGGACGAGTTGGAACAGCAGCGCGCCGGCCGCGTAGTAGAACGTGTTGAACAGCAGCTTGGCGAGGTCCAGGTTGTTCCACGCGTCGACGTAGTTCTGCGCCTGCGGATCGGTCGGAAACAGCGACGGCGGGGTCTGCGCGATCTCCTGGCCGGATTTCAGCGCGCCGGTGACCATCCAGTAGAGCGGCCCGAGAAAGATCAGCGTGAAGCCCACCACGACGACGGCGAGCAGCGTCCAGTAGACGACCTTGCCGCGCCCCCGCCGGAGCTGGGCCGGAGAGATGAGGGTCCGGGTCCCGGAGTCCTGTGCCATTGCTCGCCCCGTCCTAGTCCTGTTTCGCGCTCAGCCGCAGGTAGGCGGCGGAGAAGCCGGCCAGCACCACGAGCATGATCACGCCGAGCGCCGCAGCGCCGTTGAGGTCGTTCTGGAAGAACCCGTGCTGGTAGATGAGGTACGCCACCGAGGTCGCGGAGTCCTCCGCGCCCGCACCGTTGGCGAGGATCAGTGGTTCGATGAAGAGCTGCATCGTGGCGACGATCTGAAGCATCGCCAGGAGCGCGAGGATCAGCCGGGTCTGCGGGATCGTCACGTGCACGATCCGCCGCCAGATCCCGGCGCCGTCGAGCTCGGCGGCTTCGTAGAGTTCGCCGGGGATGTTCTGCAGCGCCGCCAGGTAGATCAGCACCGCGCCGCCCATGTTCATCCAGGTCGACGCGAGCACCATCGCCGGCATCGTCATCTCGGGTGACTGCATCCACTGCGACGTCGGCAGGTGCAGCGCCGTGAGGATCGCGTTGAAGAGTCCCGCCTCGCTGGGGTCGTACGCGTAGAACTTGAAGAGGAACAGCGCCGAGGCCGGCGGCAGCATCACCGGCAGGTAGACCAGGATCCGCAGGTACCCCTTGGCATGGCGGAACTCGTTGAGCAGGATCGCCACGAAGAACGGCACCGCGTACCCGAGGACGAGCGCGAGAACCGTGAAGTAGAGGGTGTTCTTCCAGGCCGTCCAGAAGCTGGGGTCGTCGATGATGCGCAGATAGTTGTCCCAGCCCACCCAGGTGGTCTCGCCCCGCCGGGTGCGCTGGAAGCTCATCACGATGCCGCGGATCATCGGGTACCAGGAGAAGACGGCGAAGCAGAGCACCGCGCCGATCAGGAAGGTGTGCCCGGTGAGGTTGTCCCGTACCTTGCGGCCGAGGCTCGTACGCTGCGGTCCGGCCGGGTACGGCGACGCGGGGCGACGACCCGCTCCTCTCGTGGTCCCCGGGACGGTGGTGATCACCAAGGCAACTCCTGTGTGAGTCAGCGGCCGACGGTGCGGCGCGGAGGGTGTGGGGGCCGGCGGGCCGGCCCCCACACGATCGGATCAGCTCTCGGCGAGCAGCTTGTCGACCTTGTCCTCGGCCGTCTTGAGCAGCGCGTCGACGTTCGCGTTCGGGTTCGTCAGCACCCCGGACATCACGGCGTCGAGCACCGCGTAGATCGCCTGCGCGTTGCGGGGCTCACCCTTGATCGGCACCGGGTTCGCCTCGAAGATCGCGAAGTTCGTGGTGTCGACGTTCGCGTTCGCCTTGCGCAGCGCCAGCTCCTGCTTCTGCGCCTCGCTGCCGTTGGCGAACAGCAGCGGCTGGGGCAGGCCGACCGGGTAGTTCTGCGGCTTGGCCCGGACGTAGTCGAACTGGCCCTTGCCCGGCGTCAGCTTCTGGTACGCGATCCACTTCAGACCTGCCTTGACCTGCTCCGGGGAGAGGCCCTTCTTGAAGAAGTAGCCCTCACCACCGCCGAGCGTCGCCTTCGCCGCGCCGTCCTGGCCGGGCAGCGGGCCCATCGCCCAGTCCTGGAACTTGCCCTGGAACTGGCTGACGATCGCCTGGGTGGCGTCCGGCGCGCCGATGAACATCCCGACCTTGCCGGCGCCGGCGTTGGTCAGCAGGTCGCCCCACTGGAGCAGTTGGCGGGCACCCATGCTGTTGTCGCCGTACCGCATGTCCTTGAGGTTCTGCAGAACCTGCTTGCCCATCGCGTTGTTGAAGTCGGCCTTCTTGCCGTCCGGGGTGAGCACCTGGCCGCCCTGGGAGTAGAGCAGGGAGGTGAAGTGCCAGCCTCCGGTGTTGCCGGCGCTGTATTCCGCGTACCCGGCGATGCCGTTGCCCAGCGCGGAGATCTTCTTGGCGGCGTCGCGGACCTCACCCCAGGTCTTGGGCGGGTTGTTGACGTCGAGCCCCGCCTGCTGGAACAGGACCTTGTTGTAGACCAGGCCCATCGAGTAGTTCTTCACCGGGACGGCGTAGAGCTTGCCGCCGTCGGTGAAGACCTCCTTGAGCGCCGGGTCGACGCTGTCCCAGGTCGGGACGGTGTCCTTGGTGGTGTACTGGGTGATGTCCATCGCCTGACCGGAGTCGAGCACCTGCTGGAGATCGGTCATGTACCCGTAGAACACGTCGGTCACGGTGCCGCCGGCGAGGCGGGCGGTGAAGTCCGGCGGGTTGTTGCACTGCTCGCCGACGCTGACGCTCTTGATGACGATGTTCGGGTTCTGCCGCTGGAACTCGACGACATCGTCGTTCCAGTTCTTCAGCAGCTCTTTCTGGGAGCCGACCGGCTGGCAGTCGACGGTGATGGTGACCTTGCCACCGGCATCGCTCGTCGTGTCGTCGCTCTTCGTGGAGCACGCCGTGAGGCTGAGCCCCAGGCCGGCCGCGAGCGCCAACGCCGCAGCCTTCCGGTACTGCGGTACGGACATCTGTCCATCCCTTCGGGAACGGGTGTCTTCAGGACGTCGCCGACCTGCGGTGTACGCACCGCGGCACCGCCCTGCCAGTGATCTGCGTCGATCGGATGACCTGACCCCCGGTAGCTGCGTCGGGGCCAGCTGTGAGTGGAGTCACTGTAGCGAGGCCGACTCATTTCAGCAAGGTTTCGATCAGGGCTTGAAAGGACTCGACGCGAACGTGGCAGATGTCGACAGAGCAATGGGCGTCGCCCGGATTGAGGGGTGTTGAGAGCTTTCGACGCGCGTACTCGGTCAGTCGCCCGCGCCGGAACCTTCCGGTGTCCGGGCGGCGTCCAACCTGGTCAGCGCGGGACCGAGGATCGACGAAGTGGCCGCCGACCGCGAGCAGCGGTCGACGGCCTGGAGCGGGTCCGGGTCAGCGGCCGGGAGCGGGCGCGGTGGAGCCTCGTACCACCAGTTCGGGCTCGAACAGCAGCTCGTCGTGCAGCACGCCGGCCCCCTCGATCTGGGTGACCAGCAGGTCCACCGCGGCCTGGCCCATCGTCTCGATCGGCTGCCGCACGGTGGTCAGCGGCGGGTCGGTGCAGGTCATGAACGCGGAGTCGTCGAAGCCCACCACCGACACGTCGGTCGGCACCGCCCGACCCAGCCGCCGGGCGGCCCGGATGGTGCCCAGGGCCAGCACGTCGCTGGCGCAGATGATGCCGGTCACGCCCCGCTCGACCAGCTTGGTCGCGGCGACCCGCGCGCCCTCCATCGAGAAGCTGGAGCGCTCGACGCACTCCCGGTCGTCGGCCCAGTTCGCGGCCTGGACCATCGCGTCCAGCTTGCGCCGGGACGGCACGTGCCCCTCCGGGCCGAGCACCAGGCCGATCCGCTCGTGCCCGAGCGAGCGCAGGTGCCCGTACGCCTGCTCGACCGCGACCGCGTCGTCGGTGGAGACCCGGGGGAAGTCCAGCGCGTCGACGCCGGCGTTGACCAGCACCACCGGCAGCCCACGGTCGGTCAGCCGGCGGTAGTGCTCGTGCGAGGCGTCGGCCAGCGCGTACGAGCCACCGGCGAAGATGACGCCGGAGACCTGGTGGTCGAGCAGCATCTCGACGTAGTCCGCCTCGGAGACGCCGCCGATCGTCCGGGCGCAGAGCGCGGGGGTGTAACCCCGCTGGGCGAGCGACCCGGTCACCACCTCGGCCAGCGCCGGGAAGATCGGGTTCTGCAACTCCGGGAGCACCAGCCCGACCAGGCGGGCCCGCTCCCCCCGCAGCTTGGTCGGTCGCTCGTAGCCCAGCACGTCCAGCGCGGTGAGCACGGCGGTACGGGTCGACTCGGAGACGCCGCCACGACCGTTGAGCACCCGGCTGACGGTGGCCTCGCTGACGCCAGCCTTCCTCGCCACCTCGGTCAGTCGCTTCGTCACGCCGCGATGATACGTCACCGACTCTGCAAGAAATGAACTGCACGTTGACGTGTCACGTCAACGTTCGACGACAGGACAGTTCGAAGCCGTCCGCAGGCAGGCAGGCAGCCTCTGCAATTACTGCACAAACACCTGCTTGAATATTGACAGGTCGTAGAAATAACATCGCCGCAACCAACTCGCCTCGCTTCTGACATCCACCGCGGCACGGGGACTGCCCGCGGCGTCGATGACGGTCGTCGGGTCCTCGGGAGAACGGATCACGCGATGTCTCGAATCAGCACAGGACGGCCGGGCGGACCGGCGCGCCGGCGAACCGTCGGGGCGGCGGCCGTGGCTGCGGTCATGGCGGCCACGGTGACCGGTGGGGCCGGGGCGGCCCGGGCCGAGGCCGCCCCGCCCGCGTCCCCGGTGGTCACCCGGGCCGCTCTCGACCCGTCGCTCGTCGCGGGCCGGGGCGCCGACGTCGGCTTCCTGGAGCAGGAGGCGGAGCACGCCACCACGAACGGCACGTTGATCGGCCCGGGGCGCACGGCGTACACCCTGGCGTCGGAAGCCTCCGGCCGCCGGGCGGTGAGCCTGGCGCCCGGCCAGTTCGTCGAGTTCACGCTGCCGGCCGCGACCAACGCCATCACCGTCCGCTACAGCATCCCGGACGCGCCCACCGGCGGCGGCATCACCGCGCCGCTGGACGTCTCGGTCGGTCGCCGACCCGCTCAAACCATGACCCTCACCTCGCAGTACGCCTGGCTGTACAACCAGTACCCGTTCTCCAACGACCCCACCGCCGGCCTGCTGCACCCGGACTGGTGGATCACCGAATGCTCCTGCGTCCCCGCGGCCACCACGCCCACCCCGATGATCACGAGGCCGTTCCGCCCGCACCACTTCTACGACGAGCAGCGCATGCTGCTCGGCCGGACGTACCCGGCGGGCAGCGTGCTGCGGCTCGCGGTCCCGGCGGGCAGCGTCGCGCCGTGGACGGTCATCGACCTGCTCGACTCGGAGCTGGTCGCCGCGCCGCGCGTCGTGCCGGTCGCGGCGAACGTGCTGGCGTTCGGCGCGGACCCGACCGGCCGCCGCGACTCCGCCGGCGCCTTCGACCGGGCGGTCGCCTTCGCCCGGCGTACCAAGCTGAAGGTCTATCTGCCGCCGGGGACCTACCAGGTGAACCGCCACATCGTCGTCGACGACGTCACCATCGAGGGCGCCGGCAACTGGTACACGATCGTCAAGGGACGCGAGGTCGCGCTCGACACCCCGGCCCCGGACGGCTCGGTGCACACCGGGGTCGGCTTCTACGGCCGGCCCGCGTCGGCGGGCGGCAGCCGCAACGTGCACCTGTCCGGCTTCGCGATCGAGGGCGACGTCCGCGAGCGCATCGACACCGACCAGGTCAACGGCGTCGGTGGCGCAATGAGCCACTCCAGCGTCGACGGCCTCTATCTGCACCACACCAAGGTGGGGCTCTGGTTCGACGGGCCGATGACCGACCTGCGGGTCACGAACAACGTCATCGTCGACCAGATCGCCGACGGCCTGAACTTCCACACCGGCGTCACCAACTCCGTGGTGCGCAACAACTTCGTCCGCAACAGCGGCGACGACGGCCTCGCCATGTGGTCGGAGAAGACCGGCAACGCGGGCAACATCATCGACCGCAACACCGTGCAGTCGCCGGTCCTGGCCAACGGCATCGCCGTGTACGGCGGCACGGACAACACCGTCTCGCGCAACCTCATCGCCGACCCGGTGCGCGAGGGCAGCGCCATCCAGGTCGGCTCCCGGTTCGGCGCCGAGCCGTTCACCGGGCACCTGTGGATCACGGAGAACACCACCGCCCGGGCCGGCACCTACGAGCTGAACTGGAACATCGGCCTCGGCGCCGTCTGGTTCTACGCCCTCGACCGCAGCATCGACGCCGACATCCAGGTGGTCGGCGACCACTACCTGGACAACACCTACAACGCGATCATGCTGGTCAGCGACTGGCCGGTGAAGGACCGGTACTCGATCACGAACGTGCACTTCCGCGACATCCGGGTCGACGGCGCCGGAACGTCCGTGGTGAGCGCCCGCACGGCGGGCTCGGCCTCGTTCGCGAACGTCGACGCGCGCAACGTGGGCGCGGTCGGCGTCAACAACTGCGGCTCCTTCCACTTCACCCCCGCCGGATCCGAGTTCAGCCTGACCGACCTCGGCGGCAACGACAGCGGATGGCTCGCCCCGTGGCTGCTGCCCAACACGATCACCTGCGACGACCGGCCGCCGGTCGTGGCCCCGCCACCGCCGTCCACCTGGTGACCGCCGGCCCGGACACCTGCTCCCACCCCGGCTGACCCGCCGAGCGGCGCCGGTCGGAATCCCCCCGGGTTCCGGCCGGCGCCGCCGCGCTTCCGCCGACCTGCCGCCCCGGACAAACCTCGCGGACATGCCCTCCGCCCCCACCCCCGTGGCGACCCGACCCTCATCCCCAACCGATCGGTACAGAAGTTTGGGAATCGCCGGACCGCCTGCTAGGTTCTTGTGTACCGACCGGTACAGAACAGGGAGGCGAGATGGACAGCATCAAGCAGGTGCTCGGCGCGGTCGGCATCTGGAGCATGGAGCTGCGGGGGGCCGGCCGGCCCGAGGTCCGTGAGGCGGTCGCCGAGCTGGACGAACTGGGCTACCCGGCGCTGTGGCTTCCGGGGCTGGACGGCCGCGGGGCGCTGGACGACATCGGGCACCTGCTCGCCGCCGCTCCGCGCGCCACCGTCGCGCTGGGCGTGCTCTCCATCTGGGGCCAGGACCCGGCCGGGCTGGGCGCGTGGCTGGCCGACCTGGACGCGGCGCACGGCCGCCGCACCCTCGTGGGGCTGGGCATCAGCAACGCCCACTCCGCAGCCAACGCCGGTCAGGACTTCGGCCGGCCGACGGTTTCGATGGGCCGGTTCCTCGACGGGCTGAACGCCGCACCGCACCCGGTCCCGGCCGATCGGCGTCTCCCTGGGCGCACTCGGCCCGAAGATGGTCGACCTGGCCACCGCCCGGAGCATCGGTTGGCACCCGTTCCTGGTGACACCCGAGTACACCGCGCTCCAGCGCGCCCGCGTCGGAGACCGGCCCCTGGTCGCCGCGCACCTGGCGGTGGTCCTGGACCGCGGCCCGGACCGGGCCCGAGCGGCGGCCCGCGAGGGAATCGGCATGTTCATCGGATTCCCCGCCTACCGGTCGAACCTGGCCCGGCTCGGCTTCACCGAGGAGGACCTGGTCCCGGGCGGCAGCGACCGGCTCATCGACGCCCTGGTCGCCTGGGGAGACCTCGACCGGATCGCCGCCCGCGTCCAGGCGCACCTGGACGCCGGCGCCGACCACGTCGCCCTGCACGTCCTGCAGCCGGCCACCCCGGAGCACACGGACCTGCCCCGGAAGCAGTGGCGGGAACTCGCCGCGCTGCTACCGCAGCTCCACCGCACCAATTGATCAATCCCCTTTCACCGCACCACCACATAAAAGGAGCACCACAGTGGGACAGCTCAACGGCAGAACCGCGCTCGTCACCGGCGGCACCACCGGTATCGGGCTGGCGGCGGCCCGCCGCTTCGCCGCCGAGGGGGCGCACGTCTTCCTCACCGGACGCCGCCAGCAGCAGCTGGCCGAGGCCGTGGCATCGATCGGCTCGGCCGCCACCGGCATCCGCAGCGACGTGAGCAACCTCGACGACCTCGACACCCTCGTCGAAGCGATCGCCGCCCGCGGCGCCGGCCTGGACGTGCTGTTCGCCAACGCCGGCGGCGGCGAGTTCGCCGCCCTGGGCACCATCAGCCTCGAGCACTACACCGACACGTTCGATCGGAACGTCCGGGGCACCCTGTTCACCGTCCAGAAGGCGCTGCCGGTACTCAACGACGGCGCGTCGGTCATCCTGGCCGGCTCGACCGCCGCCACCGCCGGCACCCCGGCCTTCGGCGTCTACGCGGCCTCCAAGGCGGCCATCCGCTCGTTCGGCCGTACCTGGGCCGCCGAGCTGACCGACCGCCGGATCCGGGTGAACACCCTGATCCCGGGTCCGACCGAGACTCCGGGCATCACCGGGCTGGCCGCCACCCCGGAGGAGGCCGCCGGGCTGGTGCAGATGCTCGCCTCCTCCGTGCCGATGCGCCGGATGGGCCGGCCCGAGGAGATTGCCAACGCCGCCCTCTTCCTCGCCTCCGACGAGAGCAGCTTCATGACCGGCGCCGAGATCTTCGTCGACGGCGGCGCGAACCAGGTCTGAGGCGACACCGCGCGCCCACCGATGCTCGGGTGACACGACCGGGGCGAGCCGCCTGGCTCGCCCCGGTCGCGGTGTCGCTAGCTCTCGACCGCGACGTCCACCGGGCCGACCCGCAGGGTGCCGTCGTTCAGCGGCGTGCAGCGCACGCCGCCCCGGCGCCGCAGCGCCCGCCATCCGCCGGGGCCGATCGTGACGTCCATCCAGGCGCACGGGTTGGCCGGCCGGTTGACCCGCAGGCTGACCGGGCCGTCCCCCGAGTCGAGGACGAGCACCGATCCGACCAGCTCGTCCACCGCGATGCCGGTGGTCAGGATGTTGCGCCGGACCTGCACCAGGTCGACGCCCGGCGGCAGCGACTCCTGGGCAATCACGGTCACGCTCGCCGCGCGGTGCGCCGGCCGGCCGAAGTACCGGTCGCCGACGATGCCCAGCTCGGCCCGGAGCCGGACCTCGGTCACCAGCTCGCCGGGCGGAGCGGGCAGCGGGCCGTCGGCGGGCCGCCCCACGTAGCGGTGTACCGGCGAGGCCAGCAGCTGGACGATGCGCGGCACAGCGGAATTCTACGGAGCCGGCACCGCCCGCCGGGCGCACTCGGGCGAGCCGGGGACGACGACGATGACCGGGACTGCTCGCGTGCCGCTCGGTGACGGGCCGGACGAGCGTCACCACGGATCGCCGAGCACGGGCCGCTCGCCGACGGCCACGGTGCCGGGCCGCACCGGTGAGGCGGCGGCGCGGA
This sequence comes from Micromonospora sp. A200, assembly GCF_029893845.1. Taxonomy (NCBI): domain Bacteria; kingdom Bacillati; phylum Actinomycetota; class Actinomycetes; order Micromonosporales; family Micromonosporaceae; genus Micromonospora; species Micromonospora sp. A200. The sequence goes on along the minus strand of NZ_JARXXY010000021.1, from coordinate 69,417 downwards.
AACGCCGATCTCTCCGCACCGCCCTGGCTACCCTCAGTAGTTGACGGGCTCCGGCGTGGACCCTCGCCCGCGCCCACGACTGCGATGAGGGGAACCACCATGGCCACCGCACCGAACGGCACGCCGACCGTCGTCCTGGTCCACGGCGCCTTCGCCGACAGCTCGGGATGGAACGGCGTGGTCGAGCGCCTCCAGGCCGGGGGCGTGACGGTGAAGGCGGTGCCGAACCCGCTGCGCGGGGTCAGCGAGGACGCCGCGTACGTCGCGAGCGCGTTGAAGCAGACCGAGGGCCCGGTGCTGGCCGTGGGCCACTCGTACGGCGGGGCGGTCATCACCAACGCCGCGGCCCGGGTCGACAACGTGGTTGGCCTGGTCTACGTCGCCGCCTTCGCCCCCGACGAGGGTGAGACCCTGTTGTCGATCGAGAGCGACTCCAAGGACAGCGTGCTCACCTCCGCGCTGATGGAGGTGAAGTACCCGACCGCCCAGGGCACGGAGACGGAGTTCCTCATCGACCCGGCGAAGTTCCACGACGCGTTCGCCGCCGACGTGTCGAAGAAGGACGCCGCCGTCATGGCGGCCACCCAGCGCCCCGTCTCGGCGCTGGCCTTCGGCGAACCCACCGGAACGCCGGCCTGGCGCAACCTGCCGTCCTGGGCCGCGGTCGCCACCGGCGACAAGGCTGCCGGCACCGACGTCCTGCGGTCCATGGCGCAGCGGGCCGGGGCGACCATCACCGAGGTCGAGGGCTCCCACGTAATCATGGTCAGCCAGCCCCAGGCCGTCACCGACGTGATCATGCAGGCGCTCGACAGCGTCAAGCGCTGACCACTCCCCGCCGGCCGAGCAATTTTGTACCGATCGGTCGCGCCGGAGGTATCATGGTGCACCGGAGGAGGTGCCACCATGCCGCAACGGGGGCGACCGCGAGGGTTCGACGCCGACGAGGCGTTGGACCGCGCGATGAAGGTGTTCTGGCGCCAGGGCTACGAGGGTGCCTCGATGGCCGACCTGACCGCCGCGATGGGCATCAACAAGCCCAGCCTCTACGCCGCCTACGGCAGCAAGGAGGAGCTCTTCCGCAAGGTCGTGGCCCGGTACGCCGAGCGGGACATGGCGTACGTGCGCGACGCGCTCGCCCAGCCCACCGCGTACGAGGTGGTGGCCACCCTGCTGCGCGACAACGTGCTCGCCCTGACCCGCTCCGACTGCCCCGCCGGGTGCCTGTCGATCCAGGGCGGCACCGCCGGTGGCACCGGCAGCGCCCCGGTCGCCGATTTCCTCGCCGCCAGCCGACTGACCGGGGAACGTGCCCTCGCCGATCGCCTCGCCCGCGCGGTGGCCGAGGGCGACCTGCCGCCGGACGCGGACCCGGCGGCGCTGGCCCGGTTCGTCGCGGTGGTCACCGAGGGGCACGCCGTGCACGCCGCGGCCGGCGTCGCCCGCGCCGACCTCGAGCAGTCGGCCGAGATCGCGCTGGCCGGTTTCGCGGCGGCGGCCGGCATCGGGGCGCCCAGCCCCGCGCGCTGAGCCGCCGCGACGTCCGCGGCCCAGCGGATCTTCACCCGCCCGGGCCACCGCCGGGGTTCGACCGCGCCGACGCTGCTCCACGCCGGTCCGCGCGCCCCGCCCGGCCGAACCGGGCGGGTCCGCCGGTTGTCCGCGCTCGTCGGCTGCTGCCATCCGGGCGTCGTGGTGCGACGATGACATCGACGGCATTCTGGCCGAGCGGAGGACTGTCGTGGCAGACGGAAGAGATCCGGCGTTGAACCGGTCGCGTCGGTTGGGCCGGAGCGCCCTCCCGCACCTCCTGGCGATGGTGATCTTCGGGCTGCTCGCCTGGTCCGGGGGCAGCATGCTGCGCCAGGGGGTGGACGGGCTCGCCGTGCCCTCGTTGATGATCGGGGCCGCCGGCGCCGTCGGCGCCCTGCTGATGGCGGCGGGACGCCCGTCCCGGCGCGCCGACCGGAGCGGACCCGACCCCCACCAGCTCGTCCGGGTGGCGATGGTGCTGGTGGCCGTCACCGCCCTGGTGACCGGCACGGCCCTCGCCCCGGACGGGATGGACCGGGGCTTCGTCATCTCCGTGGACGCGGTCCTCGCCGGCGCGCTCGCCTCGTACGCCCTGCTGGCCGGCGAGCAGCGCCGTCCGGCCCGGCTGCCGGGCTGAGCGAGCCGCACCGACGAAACCGCTCCCCCGCCGGGCCCGCCGTCGGGCCCGCTGACCGGCACGTACCGGGCGGAAACCGGACCAACCAGCGGGCCGGCCGCGTAGCGTGGGCGACACGAGCGGCAGCAGGAGGGTGACGTGACGGAGCCGGAGGAAGACCGGGAGAAGACCGGCAAGACCGACCGGGTGCTCTACTCCCCTGACGGGGATCCCCACCACACCTTGGCGCAGGCGCCCCAGCCCGACGAGCACCTTCCGGTGACCGTCACGCGCGACGACCGGACCGAGGTCATCGACGACGAACAGTGATCGGCTGACGCCGCCCGGCCGTCGGCCCGCCGGGACCCGGCGCGCGGCCGGGTTTCATCGGGTGGCGTCCGGGCATCAGGTGGCATGTCGACCGACATCGACGCTCCGCCGTTGCCGCCGCACCTCCAGTTGGAGGTCACCTCGGCGTGCAACCTGCGGTGCGTCATGTGTCTGGTCCGATACCGGCCCCCGGTCAACAAGCTCGCCGGGGCCATGCGGCCGGAGCTGTTCCACCGCCTGCTGGCCGAGCTACCCGCGCTGAACCGGCTGACGCTGCAGGGTCTGGGCGAGCCGCTGCTGTCGCCGTACCTGATGGAGATGGTGCGGGCGGCGGTCGCCCGCGGGATCACCGTCGGGTTCAACACCAACGCCACCCTGCTCACCCGTGGCCGCGCGGAGGAGTTGGTGGACAGCGGGGTCGGCTGGCTGCACGTCTCCCTCGACGGGGCCGGCGCGGGCGTCTACGAGGCGGTCCGCGAGGGGGCCGACTTCGCCCGCGTGGTGGCGAACCTCGCCGGGCTGGTGCACGCGAAACAGGCTGCGGGCAGCGTCACCCCGTGGATCCGGGTGGTGTTCGTGGCGATGCGGGACAACGTCGCCGAACTGCCGGACCTGGTGCGTCTGCTGGCCCGCGTCGGGGTGGACGAGCTGCACGTGCAGAACCTCTCGCACAACTTCTCCGATGCCGACCCCGCCGGCGGGTACGACGGCATCCGGCAGTTCACCGCGGAGCAGGCACTGTGGACCGGGACGGACGCGGACCGCGCCGCGAGCGCCTTCCACGAGGCGGGCGAGGCGGCGCGGGAGCACGGGGTGCGACTGCGCCTGCCGCGCCCCGGCGTCCCGGCCGACGCCGGCCCACCCTCGGGCCGGGGCTGTTCCTGGCCCTGGGAGGCGGCCTACATCACCAGCACCGGCGTGGTGCAGCCGTGCTGCATGGTGATGGGCGACGACCGGATGTCCCTGGGCCGGTTGACCGAGCAGAGCTTCCCACAGATCTGGTACGGCGAGCGCTACCGCGAGTTCCGGCACCGCCTCCTCGGCGGCGAGCCGCCCGAGGTGTGCCGGGGTTGCTCGCTGTACCGGCGCGCCTTCTGACCCCGCCGGGGCCGCCGGCGGGTACCGGCGGGACGCTCACCGGTCAGTCCGCGCGGTGCAGTGGACCCCACTCGTGCGACGCCTGCTCCTCCACCGCCCGGTGGGCCTGGCTGAGGGCCGCCTCGCTGACCCAGGCCAGCGGCCGCTGGCAGATCACCAGGGGTTCGTTGTCGGGCCCCCGGCCGATCTGCTCGCCCAGCAGCACCCACGGGCGTACGCCGGGCCCACGCAGGTCCCGCAGGTGGCAGTAGTCGTACAGCCGGCGGGCGATCCACAGCCGCAGGGAACGGTCACCCCACCACGACTCCACGGCGAGCGGGTTGGCGGACAGACCCGGCAGCTCCGTCCCGGTCAGCGCATCCCGGCTGGACTGGCTGGCCTGCCGTTCGTCGGTCAGGTCCGCCTGCGGTCCCCGGGACCACCGCACGTACAGCGACTCGTCCGCGGCCTTCTGCACCAGGGTGGCGAGCTGATCCAGGTCGTCGACGACCCACATGCCCGCTTCGTTGTGTGCCTTGCTCACCCCGTCCATGTGCCCTGCCGGCCCCTGGCCATTCCTCCTGATTCCGGGCCTTTGGGGGTCGGGCCGGCGCACCCGCACGTCTTCGGGCGGTCGACACCTTCCCGCCCGCCGGCGACGGCAGCCGGCACACGACGGCAGCCGGCACACGACGGCAGCCGGCACACGACGGCAGCCGGTACGCATGCGCCCAGCCGGGGCGGGTAGGCACCGGGTGACGTGTCCGTGACGGCGGCGCGGCACCCGCGGGAACTGCGGGGCGCCCGCCGGTACGGCCCGAGCGCCTGCCGGGTGGTCACGGGCCGGATCCGAGGCGGCGGGAGTGCGCGATGGGACGCTACAACGACGAGGTGACCGGGCTCGCGGCGCCGCTGACCGACCCGGGCGACCTGGACGTGCTGCTGGACCGCGTCGGCGCCGCCCGGGTGGTGATGCTCGGCGAGGCGACCCACGGCACGCACGAGTTCTACACCTGGCGGGCCGCGATCACGCGGCGGCTCATCGAGGAGAAGGGCTTCTCGTTCGTCGCCGTCGAGGGCGACTGGCCCGACTGTGACCGGGTCGACCGCAGCGTCCGGTGCCGCAGCGACGCGCCGGAGGACCCGCGCGCAGCCCTCGCGGCGTTCGAGCGGTGGCCCACCTGGATGTGGGCCAACGAGGAGGTCGTCGACTTCACCCGCTGGCTGCGGGCCCACAACGCCCAGCTGGACGCGACGGCACGCGTCGGCTTCCACGGCCTGGACGTGTACTCGCTGTGGGAGTCGCTGCACGAGATCCTCGTCTACCTGCGCGAGCACGACCCGGAACAGGTTCCGGCGGCGCTGGCGGCGTACCGCTGTTTCCAGCCGTACGACGAGGACCCGCAGCAGTACGCGCTGGCGACCCGGCTGGTGCCGAACAGCTGCGAGAACGAGGTCGTCGACCTGCTCGCCGCGCTGCGCGAGCGGGCCGCCACCGACGGCGCGGACCGCTTCGGGGCGTGGCAGAACGCCGAGGTGGTCGCCGGCGCCGAGCGCTACTACCGGGCGATGGTGCGGGGCGGTCGCGAGTCGTGGAACGTCCGTGACCGGCACATGGACGACACCCTCGACCGGCTGCTCACGCACTACGGACCGGGCGCGAAGGCGGTCGTCTGGGCCCACAACACCCACGTGGGTGACGCCCGGGCCACCGACATGGTCGACGCGGGCGAGGTCAACATCGGCCAGCTCGCCCGCGAGCGGCACGGCGTCGACCAGGTCGTCCTGGTCGGCTTCGCCACCCATCGGGGGACCGTGGTGGCCGGCGACGCCTGGGGGGCGCCGATGCGGGTGATGGCGATGCCGCCGGGCCGGCGGCACTCGCTGGAGGACGCGCTGCACGCCGCCGCGCCGCCGGAGGCGCTCTTCGTCTTTCCCCGCGACGGCCGTCCCGACCTGCTGACCGACGAACTGGACCATCGGGCGGTCGGGGTGGTCTACCACCCGGAACGGGAGAGCTGGGGCAACTACGTCGCCACGGTGCTCGGCGACCGCTACGACGCCCTCTGCTGGGTCGACGAGTCCCAGGCCGTCCGGCCGCTGCACATCCGGCCCGCCAGCCTCGCCGAGCCCGAGAGCTACCCCTCGGGCGTCTGAGCACACCGGCCAGCGGTTCGACCGGGTCGGGGCGTCCGGCGGGTGGGGCGGACTATCGGACGGCCACGGTGATCTTGTCGAAGTCGGGTGCCGGCGAGTCCGGGTTGAACATCTTCAGCGTGTTGGGCCCGGGTCGGAGGGGCACCGTCAGGACCATCGTGCCGACGCTGCTCCACCCGCCCGTCCCCGGGAAGGTCAGCGTGATCGGGGCCGCGCCGTTCACGCTGATCCGCCCCACGCGGGGGGCCTCGCCGTTGACGTACGCGATGGTCACGGTGGCCGACCCGCCGGTGCGGGCGGTCACGCCGTTGAACTGCAGCGTTCCCATGTGGCGCCCGATGTTGCCCACCTTCTTCCCGCCGGAGCAGCCGGGACAGTCGTAGATCCTGATGTCGTCCAGGCCGTTCTCCGTCGACTCAGCCTCGTAGGACCGCACCACCATCGGTGCCGCCGGGGCGGCGGGCGGGCGGGTGGCCGGCGGTCGGGTGGTCGGGGGTGCCGTCGACGGCGCGGCGGGTCGGCTCGCCACCGATCCGACGCGCACGTCCCCGCCGCCCTCGACCGGGGTGGCGGTCGCCGGGTCCCGCGTCGGGACGGCCGGATCAAGGCCGGTCGCCGGGCCGGCCGGGCCGGGACGATCCGCCGCCGGCGATCCCCCGAAACCCAGATCCACGTTCAGCGCCGCCAGCGTCAGCACGATGATCAGGTAGCCGACTCCCACCACCGCCAGCAGGCGAATTGGGCCGATCCGCCACATGCCGTCAGGGCCGGATCCGTGACGTGGACTCACTCCCGAGGCTCCCCTCCGCGCGCCGAGTGGTGCACCCGGCGCGGAGACGACCCGGAGCCGGGTGTGACAGGTGCCACAGGATTGTAGGGGGCCGATCAACTTCTGGCCCGCCGACAGGTGCGTCACGCGGGCAGCGTCCGGTCCCCGGGCCTACTCCTCGATCCGGGTACGCGGCAGCATGGCCGGCGACCAGCCGAAGTCGTACCGGGGGGCGGCGACCGCCCGGGCGAAGGCCTTGGCGGCGGCCGGAGAACTGACGATCCTCCAGTCCACCTCCTTGTTCGCCTCGAACCAGATCAGGCCGATGATGTCCCGGTGGCGGGGCAGCAACTGGAAGGTCTGCTTGATCCACTCGGCCTTGCGCCCCCTGCGGTCCGAGGCGCCGGTCTCGGTGATGACCAACGGTTTGTGGGTGAAGGTGCGGATCTCCTTGATCGTCTGGTTGAAGATCGCATCGAAGGACCGGTACGTCGAGAGCGCCCCGGGGCCGTAGTAACCCGAGAGTCCGACCCAGTCGACGTAGTCGTCGCCCGGGTAGAGCGTGGAGAGTTCCGGGGTCGAGTTGTCCCATCTGACGTTCGGGCTCCACGTCCAGATGACGTTCTTGACCCCGGCCGCCTCGAACACGTCGTGGACGTGACGCCAGGCCTTCACGAAGTCGCCCGGCCGGTTGCCGTTGCCCGTCTCGCACCACGGGTACCAGTCGCCGTTCATCTCGTGGGCGAACCGGATGGCCACCGGGTAATCGAGTGCCTTGATGCCCTGGGCCCAGGACTGCAGGTACGTGTCGAAGCTCCCCCGGGCGATGCGGGACAGCCGGTAGTGGGGTTGGTCGGAGCGGATCCTGTCGATCTTGCGGGCGCTGAAGCCCTTCTTGCGGGCCGCCTGGTCCAGGCGGTAGTCCCACGGTTCCCAGGCCAGCATCGGCAGCATGCCGCGGCTGCTGATCCGGTCGAAGAGCGTCCGGTCGAATGTGTCGGACGCCCACCCCGAACTGAAGAGCATCACCTGCGGCTCGCGCTTCGCGGCAGCCGTGAACATGTCCACCGCGGTGAAGTCGTGCGGGCCCTCATGGGTCATGACACCGATGAACGCCTTGCCGGCCGGCGGGAAGAGTTCCGCAGCCGGTCGGGGCGGCGCGCTCGGTGCCGCCGTTGCCTCGGCCTTCGCAATCCGGCGGGACGGGCCGTCCTCCCAGCCCCCGGACCTGGTGGTCGGTGCGATGGCGAACGCGTAGGTCAGCAGCAGCGCGCCGGTCAGCACCATCAGGACCCGCGGAACCGTCAACCTCATCGTTGCAGAACCCCCTCAGCCGCCACCCGCAACCTCGGCGGGTGGCGTTCCGACCGGGGACGAGGGCGGGTACGGAACATCTAGTCCTCGAGTTTCCTGCGCAGGAGCATGTCTGGCGACCAGGTGACCTGGTAGCGAGGGTCGGCCACCCCCTTGGCGAAGGCTTTTGTCACGGCCGGTGAGCTGACGATGCGCCAGTCCACCTCCCTCTCCTTGTTCACTTCGAACCAGATGACGCCGATGATGTCCTTGTAGCGGGGCAGCAGCCGGAATGTCTGCCTGATCCACTCGGCCTTGCGCCCGTAGGCGTCGGAGGCACCGGTCTCGGTGATGACCAGCGGTTTGCTGCTGAAGGCGTGGATCTCCTTGATGATCCGGTCGAAGATCACGTCGAAGGACCGGTAGTCCGGGGTGAACACAGTGGTGTAGTAGCCGGAGATGCCCACCCAGTCGACGTAGGCATCGCCCGGGTAGAACGTGGAGAGTTTCGGGAGCGAATCGTCCCAGATGTTGTTCGGGCTCCACACCCACGTGACGTTGGTGGCCCCGGCAGCTCGGAACAGGTCATGTACGTGGCGCCACGCCTTGACGTAGTCGCCCGGTCGGTTGCCGTTGACCAGCTCGCACCACGGGTACCAGTAGCCGTTCATCTCATGGGCGAACCGGATGGCCACCGGGTAGCCGAGTGACTTGATCCCTTCGGCCCAGGATCGCAGGTAGCTGTCGAAGTCCCCGCGCGCTATGTGGGACAACCGGTACTGGGTCTGCTCGTTCCGTAACCTGTCGACCTCGTGGGTCGGGAGCCCCTTCTTGATAGCCGCTTCGCCCAATCGGTAGTCCCACGGTTCCCAGCCCAGCATCGGCAGCATGCCCCGGTCTTTGATCCGGTCGAAGGGCGTCCGGTCGAATGTGTCGGTTGCCCATCCGGAGCCGAAGAGCATGACCTGCGGCTGGCGCTTCGCGGCCGCCGTGAACCTGTTCACCGCGGTGAAGTCGTGCGGGCCCTCGTGGGTCATGACACCGATGAACGTCTTACCAGCTGGCGGGAAGATTTTCCGGTCCGGTGCGAGCGACGAGCCTGGCTCGGCGGTCGCCACCGCGCGTGGTCCGGCTGCGGCAACCCGGTCGGACGGCGCCTCCTTTCGGCCCTCGGCCGTGGTCCTTGGCGCCATGGCGAAGGCGTAGGCCAGCAGCAGCGCGGCGATCAACACCATCATGACCCGCGGGACGGTCAGCTTGGCCATGGCAAACCTCCGTCCGCCGGCGCCCGCGACTTCGGCGGTTGGCGCTCCTCATTGCCGGCGCGCGCGGCTTGCTCGGCCGTGTCGTCGTGCTGCTTGCCGCGGGCCGTGATGTTCGACAGGAGCGCGATCAGTGGCGGACCGAGACCTGTCAGGAGGGTCAGGATCGGCCAGACGTGGAGCATGGTGAAGCTGGTCTCCAGTACGAAACTCGCGCCGAGCAGGGCAGCGGCGAAAGCCGCCCAGCAGAAGTGCAGCCGGAAGGTGCCGAGCGACTCGGTGGTGCGCAGCTTCCCCTTGGCCGTCACCACGAACCCGAGCTTCCGCCGAAACAGCGCACTGATACCGGCGGCCACGTAGATGGGACCGGCGAACAGCGCCAGCGCCATGCCGACCAGACCGATCTCCTCCCGTTCGTGGGGAGCGATGTTGAAGCGGCGGAGCCAGAGCCACAGCAAGAACCAGGTGCCCATGCTCGAGCCCCACAGCACCGACCACACGGTGACGTCGAGTTGGGCCGCGCCCACCCCGGTGAGCAGGTACATGGCCGTGGCGAGGTTGCCCAGCAGCAGGCTGACGGCGACGCTCGGGTAGTAGAACTGGAGCAGGCGGTACTGCCAGCGGCGCCGTCCACCGAGTTGGCGCGGTGCGCGCAGCTCGGGGCGGATGAGGATCTCGCAGATGCCGGCCGCCCACCGCTTCTGCTGGTTGAAGTAGTCCGCCCACGACGTCGGGCCTTCCCCGATGGCCAGCACGTCCGGGGTGTAGACGCCCTTCCACCGGTTGCCGGTCTGCGGGTTGACGGCGGCGTGGACCCGGATGCTGGTGAGGTGATCCTCGATGATCGAGTCCTGGTAGCCCCCGATGCTCCGCCAGGCCGCCGGTCGGTAGAGGTGGCCGGTGCCGGTGAGCAGCGGCGCGTCCAGCCCGTTCCCGCCCCGCGCGATGAGCCCGTTGTAGAGGTACTGCTGCACCGACGCGCCGTGCGCGACCCAGTTCTGGTGCATGTTGCCGTAGACCTGGGGCGTCACCACGAAGGCGACGTCCGGGTCGCGGAAGTACCCGAGGGTCCGTTCGAGGAAGCCCGGCAGCGGCACGTGGTCCGGGTCGACGTTGGCGACCACGTCGTAGCAGTGCTCGTACTCGGCCCGCCAGGCGTTGTGGTTGCCCGACTTCGTCCGGGCCCGGAACTCGCCGCTCGGCTGGTTGTACTCCGGGCGGCCCTTACGGCTGAAGTGCCGCACCCCGAGCCGCGCGGCCATCTCCTTCACCGCCGGGTCGTTCCCCTCGTCGAGGATCCAGACGTCGACCTGGCCGCAGTACACGATCTGGGTCATCCTCCGCAGGGTCCGCTCGGCGACATCGATCGGCTCCTTGCTGGGCACGATCGTGGTGAGCAGGGCCACCCGCAGGCCGACCGGCGGATCGACCGGGATCGGATCCTTGGCGTGGAACGCGAACACCCAGATCACCACGTTCTGCGCGAGGCGGATCAGCTCGACGCCGACGACCACGCAGAAGCCGAGCCGGGCCGTCATCGTCTGCCAGTTCCCGATCCCGGTCACGCCCGGCCCCGGCACGTGGGCCGGGAGCAGCAGCCAACCGATGAACAGCAGGCCGACCGCGCTGTTGACGAGGACGAACAGCGTCAGGATCAGCCGTGACGCCGGCGACAAGGCGTGGCGGAACTCGACCGCCGCCTCCGGGTGCCGTGGCGCGACCAACGGTCCGGCCGTCGTCCCGCACGCGGCGTAGGCGCGACGGGCTCTGACGTTGCGCTGTCGCCGGTCAGGGGGCTGCTCCGACGAGGCCCGGGGCGGGGAGACGAAGGGAGCACCCGCGGTGACCTCCCCCGCGACGTGAGACAGCCGGGTATCGCTGGCGATGCCCACGTTGCCCCCAAAAGATTCTGCCCGACACGAACCCGACCGGAGCCGATGCTATTCGGACACTTTGCTCAAAGGGGTCATGTTGCCCAAATGGCCTTGAGCCTTGTTCCGATGGCCGTTCTCAGTCACCGGCGAAGCCCGGGCGAGCCCCCGTCCGGCGTCTCGCCGTCGGCGGGCCGGGTCCACAGTCGAATGATCCTCGCCAGATCGCCGGTCGCCTGCTCGCTTCCTTCCGCCGTCAACAGGGCGAGCTGTGCCGGGGCACCGAGCACCGCGATCGCCACCAGGGCGACCGCACACCACCGGGCACGCACCCGGGCCAGGGCGACCGCGCCGAGCGTCGCCCACGCCGGAAGCGTGAAGAGCAGCACCTCCGGCCCCCAGATCGGTGTCGCCTGCGCGACGAGCAGCAACGCCAGCGGCGGCACCACCGCCCACGCGGTGTAGACGGCGGCGGAGCGCCGCAACGGAAGGCTGAACAGCGCCAACCCGAGCAGTACGATGCCCAGGGCGGTGACGCCGAACAGCTCCCGGGGGGTCGCGGCCAACACGTCCGGGGTGAGCTTCGATCCCCGCGCGATCGGCGCGCCGGGTGGCCCGCCGAACAGTCCCAGCGCGGCGGCCGCGGGTAGCGCGCCCAGGAGCGCCACCGCCGACCAACGGCCGGCCACGCCGCGCCGGAAGGCGAACACGGTCCAGCCGTGCCCGGCCAGCAACAGCAGCGCGAGACCGTGGGAGAGGCCCAGCAGCAGCACCGCGGCGCCGTAGCCGGCGAAGCGTACGAACGTCGGCCGGTCGACGGCCAGCACGAGCAGGAACGTGGCGAGCACGGCGGCGAACACCGTCAGCGCGTACGGCTGGACCTCCTGCGCGTACCGGGTCGACGTCGGCAGCAGCGCGAAGATCACCCCGGCCAGCAGGCCGACCCGTGGCGTGAACAGTCGGGCCGCCAACAGCCCGACGAGGGCCGCCGCGGCGGTGACGGCCACCATCGACACCGCCCGCACCGCCGGGCCCGGCGTGCCGAGGACCTCCGCCCACCAGCGCATCAGCGCTGAACCGGCGATGCCCCAGGCCGGGGGGTCGCCGGTGGGCGGGGCGGGCGCGGCGGCCCGGATGAGGCAGAGCGTGACCGTCAGCAGTGCCGGTACCAGCCAGGCGGCGACCCGCCACCGGACGGGGTGGGTCGCCGGCTGGGGGGCCACGTCGTGGCCTTCGCCCCAGGGGTCCTCGACGTCGACCTCCGTCGACGTCAGCCGGGGCAGGACTATGGTGTCCGCGTCCTTCATCGTGTCTCACGCATTTCTGTCGGAACCGGCGGTCGAAGCCGTGGCAGGGGCGCGCCCCGAGGCGACGCCAGGCCAGCGGTCCCGTGGCGTGGGCAGCACGCGGCGCAGGACCGGCCGGAGTCCTGGATCGAGTAGGAATGTCACCTGGAGCATAGGGAACAGCGGCGGACACATAGCCCGGATGCGTCACAAGCACCGAATCGGGGATCAACCGCCGTTCAGCGGTCGGGAAGCTGATCGAGGCGCGGGGCTCAGCCGCAGGGTGCCCTGGTCCCACCCTCAGTGCGACGAGAGTTCCGGGCTCACCGGACGTTTCACGGCGCCTGAGGAGTCTGGTGCGGGTCGAGGTGCGCGCGCAGCGCTGCGGCGATCTCGCCCGCCGCGACGAGCTGATCCGGCGTGAGAGCGTCGACGAAGAGTTCGCGGATGGCGCGCAGGTGCGGAACCGTGGAGCGCCGGAACGCGTCGGCTCCGGCCGGCGTCAGCAGGACCTCCGCCCCACCGCGATCGGTTGCGCACTCCTGGCGGCGGATCAGCCCGCGCCGCTCCATCCGCCCCAGGTGGTGGGAGAGCCGGCTGCGCTCCCAGCCGATGTGGGCCGCGAGTTCGGAGGAGCGCATCTGCCGTTCCTGCGCCTCGGTGAGAGCGAGCAGCACGGCGTAGTCGCCCGGGGAGAGGGAAGACTCGGTCTGGAGGCGGGACGCGAGCTGGGACCTGAGGGCTTCCGCCGTCTCGATGTAGTCGCGCCAGGCCCGCAGCTCCGCCGCACTCGGGAGCTGGCGTCCCTTTCGCCGGTCAGGTGTGGCTTTCGTCATCTCTCGCTCCTGGTTGACATGTCAATCCTGAGGCTAGCATGGTTGACATGTCAATCGTCGAAGGCTTCCTGCGGCGAGATCGCCGCCCGGGAGCGAGCGTGAGGAGGAGACGATGACAGCTGAGGGTTTCGAACTGGGACTCAACTCGTTCGGGGAGGTCGCCACTGACGGCGGCCGGGTCCTGAGCGACGCCGAGACGGTGCGGCTGCTCGTCGACGAGGCACGGCTCGCGGAGTCGGTCGGCCTCGACGTGTTCAGCGTGGGCGAGCACTACCGGGAGGGCCACAACGACTCGGCGACGCCGGTGCTGCTCGCGGCGATCGCGACGGCGACCGATCGGATCCGCCTCGGGACCTCGGTGACGGTGCTCAGCACCAACGACCCGGTCCGGCTCTACCAGGAGTTCGCGACCCTGGACGCGGTGTCGAACGGCCGGGCCCAGCTGGTTCTCGGGCGGGCGTCGGCGACCGAGTCGTTTCCGCTGTTCGGCTACGACCTGGCGGACTACGAGCGCTTGTTCGAGGAGAAGCTCGACCTCTTCGTCCGGCTTCAGCGGGACGAAAAGGTCACCTGGTCGGGCACCGTACGCAGCCCGCTGGTCGAGCAGCGCCTGCATCCGCGGATGCCGGCGGGTGGCATCCCGACGTGGATCGGTGTCGGTGGGAGCCCGAACTCGGTGATCCGCGCCGCTCGCTACGGCCTTCCGCTCATGCACGCCATCATCGGCGGGCGCCCGCAGCGGTTCGCCGGCAACGTCGACCTCTACCTCCGGGCGCTCGACCAGTTCGGGCATCCCGTGCAGCCGATCGGGCAGCACTCGCTCGGCCTCGTCGCGGACACCGACGAGGAGGCCGTGGAGACCTGGTGGCGGTACTGGCAGCCGGTGGTGGCGCAGACCGCCGCGGAACGCGGCTTCTACAAGCCGGACCGCAAGCGCTACGAGGCCGAGCTCGACACCGGCGCGCTCTTCGTCGGGTCACCCGAGACGGTCGCGCAGAAGATCGCCACCATGGCCCGTGACCTGCGGCTGAGCCGCTTCGATCTCAAGTACGACATCATGCACCTGCCCCGCGAGGCACGCGCGCGCACCATCCAACTGCTGGGCAGTGAGGTCGCGCCGCGGGTCCGGGAGCTGCTGGCGAAGGAGCCCACCCATGTCTGATCTCGAGTTCGGCCTCGACACCTTCGGCGACGTGCCGGAGGACGACTCCGGCAAGCTCGTCTCCTACGCCGCGGCGATCCGTCAGGTCGTCGACGAGGCGGTGCTGGCGGACGAGCTGGGGGTCGACGTCATCGCCCTCGGCGAGCACCACCGGCCGGAGTACTCCGTGTCCACGCCGGAGACCGTGCTGGCCGGGATCGCCACGCGTACCTCGCGGATCCGGCTCGCCTCCGGGGTGACCGTGCTGAGTTCGGACGACCCGGTCCGGGTGTTCCAGCGCTTCGCCACGGTGGACGCGCTGTCGCACGGCCGGGCCGAGGTCATCCTCGGCCGCGGGTCGTTCACCGAGTCCTTCCCGCTGTTCGGCTACGACCTGCGCGACTACGACGTGCTCTTCGAGGAGAAGATCGAGCTGTTCGCGAAGCTGCTGGACGAGAAGCCGGTCACCTGGAGCGGCACCAAGCGTGCCCCGCTCGAGCGCGCCGACGTCTTCCCGAAGACCGAGTCGGGACACCTCACCACCTGGGTGGGCGTCGGCGGCTCGCCGCAGTCGGTCGTGCGTACCGCCCGATACGGCCTACCGCTGATGCTCGCCATCATCGGCGGCGCTCCCGAGCGCTTCGCGCCCTACATCGACCTCTACCGCCGGGCCGCCGAGCAGTTGGGCACGACGGCGCACCCGGTCGGAATGCACTCGCCCGGCTTCATCGCCGACACCGACGAGGAGGCGAAGGAGCTGTACTGGCCGTACTACCGGGTCATGCGGGACCGGATCGGCGCGCTGCGCGGTTGGCCGCCGATCCGCCGCGCGGAGTTCGACGCCGAGGTGGAGCACGGTTCCCTCTACATCGGCTCCCCGGAGACCGTCGCCCGCCGGGTGGCTCGCGCGATCCGCAGTCTCGGCGTCGGCCGGTTCGACCTCATCTACACCGCCGGAGCGCAGCCGGTGAGCGCCCGGATGCGCGCGGTGGAGCTGTACGGCACCAAGGTGATCCCCATGGTCCGTGACATCCTCGCCAGTTGATCGGGCCCACGGACGGCCGATCGGGAAGCGGAAGGAAGACATGAACGACAGCGCCCGGAGCGGGCCCCAGACGCTCGGCATCCTCGGTGCCGGCAAGGTGGGCACAGTGCTCGCCCGACTCGCCCTCGCCGCCGGTCACCGGGTGCTGATCGCCGGCTCCGGCGACCCGGAGAAGATCGCCCTCACCATCGAGGTGCTCACGCCCGGAGCGGTCGCCACCACCGCGGTCGACGCCGTGGGGGGCGCCGACATCGTCATTCTCGCCCTCCCGCTGGGCAAGTACCGGAGCATCCCCGCCGAGGCGCTGCGCGGCAAGCTCGTCGTCGACGCGATGAACTACTGGTGGGAGATCGACGGCATCCGCGACGACCTCACCGACCCGCGCACCTCGTCGAGCGAGACCGTCCAGGCGTTCCTGTCCGGCTCCCGCGTCGTCAAGGCGTTCAACCACATGGGGTACCACGATCTCGAGGACGGGGCGCGGCCGAGCGGTACACCCGGCCGCAAGGCCATCGCCATCGCCGGCGACGACCGCGCTGATCTCGACGTCGTCGCGTCCCTGGTCGACCGGCTCGGTTTCGATCCGGTCGTCGCCGGCCCGCTCGCCGAGGGCGTGCGACTGGAACCGGGCAGCGAGTTGTTCGGCGCCAACGTGAGCGCCGACGAGGTGCGGGCCATGCTCGACCGCTTCGCGGAGTCGGAGCGTGGGCGGGTCGTCGCCCTGGCACGAGCCACGCCGAAGGCGGGGTAGGTCACACCGCCGGGCGGCTTCACCACCCGCACGTGCCCGGGCCACGCTGGTCGCGCGGCCCGGGCCGTGCTGCGCGGTCCCGGTCAGTCGACCGGAGGGGTGTACGTGTCGCAGACCCGGCCACGCTCCGCCCGGGCCACCGTGGTGCCGACGCACAGCCGGAGCCGTGGCTTGAACCCACCCCACAGCAACTCGGAACGGGTCTGGGCGGTCGTCTTGCCAGGAGTGCACAGCGCGGCGAAGGTCCGCCAGACGAGCTCGTCAGCCGGCCCGTTGGTGGCGATCTGGACCAAACCGCACCGCCCGGGAGCGTTGACCGCGAGCGTCCCGTTGACCGCCACCGGCGGTACCGGCCGCTCCGGGATGCTCATCATCATGTCGTAGCTGCCGTAGGCGCTGACCCCGGCGCTCTCCAGTGCGAAGTCGCTGTCGGCGGAGGCCGTGGCGGGTGAGGCGCCGGCCGCGACAGCGATACCGGTGACGGCGACCACACCGAGCATCTTGACACCGAGTGACGTCATTGTGCACTCCCTTTCGAAAGGGCCCACCGATCGGGCGGGCGAAATGGGCGGCGTCCACCGTGGTCGCGCGCCAAGGGTGAATGGCACGACCAGGATGACGAGAACGCCGGACGGCGCCGGCCGTTTGATGATTCGTCGGCGCCGGCCCCGATGAGATCGCATCCCCGATATGCCGTCAAGGAAGTCCAGGCGGGTTCCGGCGGCGCGACGACCGGCGCGACGGCGCGCTTTCGCTGTTCAGCGTCGACGCCGCCCACAAAACAGCGCCGACGGATGTGTCCTGCTTCACTTCGGCGCCGCTCGGCACAATTTCACGATTGTCGCAGCGAATTCTTCTCATCCACATATTCGCTGCCGGCTGATGAAAGAAAATGCTCTTGCTGCTAACGAAATAATGGCAATTGTTACGCGGGAACTCGCCCCGCTCAGCCTCGGGGCAGCGGGCCGACGTCAGAGCGGCGGCCGGGGCGCAGCGCCGCGTGCCGCTGGCCGGGGCCGGCACCCTCGCGGGCGGCGAGGATGTCCGCTACCGCTCCGGTGGCGAATCCGTAGATGGACTTGTGCAGGACGTCGACGGCGAGCTCGCCGCGTGGCCAGGTCTGCGGTGGCGCCCCCACGCCGGTGGCGTTCTCCAGAATCTGATCGTTGGTCAGCCGCACCACGGTGAACATCCCCGAGGCCCAGGCACCCCGCAGACCGGCCTGCGCCATGATGCTGCGCACCACGCCGACGAGCGCGCCCTGGCCGTAGTGCATGGTGAGGTTCCGCCGCCGAGGCTGACGCGTCGGTGCCTCCGGCAGGCCGGTGAGCCGCGCCAGTACGCGGGCCGGCACGTGGGAGTCGGGCCGTCCGGTCACCCGCTGCTCCAGCTTCTCCGCCGCGGTCATCACCGCCGCCCCCGCCAGTCCGGCGACCAGCCCCTGCCACACCGCTCGCTTCACCATGGCGAAGCCCTACCCGCCGGCCGCGCCACCACACCCGAGAGCGGTACGCGAGCCGGGATCGTGCGAGGCGTCGTGCAGCGTGGCGACGCCCCGGCGGTCAGACCACCGTGAGCAGCAGCCTGCCCGGGAAGGAGGTCTGCAGGCGACGGTGCGCCTCCGCTGCCTGCCCCAGCGGGAACTTCTCGGCGACGTGCACCACGAACGGTCCGGCCTCGATGAGCTCGTTGAGGCGCTGCAACTGCCGGGGCCCGGTCTCGCCGTCGTACGCCTTGATCGTCACGCCGGGCCGCTCGCACGGTTCCGGCTGCACCCCGTGGGGGTACCCGAGCACGCCGCCGTCGCGCAGCGCCTCGGTGAGCTTGTCCAGCGTCTTCCCACCGGCCATCGCCAGCAGGCCGTCCACGCCGTTCGGCACCAGCTCCCGGATCCGCCCGAGCACCTCGGCGAGGTCACCGTGACCGTCGACGGCCAGGTCGGCGCCGAGCCGGCTCACCAGCGCCACGCCCTCAGCCCCGGACGCCACGGCGACCACGTTGAGCCCCTGCCGCTTGGCCAACTGCACGGCCAGGTGCCCCTGTCCCCCGCTCGCCCCGAAGATCAGCAACCACGCGCCGGCGGACAGGCCCAGCACGTCCAGGCCCGTCAAGGCGGTCAGCGCGTCGGTGGGCATGGCCCCCGCGTGCTCCACCGGCAAACCCGCCGGCAGCTTCGCGACGTACTCGGCCCTGGTCGCCGCGTACTCGGCGTAGAAGCCGCCCTTGGGCCGGGTGTAGCCGTACACGTAGATCACGTCGCCCACGGCGACGTTGGTCACCTGCCGGCCGACGGCGGCGACGCTGCCGGCGGCCTCGGCGCCGGGCACCATCGGGAAGGTGGACCCCTCGGGCACCAGCGCGCCCTCCCGTGTCATGGCGTCCCACACCCCGACGCCGGCGCTCCACACCTTGATCAGAACCTCGTCGTCGGCGATCTGCGGCACCGGCAGGATACGCGGGGTGATCACCTGCGGACCGCCGAACTCGTCGAAGGCCGCGGCCTGCATCTGCTCCGGCACGTCGCCGTCTGCCATCTGGAATCCTCTCCACCCCGGTGTCGTGCGGGCACCGCATCGTCGAAGGCAGCATGCCGGTGCACCCGTCGCCGGGGTCCCTGCGCGAGCGCCGTTCACCCGGTCGGGCTACCGGCGCGAGCCCGCCGGGCCTGTCCCGTGGACCACCTCCGCGCCGCCGGCGCCCGGAACACGTCGGCCTGCACAGGGTCCGGCGACCGATCGGCAGCAGTAAGATCGCTGGCACCCCGGCGAAGACACGTCCTCCCCCACCCGGAGCCCGCATGTCCGAGCAGCCCGCCACCGACGTCACCCGCCCCCGCAGGGGCCGTCCGTCGCGCGGTCACGCCCTGGTCGGATTCCTTCGTCGGTGCGGGGCTGATCGTTCGTACCGAACTCTCCGCCCGGCCCTGGTCGTGGTGTGCCTGATCGCCGCGGCCGGGTTGCCGGCCGGATCGTCGGTGGCCGACGCCACCGGATCCACCGCCCTGCGGGTGCTCCAGCTGAACCTCTGCAACAGCGGCCGGGCCGGCTGCTACACGGGCCGATCGGTGACCGAGGCCGCGGAGGTGATCGGCGCCGAACTGCCCGACCTGGTCACCCTCAACGAGATCTGTCAGGACGACGTGGCCGCGCTGGAGCAAGCGTTCGCGGCGGTCCACGGCGGCGGCACAGTCGTCTCCGCCTTCAAGGCTGCCGGTGACCGCCCTACCGGCGCCGTCACCGAGTGCCGCAACGGGCAGCCGTACGGGGTCGGGCTGCTGACCCACCTTGCCGCGCCGTACCCGGGGCACACGGTGCACAGCGGGATCCACCCGACGCAGGATGTCACGGACCCCGAGGAACGGCCCTGGCTCTGCGTCCACGTCGCCGGCCTGCTGCACGCCTGCACCACACACCTGGCGGCCACCAGTGCCACCGTCGCGCTCGCCCAGTGCGCCCACCTGCTCGACACGGTCGTACCGATGATCCGCAGGAGCACCGGATACGCGCCCACCGTGCTGAGCGGCGACCTCAACCTCCGGCACGGCGGCTCCCCCGACGTGCGGTCCTGCGTGCCGCCGGGCTACCTGCGGATCGACGACGGCGCGGTGCAACAGATCATGGCGACAACCGACGTCACGATCTGTTGCAGCAGGTCGATAGGCATGCGCGGGGCGACCGACCACCCAGGGCTGTTGGCCACCCTCACGATCGACGACCGACGCCCCGCCTGGGCCGCCACCGCGCCGCGCTGGACACCCGCCCGCGTCGCCCCACCCCGGCGAGCACGGTGGACGCGCCGGTCAGGCGGCCGTCAACCGTCGCTGACGAGCGCGTCCGGGGCCCGCATCCGCCACGCATCGGTCACCAGCTCCCGCAGGCGCTCGACATCGACCTTGGCCAGGCGCAGCATCACCAGCGGCCACCCCTCGTAGCCGGGTGTGGTGAAGAAGAGGTCGGGCTCGCCGAGGAGGAGAGCCTGCTTCTCGGCCTCGTCGCCGACGAACAGCACCGCGAGGTCGGTCCGGATCACCCGTGGCTTCCCCGGCCTGCGCTCGGGATAGGACCAGACGAGTCCCTTGCCGACGACCCGGAAGTCGAAGCCCTCGCTGTCGATCTCCACCACGTGCGGCAGGGCCAGGGCTATCCGGCGGACATCATCGGCGTCAGCCATCGGGGTCCCTCCCGGGTCGGATCCTCACCGGGCCGAGGTTACGCCTCGGCACCGACATTGATCATGTTCGCATGTTGCCGGCGTCTCGCCCATCGCGGCGGAGGCACCCATCCGGTTTGCGACAATCAACAAGCACGGACACCCAACCCGGCGCAGTCCGCCACTCGACCAAGAAGAGGTACGTATGCCACTTGACCATGACGCGTGGCCGACGCTGGAGGAGCTGCTGCGCGAGGAGGGCGAGTTGGAGCTGCCGGCTCTGTCGGAGTCGGACGCGTACGAGTTGGGGATGCGGGCGGTCGCCGCCGCGAGTGAGCGGCAGCTGCCGATCTCGGTAGGTGTGTGGCGGACCGGGCGCCAGTTGTTCCACTGCGGCTTGCCCGGTTCGACGCTGGACAACGACGGGTGGCTGCGTCGTAAGGGACGAGTGGTGATGCGGTTCGAGCACTCGTCGCTGTACATGGCACGGCTGTGCCAGGACAAGCAGGTCACCCTGGCGGAGAGATTCGGACTGCCGGCCGCGAAGTACGCGGCCGCCGGGGGTGCGGTGCCACTGCGCGTTCGCGGCACCGGCGTGGTGGGCTGGTTCGGCGTCTCCGGACTTCCGCAACTGGACGACCACCGCTTCGTCGTCGAGATGCTTCGCGGAACCTCGCGTTAGTCGTACACCGGTGCGGTAGGTAACCCGAGCGTTGGTGGGCACGGGTCGGGGTTGACGGGCCGCCGCCAGTGGCTCGTCAACCCCGGCGATCTTGTCGGGGGCGGCGGTTAGCGTGTGGTCACTGTCGCCGCGCCGGCCACGTCGGGCCGGTCGCTGACCCCTCGGAGGCCCCCATGTCGCAGGAGACGACCTACCTCGAACTGTCCGAAGTGGACGGTGCGCACAAGTTCTACGAGGTCGTCGTCGAGGACGCCACGCTGACCGTGCGCTACGGCCGGATCGGCGACCAGGGGCAGGTCAAGGCGAGCGCCTATCCGGACAACGCGCGGGCCCGGGCGGCCGCGGCGAAGAAGATCGGGGAGAAGGTCCGCAAGGGGTACGCCCCGGCGGTCCCCGGCGTCAGAAAGAAGCGCAGCGTCTCCCGACGGCAGATCGTCAGCACCCGCTCCACCGCCCGCACCGCCCCGGTGCTGTGGCGCTACGACTCCGGTGCCCCCGCCTTCGGCATCTTCGTCGACGGGCAGCACTGCATGGTGGGCAACGAGCACGGCGTGATCACCACCCTCGGCCACGACGCCCAGGTGCGCAGCCAGGTCCGCCTCCCCGACGGGGTGAAGTGCATCGTCGCCGACGACGCCTGGATCTACGCCGGCTGCGACGACGGCAACGTCTACGACCTCTCCGGCAAGGTGCCCCGGGTGGCGTACGCGATCGCCCCGGAGATCGACATCTACTGGCTGGACATCCACGACGGCGTCCTGGGCGTCTCGGACGCCGACGGCGGGATCGCCGCCATCGACCACGAGGACGAGTTCCTCTGGCGTCGGCCCGGGCGGGGCCGCTCCGCCTGGATGGTGCGCTGCGACACCGACGCGCTCTACCACGGCCATTCCCAGGGAGTGACCGGCTACGACTGGCGTACCGGCCGCGAGCTCTGGCACACCAGCACCGGCTCGGTGCTCTTCGGGTGGCAGGAGCGCGGCAGCGTGTTCGCCGGGACGAGCACCCGAGAGGTGGTGCGGCTGGCCAAGGACGGTCGGGTCGAACGCCGCTACCGGTGCGACGCCCCGGTCTTCTCCTGCGCGACCGCGGAGGGCGGCCGGTACGTCTTCGCCGGCGACAGCCAGTCCTCGATCTACTGCTTCGACGCGGCGGGCACCCGACTGTGGAAGCTCGGCACGGGCTGCGGCTCGGCGTACTCCATGCAGTACCACGACGATCGGCTCTATGTGGTCACCACCGGCGGCCATCTGGCCTGCATCGACGCCAGCGAGCCGGCGATCCGGGCGGCCCAGGTCGGCGACGTGCCGCAGGTGCTGGACGTCAAGGCGCCCCGCCAGGCGCCGCGGACCGTGGAGCCGACGGTGGTCGAGGTGACCAGCGACGCCGGCGCGGGCGTCGTCGTGCAGTGCCTGGACGATCGGGGGCGGCTGCGGGTCCAGGTGGTTTCCGACGGCTACCGGCGTGACTGGTCGGTGCAGTTCCCCAAGGGCATCCGCGAGCCGGGCGCCCGCTACCTGGTGACCGAGGTCCGCGAGTCCGGCCGAGGTGGGTTCTACCGGGCGTACGGCGACATCCGCCGGCTGCGCTGAGCACCCACGCCTGTCGACGTCGTGTTGTTCCGGTCAGCTGCGGGCGGGTGACCACCCGTCGGCGACGAGGAGGGCGGCGTCGACGCCCTCGCCGTCGAAGAGCACCCCGTCCCGGTCTCCCGCGACGACCCGGTCGACGTACACTCCACGACCCTGGCCGGAGCCGTCGGTGCTGCTGCTCCAGCGCAGGTGGGTCGCCTGGTCGGGCAGCGCCACCGAGGCCTGCCACCAGGCCCGGCCGCCGTACCCGGTGACCGTGCCGTCGCTGGTCCAGCGCCGGTCCCCGTGCCGCAGCAGCATCCGCGCCGGAGCCCACGTCCGGCCCCCGTCGGTGGAGACCTCGAACCGCGTGCTGTCGTAGCGGGGCTCGGTGTCGTACCAGAGCAGGAAGCTCGCGGCGCCGCCGTGCGCGGCCCGGCGCAGCGGGGCGGTGAGGGTGACGGTCGCGAGGTCGCGCGGGTCGGCCCGCCAGGCCTCCCGCGACCGGGGCCGCACCGGCATCGCCTCGGCGAGGTCGCGGGCGACCGCGCGCCGGGCGACGTTGTTGCTGCCCCAGCCGCGGTCGGGGTGCACCCGGTTGCTCAGCAGGATGAGGAACGAGTGGGAGAGCGGGTCGATGACGAGGGACGTGCCGGTGAAGCCGGTGTGCCCGAACGCCACCGGGGAGGAGAGCCCCATCATGTACCAGTGCTTGTTGAGCTCGAAGCCGAGCCCGCGATCGCTCTCCGGGTAGGCCGCCTCCAGCGGCGCGTTGTAGTTGACCAGCATCGCGCGCACCGTGTCCGCCCGGAGGATCCGTCGCCCGCTGTACTCGCCGCCGTTGAGCAGTGACTGGCAGAGCAGCGACAGGTCGGCCGCGGTGGAGAAGACCCCGGCGTGCCCGGCCACGCCCCCGAGCGACCAGGCGTTCTCGTCGTGCACCTCGCCCCAGACCATGCCGCGCCCGGCGTACGGCTGGTACTCGGTGGCGGCGATCCGCGACCGCAGCTCCGGCCCCGGGTTGTAGCCGGTGTCGGTCATGCCCAGCGGCGCGGTGACACCGTCGCGGACCAGGTCGGCCAGCGGCCGCCCGGTGACCCGTTCCACCAGCACGCCCAGTGCGATCAGGCCGAGGTCGGAGTAGACGTAGCGGGTGCCGGGGGTGGCCCCGGCCGCGAGCGGCGTGGCCAGCGCGGCGGCGAACCGCTCGGCCGACGTCGGGTACCTGCTCCACAGTGGCGTGAAGGCGGGCAGACCCGAGGTGTGGGTCAGCAGCATCCGTACCGTGACCGCCTCCTTGCCGCCGGCCGCGAACTCCGGGACGTAGCGGGCGACCGGGGCGTCCAGCTCCACCCGCCCCCGCTCGACCTGCTGCATGGTGACGATCGTGGTGAACAGCTTCGACACCGACGCCAGGTCGAAGACGGTGTCGGGCCGCATCGGGATCTGCTGGTCGGCGGGAAGCTCCACCCCGACCAGCCCGGGCGGCGGTCCGACGGCGGCGTACCGGACCGCGGTGCCCACGGCGGCGTGCTGCACGACCACGCCGTCCTTGGCCGCCAGGACCACCGCGCCCGCGTACGCCGGGTACCCGGGGTGGTCCGGCGTCGGCTGGAGATAGGCCGCCAGGTCGGCGGGGAGGCGATCCACGGGCGCGGGAAGCAGACCGACCTCGCGGGCGGTGCCGGGCCGCAGCGTGTCCTGCCGGAAGTGGATGTCGGCGGGGGTGACGGCCGGCGGCCCGGCCTCGTCGCGCAGTGGTGCGCCGGCCGCCCCGGTGGCCGGCGCCGTCGTACCGAGGATGGCCACGGCCAGGCCGAGCGCGAGCCGGCGGAGCGCGGGCGGGCGGTGCAGCGGGCGGGACGACGTGGTCATGGCCACACTCCTCAGTAGAGCAGGTAGGGCTGGCGCTGGCGGTCGAACGCTGCCAGCTCGTCGGCCCAGGCACCGACGACGTCGTCCACGTCGGCCCCGGCGTCGATCTGGGTACGCAGCCGGGGCGACCCGGTGAGCTTGTCGATCCAGTACGGGCGGACGGCGTCCCAGGAGTCACGCCGCCAGGCGAACGCGGGGTACTTGTGCGCCTCCACCAGCATCGCCACCGCGGTACGGATCGGGTCGTACACCGCCCGGTCGACGACCTTGACCTCGACGCCGGCGCAGAGCTTGTTCAACAGCGCCGGCTTCTGCCCGGCCGAGGTCGGTGCGAAGTACGCCTCGCGGAACTCGACTCCGGGCAGGTCCCGGGCGTTGAGGCGGTCACTCCAGTGGTGGTCGAAGTCGGTCGCCAGCCCGCCGATCAACTCGAACGGACGGCAGGTGCCGCGGCCTTCGGTGATCGACGCGACGCCCTCGAAGAGGCCGGTACCCGGGTAGACCAGCGCGGTGTCCGGGGTGGGCATGTTCGGACTGGGCATCACCCAGGGCACGTCGGTGTCGGCGGCGAGGCGGTCCCGCTTCCAGTGCTCGCACCGCACCACGTGCAGGTCCACCGGTCGCCCGGCTTCGACGGGCAGGAACGTGCCGTTGAAGAACCGGGCCAGCTCCCCGACGGTCATCCCGTGCTGCTGGACGATCTCCTTGAGGCCGACCCCGGAGGTGTACGGCGCGGTCATCATCGGCCCGTAGGCCCGCCCGCCGATCGGGTTCGGACGGTCCAGCACGACGTAGCGTTTGCCGACCCGGGCCGCGGCGACCATCGAGGTGTACATGGTCCAGATGTAGGTGTAGAAGCGGACGCCGACGTCCTGGATGTCGAAGACGACCGTGTCCACGCCCGCCTCGGTGAACATGCTCTCCCACCGGGCCAGCGAGGCGCCGTACGCGTCGTAGACGGGGATGCCGGTGCGCGCGTCGACGCCGGTGCCCTCGCTGCCTCCGGCCTGGGCCGAGCCACGGAAGCCGTGCTCGGGGCCGAACGCCGCGGTCAGCCGGACCTGGCCCGAGCCGTGCATCAGGTCGACGAGGTGGCGGTAGGCCCCGTCGACGCCGGTCGGGTTCGAGACGACGCCGACCCGCTGGCCGGCGAGCACGGCGAAGTCGGAGGCCACCAGTTGGTCCAGGCCGGTGCGGACCCGGCGGACACCGGGGCTGCCCGCCGCGGGCGACCGGGCCGCGCCGACGCCGAGCGCCCCCGCGCCGGTGCCGAGCGCTCCCGCGCCGACCGCGCCGGCGAGGAAATTCCTACGCTGCATGGGTTGCCTCCTACCAGGTCAGGCCGTGGCCGTAGGGGTAGAGCACGGTGCCCGCACCCTCGGCCGTGGGGATCGTGACGGGCAGCCGCCCCCGGGGGGACAGCTCGCCGTGCAGCGCGCGGACGAGTGCGTCCATCGCCGCCCGGGTGTACGAGTAGGTCGCCAGATAGGTGGTCACGCCCGGCAGGTGGGCGATGTCGTAGGGGTCCCGCACCGCCACCACCACCACGGGTCTGCCGGTGGCGAGCAGCGCCGCGACGAGGCGCTGCTGGGTGGCCCGCGGATCGGTGATGGTGGTGTCCCACGCCTTGTTGACCAGCACGACGGTGAGGTCGTGCGCGGCCGCCTGGGTGGCCGTCGCGGCGATCACCGCGTCGGACGGCAGCGTGGCCGGTCGGGCGGTGGCCCGGGCGCCGCGGGCGGTGAACCCGTCGGCGACCGTCGCGACCGGAGCGAAGGCCGCGCTGTTCCAGCCGGTGACCAGCACCGACCGGCCGGTGCCGGCCAGCGGCAGCAGCCCGGCGTCGTTGCGCACCGCGGTGAGCGTCGGGTCGGTGACCCGGGTGACGGCGGCGAGGTGCCCGGGCGCCCCGACCGTCCGTACCGCCTCCTCGACGTCGACCAGCGGCGACCGGGCCAGCCCCTGCCGGTACTTCATGCCGAGGATGCGCCGCACCGACTCGTCGATCCGCTGCTCGGTCAGCTCGCCCGTGGCGACGGCCCGCAGCACCGCGTCCCGGGCCAGCGCGAGGTTCGGCGGCATCAGCAACTGGTCGGCGCCGGCCTTGATCGCCAGTACGGGCACCCGCTCGTCGCCGTACTTCTGCCGCACGCCGGCCATGTTCAGCGCGTCGGTGACGATGACTCCCCGGAAGCCGAGTTCACCGCGCAGCACACCGGTGAGGATCGTCGGCGACAACGTCGCCGGATCGCCGGACGGGTCGAGCGCGGGCACCACGATGTGCGCGGTCATGATCGATTCGACGCCCGCGCTGATCGCCCGCCGGAACGGCGGCGCGTCGATCCGGTCCCACTCCGCCCGGCTGTGGTTGATCACCGGCAGGCCGGTGTGGCTGTCGGTGGCCGTGTCGCCGTGGCCGGGGAAGTGCTTCGCCACCGCGGTCACGCCGGCGCCGTCCTGGAACCCGGCGACCTGCGCGGCGGTCAGCTCGGCCACCAGGGTGGGGTCGGCGCCGAACGACCGTACCCCGATGACCGGGTTGCCCGCGTTGACGTTGACGTCGGCGATCGGCGCGTACGGCTGGTGGATGCCCACCGCGCGCAGCTCCCGTCCGGTGATGTCCGCCGACGTGCGCGCGTCCTGCGGTGAGCGCCCCGCGCCCAGCGCCATCGCGCCGGGGAACTGCGCGGCGGGAGCGGGCATGCGCAGTACCGTGCCCTGCTCCTGGTCGGTGGAGATGAGCACGGGGACGCGCCCCTTGGCGCCGTCGCCGAGGGCGGCCCGCTGGAGGCCGTTGGAGAGGCCGGCGATCTGACGGGGACTGTCCAGGTTGTGCGACCAGGAGAAGTAACAGACGCCGCCGAGGTGGAACCGGTCGATGACCTCGGCCGGAGTCTCGACGCCGAACGCGGCGCGGTTGGCCGCGCGGTCGGCGGCCGTGGGCTCGGTGGCGTCACTGCCGTAGACGTAGGTGGAGAAGAGCTGCCCGACCTTCTGCGCCAGGCTCATGTGCCGCAGCGTCGAGGTGACCCAGCCCTGCTCGGCGGTGGGCGGGAGCGCGGGCTCGGCCGAGGCGTGGACGGGGAGCGGCGCGAGGGTGGTCACCAGGGTGGCCATCAGGACGGTCGCGGTGACGGATCGGGTCTTCATAGACGACGACCTCTCAGTCCGGGTGGCTGAAACTTAGCTACATATGAATGAGCAGTCAAGAAGGTTAGCTACGAAACCTCGGGACTGGGTCGACCGGCCGACCCAACCCCGCCTGGGAGGTTCTGCCAGTACCGGTCTCAGCAGGCGCTGGCACGACGCGAGCGGTGAGGGTTGTCCGGGTGGCGCCCGGCGCCGGGCACGCGGTCCCCGACCGCGTGCCCACCGGCGCTCACCGTCGGCACCGGGATGCTGGCGCTCGCCCTCGTCCCGGCGGTCATGCTCGTCCCGCGCGGCAGCCGGAGCGCCGGCGTCACCGACCTGCGGCCCGCAGCGCGGCCGCCGCCCGCCCCGGTAAGCAGCCCGCACGACACGTTCACCTACGGAAGGATCACGACTGTGGACAAGCGCATCCTCGGCACCGGCCTTGAGGTGTCGGCCCTCGGGTTCGGCTGCGTGGGCATCAGATCCGGCCTCGGCCCCGCCGTGAACAATGAGGACGGCATCGCCGTCATCCGCACCGCGGTGGAACACGGTGTCACGTTCTTGGGACACGAGGCAGGTCCGGGCTCGACCACGGCCAATCAGCCGCTACCGCCGACCACGATGGCAGCACGCCGCGCCGCGGTACTCCAGCACACTGCCGACGATCGGACGTGACCATGAAGCCGCACCGAGTCGCCGCCCCCGCGGTACCCGCTGCCACCATCCTCACCCTGGGGGTGGAGGAGGAGTTCCTGCTCCTGGACCCGGCAACCGGGGAGAGCCTGCCCGTCGCCGACCGGGTGCTGCACACGCTGTCGGGGACCACCGCTCGGGAGCAGAGCCGGCAGGAGTTCCGGCACAGCATGGTGGAGATGGTCACCCCCGTCTGCACCGACCTGGCAGAGCTGCGCGAACATCTGGTCGCGCTGCGCGGTGCCGCCGCACAGGCGGCGGAGGCGGCCGGGGCGCGCCTCGTCGCGGTCGGGGCCACCCCGGTCTGCGAAGCCCACCGAACGGTGCCGGACGAGCAGCGCTACCACGCCATGTCCCGCCGGTTCGGTCCGGTGGCCCACGACCCCGCGGTCTGCGGCTGCCACGTCCATGTCGGTGTGCCGGACCGGGAGCTGGCCGTGCAGGTGTGCAACCACCTGCGCCCGTGGCTGCCGGTGGTGCAGGCGCTCACCGCCAACTCCCCCCTGCACGACGGAAGGGACACCGGGCACGCCAGCTGGCGGTCCATGCAGCTGGAACGCTGGCCGAGCATCGGACCCACCCCGCACTTCGAGTCGGTCGCCGACTACGACGCCACCGTGCAGGAGTTGATCGCCGCAGGGATCATGCTCGACGCCGCGATGGTCTACTGGTACGCCCGCCCGTCCGCCGCGTACCCGACCGTGGAGGTCCGGGTCGGCGACGTCTGCCCCACCGTTGACGACACGGTGCTGGTCGCCGCGCTGGTCAGGGCGCTGGTCGCCACCATGGCCGACGACGTCCGCGCCGGGGTCCGCGCAACTCCGGTCCGGGACTGCCTGGTCGCCGCCGCCCACTGGCGAGCCGCCCACAACGGGGTCGACGGTGACCTCATCGACCTGCGGGGCGGCGGCGCCCGTCCCGCCTGGGACCTGATCGACGATCTCCTCGTCACCGTCGCGTCCGCGTTGACCCGGCACGGCGATCTCGATCTGGTGCGGCGCCAGCTCGACCGGATACGCCGGGACGGCACCGGCGCGACCCGACAGCGCCGAATCATGGCCCGTACCGACGGCGACGTCCAGGCCGTTCTGGACCACCTGACCGCCCAGACCACCGCCCACTGAACCGGCGGCCGGGCCGGACCAAGCCGACGAGCGAGCGCGCCGGGAGTTCAGTGGATGTCGTGGGCCTGGAGCCAGAGTTCCAGCAGGCCGAGCTGCCAGAGCTTGTTGCTGCCGGCGGCGGACTGCGCCTGGGCCGGTTCGGCGAGCAGGTCGGCGACGTACCCGGGCCGGAACAGGCCGCGCTCCCGGGCGGCCGGCGCGGTCAGGGCCTCCTCGACGAGGTGCCGCACCGGCCCGTCGACGTTGCGCAGGGCGGGCACCGGGAAGTAGCCCTTGGGCCGGTCGATCACCTCGGCGGGCAGCACCTCCCGGGCCACCTCCTTGAGCAACCCCTTGCCGCCCTGTGCCACCTTGTGCTCCGGTGGGCAGGCCGCGGCGAGGGCGACGAGGTCCTGGTCCAGGAACGGGGTGCGCACCTCCAGCCCCCACGCCATGCTCATGCTGTCCACCCGCTTCACCGGGTCGTCCGGCAGCATCAGGTGGGTGTCCAGGCGCAGCACCGCGTCCAGTGCGGTGTCCGCGCCGGGCGCGGCCAGGTGCGCGGCGAGCAGTTCGCGGCTGGCGTCGTGGTCGCACGCGTACGCCGGGTCGACCACCCGGTCCAGTTCCGCGTGGTCATGGTCGAGGAACGCGGCGGCGAACGCCTCGGCGGCGCCGTCGCGGGGTACCCGGGTGAGGGGCTGGTGGTAGGCGTAGCCGGCGAAGACCTCGTCGGCGCCCTGGCCCGACTGGGCCACCTTGACACGGCGGGCCACCTGCTCGGAGAGCAGGTGGAAGGCGACCACGTCGTGGCTGCCCATCGGCTCGGTCATCGCCTCGATCGTCCGGCGGACCGCCGGCACCAGGTCGTCGTTACCGAGTTGGATGCGCTGGTGGTCGGTGCCGAAGGTGGCGGCGACCAGGTCGGAGTAGTGGAACTCGTCGCCCACCTCGCCGCCGCGGCTGTCGAAGCCGATGCTGAACGTCTGGAGGTGGTGCTGCCCGGCCTCGGCGAGCAACGCCACGATCATGCTGGAGTCCAGGCCGCCGGAGAGCAGCACCCCGACCGGTACGTCCGCCACCAGCCGCCGCCGCACGGCCGTGCGCAGCGCGTCGCCGACCGCGGCCTGCCAGTCCCGCGCGTTCATGCCGGCGTGTGCCGGGTCCCGTTGGTAGTCGGGCTGCCAGTAGACGCGCTCGCGGCTGCTTCCGTCGGACTCCACCACCCGCACCGTGGCCGGGGGGAGCTTGCGCACCCCCCGCAGGATGGTCCGGGGCGCCGGCACGATCGAATGCCAGGAGAGGTAGTGGTGCAGCGCCACCGGGTCGATGCCGGTGTCCAGGTCACCGGCGGCCAGCAGCGCCGGCAGGGTGGAGGCGAACCGCAGCCGCCCGGGCGACTCCGCCAGGTAGAGCGGCTTGATCCCCAGCCGGTCCCGGGCCAGCACCAGCCGGCGCCGCCGCCGGTCCACGAGCACCGCGGCGAACATGCCGACCAGGTGGTCGACGAACCGTTCACCCCACTGCGCGTACGCCACGAGGATGACCTCGGTGTCACTGGTGGAGTGGAAGGTGTGCCCGGCCTCCCGCAGCTCGTCGCGCAGCTGGTGGTAGTTGTAGACGCAACCGTTGAAGACGAGCCTGAGCCCCAGGTCCTCGCGCACCATGGGCTGGCCGCCCGCCTCGGACAGGTCGATGACGGTCAGCCGGCGGTGTCCCAGGGTGACCCCGCCGTCGCTCCACAACCCTTCGCCGTCGGGGCCCCGGGAGCGCATCGCCTCGGTCATCCGGGTCACCGCGCCGGCGTCGGGGGTCGCGCCGTCGAACCTCGCCTCACCGCTGATCCCGCACATCTCACCCGGAACCGATCGCTCGGCGTGCACGCAACACGACAACACTCCTGCCACCGTCGTCTGCCGCTCGGCGATCGGCCGGCGGTACCGGAGCCGGCGACTACCCGATGCCCACCCCGGGAAACCGACCGCCGACCTCGCGTTCTTCGGCGCGGGCCGCCGGCGGCGACGGACGGGTGTACGACCGGCATCCGGGGGTAGGGACAGCTCCGGGTCGAGAAATGCGCCCTGAACCGCCGCTGCCGCACCGTCCTGTGGGGCAGCGGGTGATCCCCGGTGAAGGGCGGAGGCGCCATGTCAACAGATCCGGACACTCCCGACGAACGAGGGCCTGCCCGATCCTCCGCCGAAGGGCGACCAGGATTGCGTCAACCCATCATGTCGTTGTCGTTGAGCTGCGACGGCGCCACCAAGGTGATCACCGCCAGTGGCGAGATCGACATGAGCAACGCGCACCTGCTCGTGGAGCTGGTGGAGTTTCTCTGCCGTCCTCCGCTGCCCCCGATCGCGCTCGACCTGTCAACGGTGACCTACCTCGGTGCGCCGGGAATCGATGCCCTGCTGCAGGTGCGCGAGCTGGTCACCTCGGCCGGTGGGCGGTTGACCCTCCGTGCGGCCCCACCCTTCGTGCTCCACATCCTCGGTGTGACCGGCGTGCCGGCGCAGCTCGATGTCGACATCGCCTCGGCCCGGTCCACGGCGACGGTACCTCCGGTCGTCACTCGCTTCCCGCTGGCCCGCGGACACGGCGGCAGCCGGCGGTTGGCGCCGCGAGGCTCCTTCGACGGCACTGTCCCTGCCGACCAGCTGGCGCCTTCCGGCTGACCGACCCGTCCCCTCGACACCAGCGCCTTGTTCGGGCGATGCCGCTCGACGATCCCGGGCAGCACCCGACGGCGCACCCCCGACGCGAATGGAGAGACATGTTCAACCCGCTGGATCACAAGGGAATCCCCCTGGAGAGCCAGATCCGCAACTGGCGTGAACTGAACGTCGAACCGATCGATCCCGAGGCCGTCGACCCCTACACCCGGTGCCGGATCATAACGATGAACGGCATCGAGGTCGAGGCGATCAACTTCCAGCACCAGTTCGCCCGCGTCTGCCCGGACCAGGAGGTCCGGCGGCAGCTCGCGTACGTGCGGTACGTGGAGAGCCAGCAGCAGCGGGTGGTGAACTGGCTGCTGCCGGGGGTGGCGAGCGTGCTGGAGACGACCCTCGGCTACGAACAGGTCGCTGTCGACCTGACGGCCTGGGTGGCCCGGCACGAACCGGACCCCTACCTGAAGCAGGCGTACGAGTTCGGGGTGCTGGAGGACTTCGACCACCTGTACCGCTACGCGAACCTCTACGAGATGGTCGAGCGGCGCAAGGCGGAGAAGATCGTCGACGGCCTCACCGAGGTCATGCCGGGCCGGCCGACCGTGCAGGAGCACCGGCACCCGTTCGACGAGGTCCGTACCCCGTACGACCGGAACTCGGTCGACCCGCGCTCCAAGCTGAACGCGTTGACGATCCTCTCCGCCGAGCAGCAGGTGATGTTCTACTACATCAACGTCGGCCCCCAGTACATGGAGCCGATCGCGCGCCAGCTCTACCAGGAGATCAGCCTGATCGAGCAGGAGCACGTCACCCACTACGAGTCGCTGCTGGACCCGGGCGAGAGCTGGTGGGAGCGACTGCTGACCCACGAGTACAACGAGTGTTGGTTGTACTACTCGTTCCTGCAGCAGGAGAGCGACCCGCGGATAAGGGCGGTCTGGGAGCTGCACCTGCAGATGGAGCTGGCCCACCTCCAGCAGGCGGCCGACCTGTTGCGCCGACACGACGGCCGCGAGCCGGAGGAGATCGTCGGCAGCGCCGGCCTGCCCGAGCCGCTCACCTTCGAACCGAACAAGGAGTACCTGCGCCACCTGCTGGCCACCCAGATCGACCTCACCAAACTCGGCGAGGGGTACGTCACGGAGGCGCACGAGCGCTTCGAGTGGATGCAGCAGCAGCTGCACGACGGTCAGCAGCCGCCCACCGAGCAGGTCATCGACATGCACCGCGAGCGCTTCGGCGACGAGTACCGCATCGAGACCGAGGGACCGCACCCGGTGGAGGGGCTGCGTGCCCGGGGAGGTAGCCATGCCTGACACCGACGCCCCGGCCACGCCCGGGCCCGAGGAGGACGTGGTCGACCTGCTGCTCGCCCAGCACGCGCGCGTCGAGCAGCTCTTCCTGCTGGTCATCGGCAGCACCGGCGATACCCGCCGGGAGGCGTTCGACGACCTGGTCCGGCTCCTCGCCGCGCACGAGACCGCCGAGGAGGAGGTCGTCCACCCGCTGGCCCGGACCCTGCCCGGTGGTGGTGGCGAAGCCATGGTCGACGACCGGCTCGATGAGGAACGCCAGGCCAAGGAGACGCTGACGACCTTGATCGCGGGCGGCGTCGAGGCCGACGGCTTCGACACCGGCATCATCCTGCTCCGCGACGCGGTGCTCACCCACGCCCGCTACGAGGAGCGCTACGAGTTCCCCCGGCTGCGACAGCACGTGCCGGCCGACCGGCTGCATACCCTCGCCGCCGCCGTACGCGCCGCGGAGGCCGCCGCGCCGACCCGACCACACCCGAGCGCGCAGTCGGCCAGCGGCAACCTGGCGGCCGGTCCCGCGCTGGCGGTCGTCGACCGGGTCCGCGACGCGCTCCGCAAGCCGTCCGCCGGCTGAAGAACCGCGCGGCGACGCAGGCCGGCTGACCGGGAAGCGGGCAGCGAGCCTCGGGGGCGACTCCGGCACGGGCCGGGGCGCCCCCGATGCTCGCCAGTGCTCCTGACGGGCTGCGCACCCGGTCAGCGGGCGGACTGGATCCAGTCCCGGTAGTGGGTGGGTGCCAGGTGTGCGTCCGGGCCCGCGATGATCGCGTCGCCGGTGACGGCCGCGAACAGGCCGGCCTTGTCGTCGGTGACGACGGTCCGGTCGTCGTGCTGTGCGGCCAGGGTGAGCCTGCCGAGGTCGTCGAGGGCGAAGACGTCCGGGCCGGCGATGTTCCGGATGCCGTTCAGCGGCGAACCGATGGAGACATCGACGACTTCGTCGACGATGTCCGCGGTGGCCATCGGCTGGATACGGGTAGCGGGCAGGCGGACGGTGGTGTCGTCGGAGGTCCAGGACATGGTCGCGTTCATGAATTCGAAGAACTGGGTGGCACGCACGATGGAGTACGGCGTGGGCCCCTGCCGGAGCAGTTCTTCCTGCAGGGTCTTGGCGCGGTAGTAGTCGAGCTGGGGCACCTGGTCCACACCGACGATCGAGAGGATCACCTGGTGCCGGACGCCGGCACGCTCCCCGGCGGCCAGCAGGTTGGTCATGGAGGTACGGAAGAAGCCGAGCGAGGCCTCGTCGAAGGTTGGCGAGTTGGAAACGTTGACAACGACGTCAGCGCCCTCCAGCGCCTGGTCCAGGCCCTCTCCCGTGATCAGGTCGACGCCGGTCGACGGCGCCGCGGGGACGGCCTCGTGTCCGGCCGCGGTCAGCTTCTGGACCACCTGCGAGCCGATCAGTCCGGTACCGCCGATGACTGTGAGCTTCATGGCTCTCACCCTTCCATGCGCGCCGCGCAGGCACGCCCAACTTGTCGAGGACCAGCCCCGAGCTCGGACAACTCTTGTCCGAGACAGTAGTCGGATAAGCTTTGTCCGAGTCAAGCGGGGGGTCGGATGAAGCTGTCAGGTGGGGTCGAGTGGGCACTGCACTGCTGCGTGGTGCTGACCACGGCGACGGAGCCCGTGCCGGCTGCCCGGCTCGCGGAACTGCACGACGTCTCCGGCAGCTACCTGGCCAAACAGCTGCAGGCACTCTCCCGCGCCGGGCTCGTGACCGCCGTCTAGGGCAAGGCGGGGGGATATGTCCTGACCAGGTCACCCGAACTGATCACCATGCTCGACGTCGTCACCGCCGTCGACGGCGCTCAGCCCGCGTTCGTGTGCACCGAGATCCGCCAGCGCGGCCCCCTGGCGACACCGCCGGAGGCCTGCACCCGGCCGTGCCCCATCTCCCGCGCGATGGCCGGGGCCGACGCCGCCTGGCGGGCCGCCCTACAGGCGATCTCCATCGCAGACCTCGCCAGCGGTGTCGACGACGACTACGGCCCTGCCGCGCTCGCCGGCTTGAGCACCTGGCTCACCGCGCGGAACGAGGGCGACACCGCGATCGGCGAGCAGGGGTGATCGCGCAGGGCGCCGGTCGGATCCGGCGTCCTTGACGGGACTCGGCCGGCATCGACCACCCGCTGCGCGGATCAGCGGAGGTGCGATCACGGCGAAGCCCCGACCGGCGGCCGACTCAGCCGGCGCGGTGAGGCCGGTCGCACGACCGGAGACGATGATCGGCCGGTGGGTGAAGCTCTGGCTTCGCCCACCGGCCGACCGCCCCCCTTGGTGGGGGAAATTCTCAAGGCTGCCGTCGGTCCTGTCGGTGCAGGTTCACGACGACGTCACCCACTGTCGCTGTCCGCAGCGCACGCCGCGGTACTGCGCAGGGGCCCTATTCGCTGGCGCGTGACCGCTGCTGTTCGCGGAACTGCTCGACCGGCAGGCCGCCCCGGCCCCAGTTCTCGGTCTCGACCTCGTCGATGACGACGAAGGTCGAGTCCAGCGGCTTGTTGAGGACGTCGCGCAGCAGTTCGCTCACGCCCTTGATCAGCGCGGCCTTCTCCTCGGCGGTCGCCGCCGACGCGCCGGGCGTGCTGCCCTCGCGGGTGATCTGGATGTTGACGATCGGCACGGGATGCTCCTGTCTACGGGTTGCGGTGCTGGCGGTCAGCGCCCGGCGTTCTGGCCGCCGTCGACGTGCAGGATCTCGCCGGTGACGAAGGGCGCGGACTCGAGGTAGACGACGGCGTCGACGACGTCGCTGGTCTCGCCGATCCGGCCGACCGGGTGCAGGCCGGCGAGCGCGTCGTGGGTCTCGACCGGGTGCATCGGGGTCTTGATGATCCCGGGCGCGACAGCGTTGACCCGGACTCCACGACTGGCGTACTCGATGGCCAGCGACTTGGTCGCGGAGCTGAGGCCACCCTTGGTCAACGACGCGAGCGCGGACGGGACGTGCGAGCTGGGCTGGTCCACCAGGCTGGTCGTGATGGTGACGATGTGACCGCCACCGGTTGCCAGCAGGTGCGGCAGGACCCGCCGGGTGAGGTGGAAGAACCCGACGAGGTTGACCTTGGTGACCTGGTCGAGATCCTCGTCCGTGTAGTCGGTGAACGGCTTGGCGACGAAGATGCCGGCGTTGTTGACCAGGCTGTCGATCCGGCCGAAACGCTCCACCGCCGCGTCGACCACCCGCTGCGCGGTGTCCGGGTCGGCGATGTCGCCCCGAATGGTGAGGATGTCCGGATCGTGGGCATCACCGATCGAGCGTGAGGTTGCCACGACGCCGTATCCGAGCTTGCGGTACGCGTCCACGAGGCCGGCGCCGATGCCCTGCGAGGCACCGGTGATCACGGCGACCTTCTGAACCTGACTGCTGCTCATGACGAACCACTTCCTGACTGGCCGAAGCCCTGGTAGGACGGCGGCTGACGGGGCCGGGAGCCGCGATCGCGGCAGCCGGACGACCACTAGACGACTGGTCGACTAAAAGCTAGCCGACCGGTCGTGTATCGTCAAAGCATGGGTCGGACCAGTGACGCACGGAACAAACTTCTCACCGCAGCCGCCACGCTGATCGAGCAGCGCGGCTACGCGGCGCTGGGGGTCGCCGAGATCTGCGCGACCGCCGGCGTGCCGAAGGGCAGCTTCTACTACTTCTTCGAGTCCAAGCAGGCACTCGCCCTCACCGTCATCGACGAGCACTGGGCGATCCAGCGCCGCCGGTGGGAGGAGTTGCTCGGCAGCGGACACGACCCGCTGCGCCGCCTGCGGGACCTGTTCGAGGCCACCGAGGAGGTGCAGCGCACCGGGCAGCAGCAGGTCGGCCTGGTCGCCGGCTGCCTGTTCGGCAACCTCGCCCTCGAACTCAGCAACCAGGCTGAGGAGATCCGCCGTCGGCTCCAGGAGATCTTCGAGGCCCAGATCGACCTCATCGAGCAGGTGGTCCTCGAGGCGAAGGAGCAGGGCCAGGCCGGTCCGTCGGTCGAATCCCGGGAGGCCGCCCGGTCCATCGTCGCGCAGATCGAGGGGCGGGTCCTGCTCGCGAAGCTGCTCAACGACCCGGGGCAGCTGGAGACGCTGTGGCGCAACTGCCTGGACCTGCTCCAGGTGCCGGCGCACGCGCGGCCGACCGACTGAGCGACCCCTAGCCGTTCAGCATCGCGCCCCGAGCCGACGACGGACCCCGCACCGGCGGCGCGGCAGGAACCCCCGACGACGCCGCCCGGGGGTACCGGGCATGACCCGGGGCCTCGCGGTCCAGCCCTCAAGGCCGTACCCAGACAGATGCGCCGATCTGCCTGCAGGACGTGAGGAGCGCTCATAGGCTGCGGACACGCGCCCGCCTTGACGCGAGCCCAGCTCGCAGCGGAAGGAGGTGTCGGTGTCGGCAGCCTCCGGGCGTCCCACGCCCGTGGATCCGATGGTCGCCGGGACCGCCCGCCGCGTGCCGAGCGGCGCTTGCCGTGACCTGCCGCCCGAGCTGGGGCCGGACGCGATCGGCCTGTTGGAGGGGCGCACCTTCATGCTCTCCGACGCCGTGGGAAACGTGCCGGACGGGTCCATCGGCGGGCTCGTGCACGACGACACCCGCTTCGTGAGCAGGTGGGTGCTGACGATCGGCGACGCACCGCTGCTGGTGCTCTCCTCCGGCACCGTCGACCCGTACTCGGCGGCCTTCTTCCTGGCCAACTCGGCGCTACCCGGGCTGCCGGCGAACCGGGTCGGCGTGCGGCGGCAACGGTTCGTCGGCGACGGACTCTACGAGCGCGTCGAGCTGCGCTACTTCGGCATCGAGCCGGCACAGGTGCGGCTGCGGCTCGCGGTGGGAACCGATTTCGCCGACCTGTTCGAGATCAAGGAGTCCGGCCGGGACCGCAGCCCACACATCGTCCGCCGGCACGCGCCGGACGGGTCGGCCCTCGAGTTCGCGTACCGCAACGGCGACTACGCGGCGACGGTACGGATCGAAGCTGACCCGCCGGCCGACCAGGTGGACGGAGACACGCTGGAATGGAACTTGAGGCTGGCGCGCGGACAGCAGTGGGGCTGTGAGCTGTGGGTACCGCTGCGCTGCGGCGAGGAGGACAACCGCCCCACGTCCCGAGAGTTCGGACAGGCCGTCGACCACGGCATGGAGGATCCGTCGACCCGGTGGGCGGCGAGCAAGCCGCACCTGCACGCGGACGCCGACCTGGTCCGGGACGTCTACCACAAGTCGGCGGTCGACCTCGTGTCGATGCGGATCGAGAAGACCATCGCCGGGGAACCGGTCGTCCTGATCGCCGCCGGCCTGCCCTGGTTCCTGACCGTCTTCGGCCGGGACACCCTGATCACCGCCTACCAGACCATGATGTGCGGCCCCGACGTCGCCCGCGGCGCCCTGATCGTGCTGGCCGCCCACCAGGCCACCACGTTCGACGAGTTCACCGACCAGG
Source organism: Micromonospora sp. A200 (assembly GCF_029893845.1). Taxonomy (NCBI): domain Bacteria; kingdom Bacillati; phylum Actinomycetota; class Actinomycetes; order Micromonosporales; family Micromonosporaceae; genus Micromonospora; species Micromonospora sp. A200. Next base: position 30,819 of record NZ_JARXXY010000021.1, on the reverse strand, counting down.
AACCCGGCAAGATCTTCCACGAGTACCGGTCGGGCGAGCTGACCCGGCTCGGCCTCAAGCCCTACCGCCCCTACTACGGCGGCGCCGACACCACCGCGCTGTGGCTGATCCTGCTGTCGGAGTACTGGCGGTGGACCCGCGACGACGAACTCGTCCGCCGGCTGCGCGGCAACGCCGACGCCGCCCTGGGTTGGATCGACCACCACGGCGACCGCGACGGCGACGGCTACGTCGAGTACGCCACCCGCTCCGACCAGGGCCTGGGCAACCAGTGCTGGCGGGACTCCCCGGACGGCGTGCAGTACGCCGACGGGAACGTCCCGGTCCTACCGATCGCCACCTGCGAGACGCAGGGCTACACCTACGACGCCAAGGTGCGCCTCGCGGAACTCGCCGACGGCCCCTGGCAGGACCCGGACCTGGCCCGCCGGCTGCGAGCGGAGGCCGACCGGCTGCGTGAGCAGTTCGACCGGGACTACTGGATCCCGCGGCGGGGCGGCTACTACGCCGTCGGGCTGGACGGGGACAAGCGGCCCATCGACTCGATGACCTCCAACATGGGTCATCTACTGTGGAGCGGCATCGTGCCCGAGGACCACGCCGGGCACGTCGCCCGGCAACTCATGTCCGACGAGATGTTCTCCGGCTGGGGAGTCCGCACCCTGTCCACCGCCGACACCGGCTACAACCCCATCGGCTACCACCTCGGCACCGTCTGGCCGCACGACAACTCCATCATCGCGGCCGGCCTCGCTCGCTACGGCTACCGGGACGAGGCGAACCGCATCGCCATGGCCATGCTGGAGGCCGCCCGTCACTCCGAGCACCGCCTGCCGGAGGCGTTCTCCGGCTACGACCGGTCCTTCGGCCGCCAACCCGTGCCCTACCCCACCGCCTGCAACCCGCAGGCCTGGGCCAGCGGCGCACCCCTGCTCCTGCTCCGCACCATGCTCGGCCTGAAACCGCAGGCGGACACCCTCGTCGCCGACCCACATCTGCCCGACGAACTCGGCCGAATCCGCCTGCACAACGTGATGGTCGGGGGCCGGCGGTGGAACGTCGACGCCATCGGCTGCCACACCACCCTCACGGAAGCGGAGTGACGCAGACCGACCTCCGGCGGGCTGTGGGCACGGGTGAGTCGACGCCAGGTGCCGGCAGGAATCAGGACGCTGGTGACAGGTGTTCGGCGACGCTCGTCTGCGCCCGAGATTGCGGAAGTTCGGCGGGCGGCTGCCGAACCGCCAGATAATGCGAAAGTCAGCCTGGGTTCATCCTCCGGGGCTGCTGCGCTGATCGCCATGCCTCGGGGAGGGAGTAGCCGTCGGATGAGCACGATGCACGCAGTGAGGGCGCACAGCCGGGGCGGCCCGGAGCAACTCGTGTACGAGGAGGCGCCGCGGCCCGAGCCGGGGCCCGGTGAGGTGTTGGTGGCCGTGAAGGCTGCTTCCATGACACCCCGCGAGCTCACCTGGCCGGAAACCTGGACCCACAGCTCGGATGGGACCGGACCCGAGCGCACCCCGATCATTCCGTCGCACGAGTTCTCCGGAGTCGTCGCGGCGTGCGGTGCGGGGGTGGAGAGCCCCGCCGTGGGGGAGGCCGTCTACGGGTTGATCCCGTTCACCCGGGATGGCGCTGCCGCCGAGTATGTCGTCCTGCCCGCGGCCGTCGTGGCGGCCAAACCCGCCACCGTCGACCATGACCACGCCGCAGCGCTCCCACTGGCTGCGCTGAGTGCCTGGCAGGCGCTGGTGGACCACGCCGATCTGCAGGAAGGCCAGCACGTGCTGGTGCAGGGCGGCGCCGGCGGCGTGGGGAACTACGTGGTGCAGCTCGCGGCCAGCCTCGGTGCTCGCGTGAGCGCCACGGCGGCGGCGGCCGACCTGGAGTTCGTCCAGGATCTGGGTGCGGAGCAGGCGATCGACTACGCGCGCGACCGCTTCGAGGATCACGTCCGCGACCTGGACGTGGTCGTTGACCTCGTCGGAGGAGCCACCCAGTCGCGGTCCTGGTCCGTGCTGAAGCCGGGCGGCATTCTGGTCAGCCTCGCCACGCCTCCGGACGAGCAGGAAGCAGCCCGGCACGGCGTGCGCGGGGTGTACTTCATCGTCGAGCCCGAGCGGAACACGTTGGGTTCCATCGCCGAGCTCGTCGACCACGGCCACTTGCGGCCGGTGCTGGACCGGGTACTGCCCCTCACCGAGACGCGCTCGGGTTACGAGGCGCTCGAGATGGGCAAACGCCGCGGCAAGATCGTCATCCACGTCGCCGACTAGGGCCGGTGTCGAAGTCGCCGGTGTCGCCCACACGGGTCAGGACGGGACGGCCGCCTGCCTGTCGGGCTCTCCGGGCGTACCCGGGACGAGACCGTCGTCGACGGCCGCCGCAATTCGGACGGTGGGGCGTTCGTAGGCTTCGAGCAGTCGCAGCCAGGTCTCGCTGACCGTCGGGTAGGCGGCCACGGCTTGCCACAGCCGGTCGAGCGGTACCTCGCCGACACGCGTTGATGCCCGCCGCCGGCCGGCGCACGAACACTCGCGAGGCCCTTGCCGCCCTGACCTGTGGTTCCTCACTCACCAGTCGACATGGCGGCGATCTCGGCCGACCCAGGTCCCGCTCCGGACGGTACGGCCTGCCCCCTCACGGTGACATTGCAGTCGCATCGTCAACCGGGTAGCGTGGCATGCAATGCAGATGCATTGCATAGCGAGAGGGCCCACATGCACGTGATCGCGTTGTCCGAGGCGACCGCCGACATGGTCGACCTGGTCGGCGGCAAGGCGGCTGGGCTGGGCGAGCTGATCCGGCGAGGCGAGCGGGTCCCCGAGGGGTTCTGCGTCACCGCCGAGGCTCACCGGCTCGGCGTCATTCCGCAGGCGGAGATCGTCGCCGCGTACGAGCGACTCGGTGCGGGCCCGGTGGCGGTGCGCTCCAGCGCCACCGCGGAGGACCTGCCGGAGGCGAGTTTCGCCGGGCAGCAGGACACCCTCCTGAACGTCACGGGCACCCCGGACCTGATCGCCGCGATCAGGAAGTGCTGGGAATCGCTGCACACCGTCCGCGCGACCGCCTACCGCGACGCCCGCCAGATCGATCATCAGGCGGTGCGGATGGCCGTCGTCGTGCAGCGCATGGTCGCCCCTTCGGTGGCAGGCGTGTTGTTCACCGCGAACCCGGTGACCGGTCGCCGCGACGAGATGGCGGTCGACGCCGCGCCGGGTCTCGGCACGACGGTGGTGAACGGGGCGGCGACGGTAGATCACTACGTCCTCGACGGTGTGACCCGAGCCGACGCGGGATGTCTGACATCCGCGCACCTGGCGGAGCTGCGAGCAACGGGTGAGCGGCTGCAGGGTCACTTCGGCTGCCCGCAGGACGTGGAGTGGGCGTTCGACGGAGACGGCGTGCTGTGGTTGCTGCAATCGCGGCCGATCACCAGCCTGTTCCCCCTCCCTCCGGAGACCGGGAAGCCCCTCCCCCGGGTCTACCTGGAGTTCGGCCACGTCCAGGGGATGCTGCAACCGGTCACCCCGATGGGCATGTCGACCCTGCAGTCACAGATCGCGGCGATGCTCGCCTCGCTCGGCGTCCGGGTCGAGATCGTCGACATCGGCGGTCGCCTCTACGGTGACCTGACCGAGCTGGCCCGGCGCAGGTCATCCCGCAAGCGGCTGGTCAAGCTCATGGCGGTCGACTTCGGCCCGCGGGCACAAGCGGTGATGGAGCACGTCCTGGCGGATCCGCGGTTCGCGCCGACCAAGGGCAGCATCGAGCGCGGCGCGGCGGCGGGAGCAGCGTCCCTGCGGACGGCCGGCCGCGCGGTGGTGGGGATCCTGCGCGCGCTGGCCCGTCCCGACGCGGCACGGATCCGAATGTTCCAGGCGATCGAGGAGATGAAGGTACGGTCGGCGGCCCCCGCCGACCTGCGGACCGCCGCCGACCGGCTCCGCTTTCTGCAGGCGCGGGACTCCGAGGACGGCGCCGACGCGATCATGTGGCCGATCGTCACCGGGATGCTGGCCGCCGCGTTGCCGGCGTCGTTGCTCAAGGGCGTCGCCAGCCCGGATGAGATCCACACCGTGCTGGGCGGGATGCCGCACAACGTCACCATCGAGATGAACCTGGCGCTCTGGCGGCTCGCTCAGGGCGCGGGGGAACACCGTGAGCTCCTACTCGACACCCCGCCGGACGAGCTGGCCGTGCGGTATCTGCGCGGGACGCTGCCCGACGTCGGGATGGACGACTTCCTGGACGCTTACGGTCACCGCGGCGTCGCCGAGGTCGACCTCGGCGTACCGCGCTGGGCGGAGGATCCGGCACCGGTCTTCGCGGCGATCGCCAACTATCTGCGGGTCACCGATCCCCAACAGGGGCCCGACCAGCGCTTCCAACGGGCCGCGGCCCAGGCCGAGGCCGCTCTCGAGGAGCTGGTCAGGCGGGCTCGCCGTCGGCGGCCGGTACGCGGCACCATGGCCGGGTTCCTGCTGCGCCGGGCCCGGTCGTTGGCCGGCCTGCGCGAGGCCGGCAAGTTCGCCGGACTGTACCCGCTGCGGGAGAGGCGCCGGCAACTGCTGCTCATCGGCGCCGACCTGCACGGCGCCGGGCTGCTGGAGCAGCCCGACGACATCATGTTCCTGACCCTCGACGAGGTGCACGCCGCGGTGCACGAGAGCATCGATCACCGGGCGACGGTCGCCTCCCGCAGGGCGGTACACCGCAGCGAGTTGCGCCGCAGGGCGGTGCCGGTGGCGTTGCTCTCCGACGGCACCGACGTCGAGACCGTACTGCCGGCGGCGCCGGCCCTCGACGGCACCATCGTCGGCGTGGGCGCGTCGGCGGGCCGGGTGACCGGCCCCGCCCGGGTCGTCCACGACCCGGCCACCGCCCACATCGAGCCCGGCGAGATCCTGGTCGCCGCGACCACCGACCCCGGCTGGACCCCGCTGTTCCTCACCGCTTCGGCGCTGATCACCGAAACCGGCGCGATCATGGCGCACGGCCCCACCGTGGCCCGGGAGTACGGCATCCCCGCCGTCATCTGCGTGCCCGACGCCACGCGAACGATCTCCACCGGTCAGCTCGTCACCCTGGACGGCGGCGCCGGAACCGTCACCCTCCACTGACCGCCTGACCGCCAGCTCACTACCGCGAGGACGACCATGACCGACATGACACCCCCGATCGGGGCGAAGGTGGGCCCGCTGCTGCGCCGGGTGGCCGCGATGGAGGCCGCGATGTGGCGCAGCCTGTACGTGTGGGCGCGGCGCAAGCCGCTCCCGCTGGCGCCGGGCGATGAGCCGTTCGGCTACCTGGGCGTGGTCAAGCCGATCCTCGGGATCTTCATCGGCCTGTCGGTCGTGGAGATTCCGATCTTCGATCTGATCGTCACCAACGTGGTGCCGTGGGGGCCGGCCCGCTGGATCGTGCTCGTCCTCGGCATCTGGGGTCTGCTCTGGATGGCCGGCCTCTACGCGAGCATGCAGATCCACCCACACGTCGTCGGGGACACAGGCCTGCGGGTTCGGCTGAGTTCGGGCATCGACATCTGGATCCCCTGGACGGACGTCGAGGCGCTGCGCAAGCGTCACCGCTCGCTGCCCTCCAGCAAATCAGTGCAGGTCGAGCAGGAGGGGGAGCGCCGGGTGCTGTACATCTCGGTCGGCAGCCAGACGAGCATCGACGTCCTGCTGCGCCGGCCGACGACCTTCGACCTGCCCAAGGGCCGGTCTGAGCCGATGGACGAGTTGCGGCTGTACGCCGACGACCCCGACGGCCTCCTGCGCAGCGCACGGGGCACCCCCGCGACCGGAACTGTCAGCCGGTAGCTGCCGCCCGCCGGCGGAGTGTCCGGGCCATCCACTGTGAAACGATCGAGGTCATGCCCAAGAAGGTCGATCACCAGGAGCGACGCACGCTCATCGCTGACGCGTTGATGCGGGTCGCCGCGGAGCAGGGCCTGGAGGCCGTCAGCCTCCGTCACGTGGCTGCCGAGGCCGGCGTGTCCGCCGGGATGGTCCAGCACTACTTCCGCACCAAGGACGAGATGATGGCGTTCGCGTTGGCCGTGGTCCGCGAGCGCAGCCAGGTCCGGGTCACCGAGGCGATGGCGCGACTGGGCGAGAACCCCGCCCCTCGGCTGTTGCTGCGTACGATGATCGCCGCGCTGTTGCCGCTCGACGAGCGGACCCGCGACGAGGGACGGGTGGCGCTGGCGTTCCTCGCCTACACTGCGGTGCGACCCGCGGCCGCGCCCAGCCTGCGCGAGGACACCGTGCAGCTGACCGGGTTCATCGCCAGCGTCCTCCCGTCTCGAAACGCCGTCGCCGCCGCGGCCGGCCTGCTGGCGCTGATGGAAGGGCTGGGCGTCTATCTGCTCGGCGGGCAGTACACCTCCGAGGAGGCGTTGGGTGCGCTGGATGCCCACCTCGACCTGATCTTCGGCTCGTCGCCTGGTGCCTGACCTCGACGGCAGGCGGACCAGTCCAGGAGGGACTGCCCCCGAGACAACGCCGAGCACGGTGTCATGAGGTCGTGAGGATGACGAGTTGCTGAGTGGCTCGGGTCATCGCGACATAGCGGTCGACCGCTCCTTCGATGCCTTCGCCGAACGCCTCCGGGTCGATGAGGACGACCAGGTCGAATTCGAGCCCCTTGGACAGTTCCGGGGTCAGCGACCGGACGCGGGGCGTCGGCTGGAATGTGGGGTCGCCGATGACGCAGGCGATCCCGTCGGCGTGCGCCGCGAGCCAGGTGTCGAGGATCGAGTTCAGATCAGAACCAGATCCGTGTACGACGGGGACGCCGCTGCTGCGGATGGAGGTCGGCACGTTGGCGTCCGGCAGCACGGCCCGGATGACGGGCTCGGCTTCCGCCATGACCTCTTCCGGCGTCCGGTAGTTGATGCTCAGGGAGGCCAGGTTGATCCGGTCGAGCCCGATCCGCTCGAGCCGTTCCTGCCACGACTCCGTGAACCCGTGCCGGGCCTGGGCGCGGTCCCCGACGATGGTGAAGCTCCGGGACGGGCAGCGGAGCAGCAACATCTGCCACTCCGCGTCGGTCAGTTCCTGCGCCTCGTCCACGACGATGTGCGCGAACGGGCCGGCGAGCAGGTCCGGGTCGGTGCTGGGCAGTGCGGTCTCGTCGACCAGAGCATCCTGGAGATCCAGTTGGCGCAGGCTCGACAGCACCCCTTCACCGTCGTCATAGGCGTGGGCCTCGATCAGCTCGTCGACGACCGTGGCCATGCGCGCGCGTTCGACCGCGACAATGGCCTCATGCTGACGCTTACGCCCTGACGCCTCCGGATCGCCGAGCCGCTGCCGTGCCGCGTCCAGGTACGGCAGGTCGGACACCGTCCAGGCCTGGGCGTTCCCGCGCTGCAGCTTCCGAATGTCGTCGCGGCTGAGCCAGGGAGCGCACTTGTGCAGATAGGCGGGCACCGACCACAGGTCTCCGACGAGGTCGGTCGCTTCGAGCAGCGGCCAGGCGCGGTTGAAGGTCGTGAGCAGTTCCCTGTTCCGCATCAGCGACCTGCGGACCAGGTCGTCCGGCTCATCGCCGTCGTACTTCGCCAGCAGGATCGTCAGCAGCTCTTCCCAGATCTCGTCACGCGCCTCGTTGTGCGGGGTACCGGGGTCCGGTGCTTCGAACGCCTCGGCCCAGTCTTCGGCGCTCAGCCAGATGTCGGACTCGTCGGTCGTGATCGTCATTCCCTTGGCCGGCGGCTCCTCGTAGAACCTGACCGCCGCCTCGATCGCCTTCACCAGGTCCGCGGACGACTTCAGAAGGGCCACGTCCGGATCGGTCTCGACGGTTGCCGCGGCACCCTCGGGCACCAGGTCCCGCAGGGTGCAGGTCTGCACGTCCTCTTCGCCGAGGCTGGGGAGGACGTCGGCGACGTAGGCCAGGTAGGGCTGGTGCGGACCGACGAACAGCACGCCGCCCCGGCGGTGACCGAGGCGAGGGTCGGCGTAGCGGAGGTAGGCGGTGCGGTGCAGAGCGACGACGGTCTTGCCCGTACCCGGACCGCCGTCGACGACGAGTGCGCCGCTCGATCCCGCGCGGATGATGGCGTCCTGGTCGGCCTGGATCGTGCCGAGCACGTCCCGCATCCGGGCCGACCGGCTGCTGCCCAGGCTGGCGATGAAGGCGGACTGGTCGTCGAGCGCGGCGTGCCCTTCCAGCCCGTCCGAGGTGAACACCTCGTCCCAGTAGTCGCTGATCCGGCCACCGGTCCAGCGATACCTGCGGCGGCTCGCCAGACCCATCGGGTTGGCGTGGGTCGCCCCGAAGAACGGCTCAGCCGCTGGGGAGCGCCAGTCGAGCAGCAGCCGGCGACCTTCGCTGTCCGTGAGGCCACGTCGTCCGACGTACACCGGCTCAGGGTTGTCTTCGCTGACCATGCGTCCGATGCACAGGTCCACACCGAAACGCCGCAGGGCACGCAGGCGAGCGGTCAGCCGGCGGACCTCCTGGTCCCGGTCCACCGCCTGCCGGCCTTTGCCGCCGGGCGCCTTGCGCGCGGCATCGAGGCGGTCGGACAGGTCGGCGATCGACTGCTCCAGGCTCGCCGCGAGGGCCGCGAAATGCTGCTCGTCGCGGGCGATCAGCGTCGGGTCGGCCTTGGGGGAAAGGTGCTCGGGAAGGTCGAACGCGCTGGTGGTCAGGGAATTCACGTCATCAGCTCCGATCTGAGATCGCTTGCAGAGGGAGACGAGGGCGCGGCGGCTCTGCGCACGGATCGCCTCGACGGCCACCCGGGCGACGTCTTCCGATGCGCGCATGTGCGTGCTGCCGAAGCTCACGTCCACCGGTGGTGCGCCGCCGTCCAGGAACCCACCAACTCGTTTTCGCGACTCCCATTTTCCGTAGGTTCTGGCCTCGGCCGGCAATTTTGCGGCACGACCCGGGTCTTGCGGCAAGTCCCCCGGTGCGCTATATGTTGAGAGTGGCAGGGAGTGGTATTTCCCTTCCTTGATCGTCCGCTGGACGGACAACCTCCCCGCGAAGCCCGGCGTGCCGCCTACGACCTGTGGCCCGGAGGATCTCCCGTGGGCCTGCGGATGCGGCCGCGGAACGGGAACACCTCGGACGGCTGTGGCGCTGCCGGATTCAGGCCGACGCTCCGGTGGGGTTTGCCGTGCCGTCGGCAGCCAGCGCGAGAACGTCCCGCGCCACGGGCAGCGCGGCCTCGCGGTGTGCCGGGACGAGTCCGATCCGGGTGCGTCGGTCGAGCAGGTCGTCGACGGTGAGGGCGAGTTCGTGGCGGGCGGCCCAGAGCAGTTCGGCGCCGGTGACCGGGATGTCGGGGCCGATCGGCTGGCGGAGGTCGGCCGGCGCCTCGGCCAGCACGTCGACCGCTTCGGTGCCGTACCGCTGAACGAGCCGGCGCGGCGCGGGGACCCGGGCCAACTGGGCCCGGCTCGCGGCGCCGGGCAGCGGGAGCCGGCGGGTGCGGCAAGCGCCGGCGGCGAGGCGGCGCCGGCGCACGGCGGTGTCGACGGCGTCCTCCGCCATCCGTCGGTAGGTGGTGAGCTTGCCGCCGACCACGCTGATGATCCCGTCCGGGTCGTCGATGACGGCGTGTCGTCGGGAGAGGTCGGCGGTCCGGGCGTCCGCGTCGGCGAGCAGCGGGCGGAGTCCCGCGAAGGCGCCGAGCACGTCGGTGGGTCGCAGGGGCTGGTCGAGGACGCTGTTGAGCACGTCGAGCAGGAATGCGACGTCGGCGTCGGCAGGCTCCGGCACGTCCGGCACCGGTCCGTCCACCGCCTCGTCGGTCAGTCCGGCGTAGACCAGACCGTCGGTCTGAGGCAGGGCGAAGACGTAGCGGGTGAACTGCCCGGGTACCGGGATGGTCAGTCCGGTCCAGAGCCCGCCCAGGCGGGCGGCGGACAGGACGATGTGGGTGCCGCGGGACGGGCGCAGGCGTACGTGCGGCGTCAGGCTGCTCGCCCACACGCCGGCGGCGTTGATCACGACGCGCGCGGTGACGTGCAGACGGGCCCCGGTGAGGGTGTCCTCGATGGTGGCGCCGTCGCGGTGCAGTTCGGTGGCGCGACAGCGGGGCAGGATGCGGGCGGACCGCGCCGCGGCGGCGCGGGCCAGGCCGACGACCAGGCGGGCGTCGTCGCAGAGCTGGCCGTCCCAGGACAGGTGGGCTCCGCGGAGGCCGGCCGGGCGTAGCGCCGGTGCCATCGCGCTCGCCTCGGCCGCGCCGAGCCTGCGGGTGCCCGGCAGCGTCCGGCGGGAGGTTCCGGCACAGGTGCGCAACAGGTCTCCGGCGCGCAGGCCGGCTGCCGCGGCGCGGTCCTGCCAACCGGTGGTGTAGCCGGTCGCGGCAAGCAGCATCGGCAGGGGGCGCGTCAGGTGCGGGGCGGTGCGGGTCAGCAGGACGTGGCGTTCGACGGCGCTCTCGTAGGCGATCCCGACCTGGCCGTGGGCGAGGTAGCGCAGGCCGCCGTGGACGAGCTTGGAGCTCCACCGGGAGGTGCCGTGGGCCAGGTCGTTGGCGTCGACGGCGACCACCGACAGGCCGCGACTCGCGGCGTCGAGCGCCACCCCGGCACCGGTGACGCCGAGCCCGACGACGAGGACGTCGACGACGTTGCCGGCGGCCAGCTCGGCCAGGTCCCGCTCACGGCCTGCGCCGGTCAACGATGCGTTCACACACCCTCCTTGCGCTCAAGTGACATTCAGTGTAACTCTGTCACACATGGATGTACGAGGGGAAGCGTCGACGGCCGGCTGGGCTCGCTGGGGAACCGCGAAGGACGTGAAGCTGCCGGACTCCGCGTCGCGCCTGCTGGCGCAGGTGCTCGATCTGACGCCCCCGCCGTCGGTCGTGGCACTGGCGGCGGTCGCGGTGCCGGACTGCGAGCTGGACGGCGCGGTCCTCGACGCGCTGCGGCAGGTGGTCGGCGACGGGCACGTGATCACCACCCAGGAGGCCCGGGTACGCCACGCCTCGGGGATGTCGACGCCGGACCTGTTGCGGGAGCGACACGGTGACGTACGCCTGGCCCCGCAGGCGGTGATCCGCCCGGCCGACCACCGCCAGGTGGTCTCCGTCCTCGACATCTGCTCCCGGCTCGGGGTGGCCGTGGTCCCCTTCGGTGGCGGCACCTCGGTGGTCGGTGGGCTGACCCCCGCCGCGACCCGGTACGTCGCCCTCGACCTGGGACGGCTGAACCAGCTTCTCGCCGTCGACCCGGTGTCCCGGACCGCCACCCTGCAGGCGGGGCTGCGCGCCCCGCAGGCGACCGAGCTGCTCGCCGAGCACGGATTCACCCTCGGCCACGTCCCCCAGTCCTACGAGTACGCCACCATCGGCGGATTCGCCGCCACCCGGTCGTCCGGTCAGGCGTCGGCCGGCTACGGCCGCTTCGACGACATGGTGATGGGGTTGACCGTCGCCACGCCCCGGGGCACCGTCCGGGTGGGCCGGGCTCCCGCCTCGGCCGCCGGTCCCGACCTGCGACAGCTCTTCCTGGGCAGCGAGGGGACGCTCGGCGTCATCACCGACGTCACCGTGCGGGTACGTCCGCTGCCCGCGCGGTCACACTACGAGGGCTGGCGGTTCGAATCGTTCGCCGACGGCCTGCACGCGGTACGGCGGCTGGCGCAGGACGGGCCGCGACCCACGCTGCTGCGGCTCTCCGACGAGATCGAGACCATGATCGGGGCGGCCGGCTCCGGACGCTCGGAGGGAGGCTGCCTGCTGGTCGCCGGGTACGAGGGCAAGGAGGTCCTGCCCACCGTGGAGGCCGCCGCCGATGTGCTGGCCGCACACGGCGGGGTGCCGCTGGGTGAGGAGGCCGGGCAACAGTGGGCACGGCACCGCTTCGACGCCCCCTACCTGCGGGACGCGCTGCTGGACGCCGGGGCGTTCGCGGAGACGCTGGAGACCGCGGCGTACTGGTCGGCGCTGCCTGAGGTGCACGGCCGGGTCCGCCAGGCGATCCTCGACGCGCTGCCCGACGGGGCGCTGGTGCTGGGCCACGTCTCCCACGTCTACGAGACCGGCGCCTCGCTGTACTTCACGGTGATCTGCTCGCCCGGATCGGACCCGATCGGCCGCTGGCGGACGGCGAAGGCGGCGGCCAGCGAGGCGATCGCCGCCACCGGCGCCACGATCAGTCACCACCACGGAGTCGGCGCGGACCATCGCGCCTGGTATGCCGCCGAGATCGGCGACGTGGCCGTTGACCTGCTTCGGGCGGTCAAGCAGCAGCTGGACCCGGCCGGCATCCTCAACCCCGGCATCCTGGTGCCGTGAGGTGCGCGCCTTCACCGTGATCCTCGGGCCGGCCGCGCGCCGAGGACTGTCCCGCGTGATGCCGGTGGCTCACCAGCTCCGCGCCGTCGGCGCGCGGATCCGGGTGGAGTACACGCAGACCGCCGAGCAGGCCCGCCACCGCGCCGCCGCCGCGGTGCGGGACGACGAGGTGGTCGTCGCCGCCGGCGGTGACGGCACCATCCGGCTGCTCGCCGGCGTGGTCGCCGACCTCGGCGGCCTGCTCGGTGTCATCCCGGCCGGGCGCGGCAACGACTTCGCCCGCCAGTTGGGTTTGCCGCACTCCCCCGATGCCGTCGCCGACCTCCTGCTGCACGGCCGGCCCCGGCACCTCGACGTGCTCCGCGTCGCCGGGCAGACGGTCGTCGGCAGCGTCTACACGGGCGTCGACGCGGCCGCCAACGAACTGGCCAACCGGTCACGCCTGCCCGCGTCGCTGGTGTATCCCACCACCGGTCTGCGGGCGCTGCTGCGGTGGCCGCGGACCCGGTACACCATCACCGTGGACGGCCGGACGGAGGAGCTGCACGCCTACACGGTGGTGGTGGCCAACTGCGGGTACTACGGCCGCGGGCTGCACATCGCCCCGATGGCGCAGCCCGACGACGGAGCGCTGGACGTCGTCGTGGTCCGACACGCTCCGAAGCTGCTGTTCCCGGTCGTGTTGCGACAGATGCGCGCCGGCTGGCATCTCGGACGCCGGCAGGTCACGTCCTACCGCGGCAGCTCGGTCACGGTACGCGCCGACCGGCCGGTGGTCGCGTACGGGGACGGCGACCCGATCGGCCGGGGCGACCAGGTGCACGTCACGCTCCGCCCGCGCGCGCTGCGGATCATCTGCGGCTAAGGCCCTGTCGAAGTCGGTCACCCGCACCCGTTCGCGTTCTCCGGCGGCACCGGTCCGTACTGCGGATACAGCGACTTCGACGCAGCCCTAGTCCGGCCGGAGATAGCCGTCGACCAGCCGGACCAGCTCCCGGTCGAACTCGGCGACCGGCACGTCATCGGCGACCGTGCGGAGGGACAGCACGAAGGACTGCGTGGTCAGGTACACCATGCGGGCCAGCACCTCGGCATCGTCGACGCGGACCGAGCCGTCCTCGTGGCCATCGACCAGCGCCGCCACGAGAAACCGCAGCATCTCGTCCTGGCCGTTGCCGCGCCGGTCCAGCAGGTACGGCAGCAGCACCTCCGGATCGACGTCGCGGATCTTGCACAGCAACGGGTGACTCCGTAGCACCCGGGCCGCCGCCACCACCCGCGAGACCAGGCGGGACCGGGCGGAGCCCGCGCGCCCGTCGTCCGCGGCCTCCGTCAGCACCTGATGCCACTCCCGGCTCATCAGGTCCCCGATCAGCGACTGCACGTCCGGCCAGCGCCGGTAGACCGTCATCCGCGAGACCCCGGCACGTCGCGCCACGTCCGTCAGCGTCGTGCGACGCACCCCGTAGGCGAGGACACAGTCCCGGGCAGCGTCCAGGACCGCGTCGTCGACGCCGCGCTCGCCGGGCTGGCTCACCTCCACCACGCGGAATGTCTACCACGCTCACTGTTCCGGTCGCCCCGGGCGTGGACGACATGCGGTCACAGCGATCCCCCATGTGACAGGCGACGACCTACCCCCTCGCGACCGGGGCGGTCGTCATCCGATGCGGTACTGGTCGCCGTAGACGGCGAAGACCAGCGGGGTGTTCAGGTTGAAGTTCCCGTTGTTGAGAAAGACCCGCTGGGCGGTGTCGACGCGGGAGGTGTCCGAGTGAGCCGGCTCCTTCCTCATCTCGGCGACCCGCTCATCGAGAAAGGCGTTCAGCCAGGTCCGCTCGTCGCCGCCCTGCGTCGGCGGCTTCGCTCGGGTGAGGGCACGGCTGCGGATCCCCCGCATGCCCTCATAGCCGTGCATCACGGCCGCGTCGTAGTAGGCGAACTGCCCGAGCGCCCGTACCCCGTCGGCCTTGCCGTCGCGTACCGACGGGTTGAAGTACACCCGGTCCCGCTCGGCCTCCTGTGCGACCCGGAACACCGGGTCCGCGGCGGCGGTCCGCCAGTCGCGGGGGAAGTACGGGTCGAGGCCGGCGTGCGAGTCAGTGCCGTTGACGGCGCGCAGGGCCGGCAGGTACCCGGCCAACACGTTGCCGGGCTTGGTCCTCGTGTAAGCCTCCACCAGTGCGAGCATGTCGCCCGTGCCGGAGCAGAAACCGATGATGCCGGCGGTGTAGCCCCGCCCGTCGCCGATGTCCTCGATGTAGGAGAACTGCGCGCGCCAGTCGAGGGAAGAGTTCTCCGCCGCCGAGACGAGCTGCATGGCGACGTCCTTCTTCGCCGGGTCGTCGAGGGGGGCGCCGGCCGGGGCGGACGGGCTGGGCGTGGCACCGCCGCCGGGCAGGACCCACCGCTGGTTGGCGTTGCCGGAGCAACTCCAGATCTGCAACCGGGTGCCGTTGGCCGTGCTCCAGTCCGTGGTGTCGAGGCACTTGCCCGAGCCGGTGTTGACCAGCGCGCCGTTGCTGGCGGCCCACTTCTGGGCGCCGGTGCCGTTGCAGTCGTACAGCTGCACCTTGGCGCCGTCGGCGGTCGACGCGGCGGTGACGTCCAGGCACTTGCCGAGCGCGCGGACCGAGCCGTCGGCATTGCCGACCGTCCATGCCTGGGCTGCGGTGCCGTTGCAGTCCCAGAGCTGGACCGGCGTGCCGTTGGCCGGGTTGGCGCCGGCCACGTCGACGCACTTCCCACCGAGGCCGGTGATCGGCCCGGCCGACGCGGCGCTGGCCGACGACAGGCCGTAGCCAACCGTCGCGGTGGATACCAGCAGAGCCGCTGAAAGGTGGGCGACTGTCCGCTTGCGAAGCATGGGCTCTCCTCGGATGGGGGTGCGGTGCTACCGCCCTCCGGTTGGTGGCCTGCGCCGCGTCGGACGGTCCCGGTTACCGCCGTGACGCATTAGATAACCTTATTAACAGATACCAGTACGTCTATGCGCTGTCAATCTACCGACGGTGCTAGGGAACCTGCCCACCCCGCGACTCGGCAGGTACGGCATGCCGATGGGCCGTTGGGGAGCGGATCGCGCCCCAACGGCCCGTCGTTGTCAGCAGTCGTCAGCCGTTGTCAATCAGGCTGGCGATCTGGTTGTAGATCAGGTGCGCCTTCGCGCCCTGGTTCGAAGGGCAGCCGCCGAGGTGGTGCAGGGCGATCACCCGGTGGCTGGCGTTCAGCACCGGCGAGCCCGAGTTGCCGCCAGAGGTGTCACAGCTGTAGCTGATGTTCCAGGTGTTGTAGTTCGCGTTCCGCACGGTGCACGTCGTGCCACCCTGGGTGTTCTCATAGATCGACAGTCGCTTCGGGCTGCCGTCGCCGTGCCCCGGGATGTACATCCGGGTGCCGGTGCTGGTGGCGGTCGTCGCCAGGTACAGCGTGCCGAAGCCTTGGATGTTGGTGAAGTTGTTCACCGAGTACAGGGTGTAGTCCAGTTCGCCGGAGCCGCCGGAGCTCACCTTGTAGAGGGTGGCCCCGCTGACCTTGGTGCCGGGCCCGGGGCTCGCGCCGCCACAGGTGGCGCACTGGTAGTTGAACTGCATCTCGCTGCCGCTGACGGCGGACTGCGTCGAGAAGCAGTGCTTGTTGGTCAGCATGCGGTTGGTGTTGCCGACCCGCCAGGTGGTGCACAGCCCGCCGCCGCTGATCAGTAGCCGCGCCACCGCGTTGCCGCGGGCGTACTCGCTCGGGTGGCTGTTCTGGTAGCAGACGACGTCGCGCCGGGCGTCGGTGCTGCAGACGGACTGCGTGGAGAAGTTGTGCTGCGTGATCTCCGTGCGGTCGTAGCCGCGCCAGAACCGGTCGATGGTGGCGGCGCTGCCAAGGGAGCGGCGGTTGCTGTGCAGCGCCACCACTGCGGTGTCACCCTCCACCGACATCGCCCAGAAGCCCGGCTGCCCGTCGATGGTGTAGTCCGAGCCGGTCGCCCGGTTCAGGTAGCGGTCGTATCGGTAGCTCTCCTCGCCGTCGGGGCTCGACACGGTGACGTAGTCGCCGTCAGCCAGTCGCAGTGAGCTGAAGTGCACCTTGACGTACGCCGCGCCGGGGTGCCGAATGATCTGCGTCCGGCCGCCCCGGGCGTAGGACAGGGAGCCGTCGACGGTGCGGAGTTCACCGACCGTGGTGACGCCCTCGGCCGAGAACTGATCCGATTCGGGTGCCCGCTCGGAGTGTGGTGCGAGAGGTCGCACCGAGTACGCCTCGGCGGCGGGTACCGACAGCAGGCTCAGCCCAAGTGTGCAGGCGCCGAGCGCGACCGCCACCGTGCGCAGGCGGCGTAGGGCATGTTTCATCGTCGCTCCTCCCCGGAACCAGCATCCGGACGTGGCTTTGAACCTTCATACCGGAACTCAATCGAGAAATGCAAGTACGTCAATATCTTTGTGCCGTCGCGGCGCCTGCGGCCACGGTGGCCTGGCTCCAGGTAGGTGTAGCTTCGGCTCCGTGCGAAAGGTCTGCGTGGTCGGGGCGGGCGCGGTCGGTGGGGTGATCGGCGCGCGCCTGGCCCTGGCCGGGCTCCCCGTGTCGGCCCTGGCCAGGAACGACACGCTGGCCTCGCTGCGTACGCACGGTTGGTTGTTGAGCTCGCGCGACGGCGGGCCGCAGGCCGCCCCGGTGGCCGCGGCCACCGACGACGCCGCGGCACTGGGCCCGCAGGACGTCGTGATCCTCGCGGTGAAGGCGCACCACCTGCCCGCGCTCGCGCCCGCGCTGGTGCCGCTGCTCACCCCGGAGACCGTGCTGGTCCCGGCGCTGAACGGGGTGCCGTGGTGGTTCTTCCACGACTTCGGCGGTCCACTGGCCGGCACCGTCCTCGACGCGGTCGATCCCGGCGGCGTCGTCTCGAAGGCGCTGCCACCTGAGCAGGTGATCGGCTGCGTGGTCCACCTCGCCGCCCGCACCCTCCGGCCCGGGCACGCCGTGCACACCGCAGGTGACGAGCTGATCATCGGCGAGCCGTCGGGCGTGGCGTCCCCGCGCGCGGCGGCGGTGGCCGCCCTGCTGCGCCGCGGCGGGTTCACGGTGACGGTGTCGGAGTCGATCCAGCGGGACGTCTGGTTCAAGCTCTGGGGCAACATGACCATGAACCCGATCTCGGCGCTGACCGGCGCCACCGCCGACCGCATCCTCGACGACGCGCTGGTCAACACGTTTGTCCAGCGGGTCATGACGGAGGCGGCCGAGATCGGTGTGCGGATCGGCTGCCCGATCTCGCAGAGCATCGCGGAGCGCACGGAGGCCACCAGACGGCTCGGCGCCTTCAAGACCTCCATGCTCCAGGACGCCGAGGCTGGTCGCACCATCGAGCTGGACGCCCTGGTCACCGCGGTCGGTGAGATCGGCGCGCTGACCGGCGTGCCCACCCCGCACCTGGACGCGCTACTGGGTCTCGCCCGCCTCGCGGCCCGCGAGCGCGGCCTCTACTGACCGAGGCCTGCGGCGAGGGCGCTCGCGGGAGGTATGGGGCTTCCTGGCGATGCCCCTTAATACGGCAATACTCCGCTTTTGCCGGATTGCGGCCACTAGCATCGCTTTGGTCGGACTTGCGCTGACCGAGGATGCCCCGGTCGGACAGAACCGGCCCGCTGGGCGCCACCGCATCGGCAATCATCGATCTTGATACGGGGACCGCAAGTGCACGTGCAGACTTCGGGGAATCGGCGAGCCGGCGGGCGTCGCCGGGCGGACGCATCCGGTACGGAACACTCCGGTCGGCGCTACCGTCTTGGCGAGGACGTCCGGCGATCGGGAAGACCGCCGGAGAACTGGGCCGGGCAGCGGGCAGGGACCGCGGCATGAGCGCTCCCGCTCGGCCAGCACCCGAGACACTCGACACCGAGATCCGGAATCTCTCGGGCGGCCGCGTCCTACGCGCCGGGCCCGGTGGACCGATCTTCGCGCCCTTCCGGTACCTGCGCGCCACCCGGGCAGCCACCTTCGTATCGGCCCTGCGTTGGCGCGACCGGGTGGCCGTCGCCGGGCTGACCGCCGGCTGGGCGACCTCCTTCGTGGCCTTCTGGTTGTGGTGGTGGCAACCCGCGCACCGCGTCGGCTGGGCGGGACTGGCCCTCAACAGCCTGCTTATGCTGTATCTGACCGGGCTGCCCGGCTACTTCCTGCTCGCCGTCTCGCGACTGCGCCAGGTCAATCCCGCGCTCGGGGTGTCGCGGCTGCGGGTGGCCTTCGTGGTGACCCACGTACCGTCGGAACCCTGGTCGATGGCCCACCGCACCCTCACCGCGATGCTGGCCCAGCGGTTTCCCTACCCGTACGACGTCTGGCTCTGCGACGAGGACCCGTCCGAGCAGGCCCTGCGATGGTGCGCCGCGAATGGGGTCCGGGTGTCCAGTCGCAGTGGCGTCGCCGCCTACCACCGGGCCACCTGGCCTCGCCGTACCCGCTGCAAAGAAGGCAACCTCGCCTACTTCTACGACCACTGGGGTTACCGGGACTACGACGTGGTCGCCCAGCTCGACTGCGACCACGTGCCCCAACCGACCTATCTTGCCGAGATCACGCGACCGTTCGCAGATCCCGCCATCGGATACGTCGCCGCACCGAGCGTCTGTGACGCCAACAGCGCGAACTCGTGGTCGGCCCGGGGCCGGCTGTACCGCGAGGCGACCTTTCACGGCCCGGTCCAGCTAGGCCTCAATGGCCTCGCCCCCCTGTGCATCGGCTCGCACTACGCCGTACGGACCAAGGCGCTGCGCGACATCGGCGGGCTCGGCCCCGAGTTGGCCGAGGACTTCTCCACGACGTTCCTGCTCACCTCGGCCGGCTGGCACGGCACCTTCGCCATCGACGCCGAGGCACACGGCGACGGCCCGCTCACCGTCGCCGACATGCTGACCCAGGAGTTCCAGTGGTCACGCAGCCTCACCACGCTGCTCTACGACCTCGTGCCGGATCACCTCCGGCGACTGCGCGTCGCGTTGCGGCTGCAGTTCGCGTTTCAACTGTCCTACTATCCGCTACTGGCGGTAGTGATGGTCGTCGGCCTCGCCCTGCCTCCGATCGCGGCGGTCACCGGGCTGCCCTGGGTCAACGTCAACTATTTCGAATACCTGGTCCGCCTGGCTGTGGTATCGCTGTGGCTGCCCCCGCTGACCTTGCTGCTCCGCCGGCGGGGGCTGTTGCGCCCGCGATCAGCGCCGGTGGTGAGCTGGGAAAACATGTTGTTCGCCCTGACCCGCTGGCCGTACGTCGCCTGGGGCGTCCTGGCCGCGACGCGGCTGAACGTGCGGCCCAGGCAGGTCTCGTTCAAGGTCACCCCCAAGGCGCGCACCGGCCTGGAGCCACTCCCCACCCGACTCGTCCTGCCCTACACGGTGATCACCGTGGTGCTGTCCGCGGCCGCCCTGCTCGGCGAGCGGTCGACACACACGCTGGGGTACGTCTTCCTCTGCATTCTCGGCGCACTCTGCTACGCGGCGGTGGGACTCGCGGTACCCGTCCTGCACATGGTGGAGGCAGCCCGGGCCGCCCGGCTGCGCGTGCGGTCAGCCGTCCCGACCGTCATCGGCCCCCTGCTGGTCGGCGTGGTGGCGCTCCTCCCGCTCGCGGCGGCTATCGCCAGATACCCCCTTCCTGCGCTGCCGCTCCTCACCCGATAACTCCCAGATCTCCGACACGCTGGAAGGAGACATTCATGTCTGATCCGAAAACTGTCCTGGTGACCGGCGGCGCCGGCTTCATCGGGAGCCACACCTGTGTCGAGTTGCTCGAGCACGGCTACGAGGTGTGCATTGTCGACAACTACTCCAACAGCTCACCGGCGGCACCGACCCGGGTCGAGAAGGTGGCGGGCCGCCCTCTGCTGAGCGTCTACGAGGCCGACGTACGTGATCATCGGGCGCTCTCGGCGATCTTTGCGGAGAACCCCATCGATGCGGTCATCCACTTCGCCGGGAGGAAGGCGGTCGGCGAATCGGTGTGGATTCCCGTCGACTACTACGACACGAACGTCGGTGGCACGACGAGCCTGCTGCGAAGCATGCGGGAAAACGGCGTGCACCGCCTCGTCTTCTCCTCATCGTGTTCCATCTACGGGGAGGCGGCCCGGATCCCGATCGACGAGCAGGCACCGCCACGGCCGACGAACCCGTACGCCAGATCGAAATGGATGTGCGAGCAGATCATCGCCGACGCCTGCCGGCAGCACCCGGAGCTGGCGGCCTATGCGCTGCGATACTTCAACCCGGTCGGCGCGCATCCCAGCGGGTTGCTCGGCGAGGACCCCCGCGGCATCCCGCAGAACGTGATGCCCTATCTGATGCAGGTCGCCATCGGCAGGCTCGAACGGCTGAGCATCTTCGGCCGCGACTACGCCACCGCGGACGGTACGGCGGTGCGCGACTACATCCATGTCATGGACGTCGCCCAGGCGCACCGCATCGCACTGGAGCGTCTCGACGAGGTGACGGGACTGGAGACCCTCAATCTCGGCAGCGGCGTGGGGACGTCAGTCCTGGAGCTCGTGCGGGCGGTCAGCGCGACCTGTGGAAAGTCCCTGCCGTACGACATCGTCGAACGGCGGCAAGGTGACGTGGCCAGACTGGTTGCCGATCCTGGCGCGGCGGCCCGGAAGTGGGGCTGGCGCACGACCCGGAACCTCGCCGCGATGTGCCGGGACGCGTGGCGCTTCCAGCTGCTGAATCCCGCCGGATTCGACGACGACCTGACGAGGCCGGCCGCCATCCCGACGGCGCGATCGCTCGATGCGGACGCGATGCCCAGATCACCTGCACCTGACCATCGTTGACGCTCGACGGCGACGATCACCGGCTTACGACCGCGCCTCAGGCAAGGGTAGGAGCGGCTGCCTTGGCGGCCTGCTCGATCTGCGCGCGTCTGGCTTCCCAGAAGGCCGCGTCGGGCTGCCCATTGGCGTATCGGGCTGCTGTCCCTGTCAAGCCGTCGAGCTGTTCGCGCAGGATGTCGGCGTGTCCGGCGTGCCGGTTCGTCTCGGTGAGCACGTGGACCAGGATGGCGAACAGCGTGACCTGTGGGCGCGGCCACCAGGGCACGTAGCCGGGCGAGTCGACGTCCAGGGCGATGATCGTCGCGTCTGAGTGCTCCCACACGCGACGGTAGCGGTCGATGATCTCCTCGCGCGTCTCGTGCTCGGTCGCCCACATGTCTCTGCCGCGCGCCTCGGCGTCGTCCCAGCGAGCCAGGGGTTCGGGGAACGGCCGCCCGAAGACGTCGCCGAAGTATCTGGCCTCCCAGACCGACAGGTGCTTCACCAGGCCAAGAAGATTCGTGCCAGTCGCGGTCAGGGGGCGGCGGATGTCGTACTCGCCGAGCCCGTCGAGCTTCCAAAGGATCGCCTCGCGAATCTCCCGCAGGTCGCTGTGCAGGTGCGTCTTCGCGAAGTCATCGATCATGGGGCATGAGCCTGCCACGTGCTCCCGGCGGCCTCAACCTGCGCCCACCACAGGCGGCCGAGCCTGACCGATGTCGTTTCCCGACCGCCACCATGGGCTGAGCCCAGGCGCCGTCGACAACGGTGTCCCACCAAATGGCGAGACATCGCTCAGGCGGCGGGCTGGATGGCCCCGACGGTGCCGGCCCCGACGAGCGGTCGGCCGAGGAAGTCCACCGGTCCCGGATCGACATCGAAGAGCGACCGGAGGTTGAGGGCGCGGCCGGCCAGCGGCGAATCGCGGCGCGGCGTGAGCGCTTTCGCCCGTTGGGCCGGCGAGCCCGAGCGACCGGCCCTCCCGAAACGCGGGTCTGCGCTCGATCCGCCGACCCTCGCCCCGAGGCGTTCCTGCCCGGTCGCCGCGCGCCAATCTTCCAGATTGACATAGGACGTACCAGCCCACGAAACTGCCCAGCTTCCCGATTCGGCGAAGAAGTTGTTGCCCTGCAACAGGACGTCGGCGGTTGAGAACTCATCGGCGAGCACGAGGTTGGTCCCACCCGAGACAACCAGGTTGTTGCGCAGGACGACGTTGGACAAGCCACCGAAGTACTTCTGCAGACGGATGGCCGCGGGGGCCCAGTCCTTCGCCTCCATCACCACCGTGTTGTGGTAGACCTCGGCGTTGTTGACCGACCCGGCCAGGTGGATACCCGCGTACTCCGGCAGCTTGCGGGCGTCGTTGATGCTGATGTTGAAACGGACGACGTTGTCGGTGTGCGCGGCATTGGACTGGCCGCTGTAGAGCAGGTATCCGGCGCCGTCGTTGTCGTAGGACAGGTTGTACTGCAGGACCGACGAGGACACGTTCTGGTCCATGTCGAAGCCACCGCCGTCCTTCTGGCCGGCGGTGTGGTTGCGGAACGAGACATTGCGCTCCATGACCACGGCGGTCGAATCCCAGGTCCACATGCCGACCGGCCCTTCGGGCGCCGCCGCCGACGACCCGTTGTCGTGCGCGCTGGACCGCTCGATGCGCCCGCCTCGCACACTGCCGAGCGCGATTCCGCTGCCCGTGTTACTGAAGTGATTGGTCGGGTCTCCCGGGTTGTGGTGCGCCTCGACCTCCGACACGACGACGTCTTCGTGCGCATAGCGCGGCGCCGCGGCGTCGAAGCGAGGTCCGAAGCTGATCAGTCCATTCTCCGTGTTGCCGTGCAGGTTGGCAGCACGGATCCGTACGCCACGGAAGCCGGTGGACTTCGGGCCGGCGGCGATCTGGATTCCGTTCTTGAATCCGCTCACCTCGACCCCGGTGATATCCACGTGGTCGAGTGTCCGGCCGTCGGTCACATCGGAGTAGAACTCGATCCCGGCGGTGGTCCTGTTGTCCGCCCCGCCGCCGACGATCACCAAGTCGCGGATCTCGATGCCGGCCGTGTTGTGCACCCTGATCCCCGCGCCGCCGGCGGCCTCGATCGTGGCACGGCCGGCGCCATAGGTGCTGACAACGACCGGATTTGCCGCGTCCCCCGCCTCGCCGGACCCGAAGGTCAGGCTCCCGCGAAAGTGCGCACCTCCTTCGAGCAGGAGTTTGTTTCCCGGCTTGAAGGCGAAGGCGGCGGCCTTGTCCAGCGATCGCCACGCTGTGGCGGGCGAGGAGCCGTCGCGGGCATCGTCCCCGGTCGGGCTGACATGGAACGTGTGGATCACGGGCGGAGCGGCTCCCCGATTCGACGACCTGAGCTCGAGAACATGCGCAACCAGGGGGAAGAACACCGCCAGCGCCAGCACCAGCACCGCGCCGATTCGCCGACGTGAACGCCGGGGGGCTGGCGGACCTGACAGGTCCGCCTGCAGATCAACCTCACTCCGTTGCCCATCTGTACCGGCTAGCAAGAACTCCTACCGCCCTTCGGTAACCCCTGCATACCGCGACAAACGCCTTATATCGGCATTTTAGGCCACTCTGGCACTTGTAGTCGTCATCCGCCCGGACTCCGCCGGATTCACGTACGGGCTCCTCTGAGCAGCGCACCGCGGGCGAGGCAGGCGCCGGGGTTGCCCGTCGCGGACCCGCCCGGGGTCGGCGGGCACGGTGGTCGTGCCGGGCGGCACCAGTCCCGTGTCCCGGGGTTAGAGCCCCTCGGGTGGGGTAGATCCGCCTTCCACTCGGCCGGCGGGACCGTCCTCAGCCCGCCACCTGCGGTGGGGCTGCCGAGATGTCTCGGAGGGTCGATGTCAGACGGACCAGCGCGAGTGAGCGGGCCGGCGACGCCGAACGACGTGGTGGAGTTGCGAGTGCACGGGATCGCCGCCGCAGGTGCCGCCGAAGTGTTGGACCGACCGAACGTGCAGCAGGTCGCGGGGGATCGCAGCGCGGGCTTCTACCGGCCCCGACCCGGCTGCTCGGAGGTCAACGGCCCGGGCGGGGTGACCCTGGAGGCGTACCGGTGGAGTGACCTGCCCTCCGGCACCGCGGTTCGGACCCTCTCGCTGGTGTTCCTGCTGCCGTTCCTGCTGCTCAACGTGGCGATCTGGATGCGCCCGGGAAAGCCGGCTTCCGACGCGGTGGTCAGATCTCTGTGCCGGGTGCTGGGCCTCACCCTGACCGCCCTGTACGTGCTTGCCGCCGTCGGCGTCGCGCTGGACCTCGTCGCCTGGCAGTGCATGTCCTCCTCGGCCTGCCTGTCTGGTCGTAGCTGGCTGTCCTGGCTGGGTGAACGTCCCACCGGGTTGCGGCTGGCGGTGCTCGCGCTGGTGCCGGCCGCCGCCATCGGCCTGATCTGGTGGGCCAGCACGCGCCCGGGACGGTCGTTCACGGCGTTCCGCGCGCCGGACAGCACGGTGTCCGGGCACCCGCTCAGCTCGGTCGGCCAGTGGGACGCCGAGCCACTGGTGGGACGGCTGCGCTCGATCCACATCGCTGCGGCGTTCGCGACACTGGACGGCAGCCTGCTCGCCGCCCGGGCCGCACAGGGCGCCTCAGCCAGCACCATCGTTTTGGCGGTGGCAACGGGAGGCGTCCTGGCCACCTGTGTGGCCCTGCTCTGCGCCCCCCCGCTGATCGACCGGGCCCCCACGAACCGGCGGCTCGACGGTGCCGCCCGCCTGCTGCGGACGATCGCCGTCGGTCTCACCGTCGCGGTCTTCGCCCACGTCCTGACCAGCCCCACCCGTTGGCAGGAGGGCGGTGGCCTGCCCGGCTACGGCTCGACCCTCACCTGGCTGTTCGTCGCTCATGCCGGGCTGCTGGCCGCCCTGGCCGCCGCGCTGCTGTGGCGCCCGGACCGACCGCCGGGTCACCCACCGCTACTCGGACTGGGCGCGCTGGCGACCGCGGCGGCGGCCGCCGGTCTCGCGGTGGCGTTCTCCGCCGAACTCGTCCGCCGGGTGGCCGACTACCTGGACCGCACCGCATCAACTTCACAAGACCTGGTCCCCCGCCCACCAGCCGCATACACCTGGGTGATCTACGGCTTCTTCCGGGCGGCGCTGATCACGCTGGTCGTCGCCAGCGTGGTGACCCTGATCTCCCGACGCGGCCGCTCCCGCGCGGCGGCCGCGATCGTCGCACGCGACTTCCCGGACCCGCCGCCGGAGGCCGCACCCCGGCTTCGGCAGGTGCAGCAGGCGATCGTCCGGGCCCGGTTCACCGAACGGCTGATACCGCTGGCCGTGGTCTACGCCTGCCTCGCCGGACTCGGCGCGGCAACCACCGCACTGGACCTGCTCGGGCTGTATCCAGGCGACGCACTCGAGCGGTACGCAGGGGTGCCGGCCGGCTTGGTCAACTTCGGCATCGGGATGGGCAGCTACCTGATCGCGGCGACCCTGCTCAGTCTGGTCATCGGCGGAATCTTCGCCTACCGGACCGCCGGGTTCCGGCGCCACGTCGGCGTTCTCTGGGACCTGGCCACCTTCTGGCCGCGCGCCGCCCACCCCTTCGCGCCGCCCTGCTACGCCGAACGGGCCGTGCCGGAGCTGGTACGACGCATCACCTACCTGGTCGAAAGCGGCAACGTCGTCCTGATCGCCGGGTACAGCCACGGCTCCGTGCTGGTCACCGCCACCGTGCTCCAACTGCCGCCCCACGTCAGCGGCCGGGTCGCCCTACTCACCTGCGGCTCACCACTGCGGCGGATCTACGCCCGGCTATTCCCCGCCTACGTCGACGACGACATGCTGCACGAGGTGGGTGGTCGAGTCGGCTGGCGATGGTTGAACCTCTGGCGCGACACCGACGCGATCGGCGGATGGATCTTCTCCGCCCACCGGCCGGACGAGCCGCCCACCGTCACCGGCCCGGCGGCAACGGTGGACCACCGCGTCCGCGACCCCAGCGACGTGGTCGTCCCAGCCAGCGACAGCGTCCCACCACCGATCAAGGGACACGGGCCCCGCGCGTCCGAAGAGCCGTACATCGAGGCGGCGCTCGATCTGGTCGAGCGCCTCCGCAAGCCGATGGACCCAGGGCCTCATCCGGCCGACCCACCGGCCGGACAATGAGTTCGACGCCCGGCCTCCCGATCAGGACCGGCTCCCTGACGCCGTTGCTTCCCGCTGGCCCGCCTGCCCCGACAGGTGGCCGGTGTGTGGGTGAGCGATGCCGGAAGCGGCGATCAGAGCCGCCGGGCCGACGCATCCGGCGTCAGCCGGGAATGACCGACGCCAGTGCCGGTAGCCTTGCTTTGCCGGGCTTGTTGCGACGCATCCGGCAGCGTGCCGAAGGCGCACCGGACCTGCCTGTTGGCTTCGGCCTGGGTGAGGCCGGACACCACGAGTAGGTCGCTGGTCGTGGTGCGAATCTGGGCGAGGACGACGGTCCCGGAGAAACCAATGTCATCCCCGTACGCTGCGCCGGCATGTTCAACGGCTTGCAGGGCTTTCGCCCGCGCATTGTGCGGCTCCCGTCGGGCCGCAAACTCGTCCCGAAGTATCCGCACCGCCCCAGCAAGGGCGAGAACCGCGTCGACCATCGCTGCCGGGACTGGCTCCTTGTCCTCGATGACCGTGACAGCTCGACGGATCATTGTCCCGCTGTTGCCCATCGCCCTCTCCAACGGCTCGGCGGTTCGGGCGTAGTGACTGAGCACGCCGTGCCGGTGCCGCCATGACAACGGAGACAGCCGGGTAACCTCCCGTGCACCCGCCACCGCCTCCCGCAATACCCGAAGTTCCTCCTGGTTGCCGCGCAGCCGGTCCCGGGCCCGGATCGCCCGCTCGATATCGCGCTCGCACAACGCCTCTGCCGTCTCCGTCAGCTGTTCGACCAGCGTTCGCAGCGCCGGTCCGGCAGCACGCCTGACGACTCTCAACGGGTTGACCGGCAAGAGGATCGCCGTGGCCAGTGCGACACCACCGCCGAGCAGCGCGTCAACGAACCGGGAAGACTCCACGTTCGGGGCCTGCGGGCTCAATGTGGTGATCAGTACTGCGGTGCTCGCCGTCTGGATCACCACCGCCGCCCGGCTGCTGAGGGCAAAGGCTGCGAGGATCGACATGATGACGACCAGGCCGAGCTGCCAGGGCCCGATGCCTATGAAGGACAGAAGCGCATCACCAACAAGCACCCCCAGCGCCACACCCACGACCAGCTCGACGATCCGCCGTACCCGCTGCCCAACAGACACGGCCAAAGTCCCGACCGCAGCAAGCGGAGCAAACACGGGGCTGGGATTGCCGGTCAGTTCGTGCGACAGCAGCCAAGCGGTCACCGCAGCGATGCCAGCCTGTAGGGCCACGATGCCTCCGCCGTACACCCGGATCGCACGCTCTCGCACCTTGAGCCGTTGGACGAGCCTGTCCTCGGCGGCACCCCGTCGACCCGCCCGCACGAACCGTTCCCAGCGGGAGCCGAGACTCCTCGTCAGGTCTCGGCGCCGTGGCACCTGTTGTTGCATGCTGCGCTTTACCCGTGATTGCGCGCATTTACACAGCAATGGCGATCTGCGAGTGAAATAACCGCGACTGTACAAATAGCGGCTCACGACCG
This sequence comes from Micromonospora sp. A200, assembly GCF_029893845.1. NCBI lineage: Bacteria > Bacillati > Actinomycetota > Actinomycetes > Micromonosporales > Micromonosporaceae > Micromonospora > Micromonospora sp. A200. The sequence goes on along the minus strand of NZ_JARXXY010000021.1, from coordinate 3,129 downwards.
ATCAAGGGCGAGACGCCAGGTCACCGGCCTCGTCCGATCATGGCGGCGGGCCGTCGGTATTCGCAGTCGCGCTGAGGCGATCCCGGATCAGCGCGATCACGGTGTCGGCGGTCCGGTCGAGGTGACTGCGGCCATCGGGTAACCGGGCCCCCGGGCTGATGTAGCTGCGCGTACCGATGTGGGTGGCCGGGTCGAGCCAGTGCACGGTGATCTTCCCTTCGCGGTCGGCCCGGTTCCATCCGCTCCGGCGGAACAGCCGCCACCGCTGCGGGAAGATCAAGGCGCCGACTCGCTCAATCGTGTCGCCGGCACTGGTGAGCTGGTCGAAGTGCTGGGCGTGGCTGATGTCGTTGGCGCCGTTGTGGAACCCGCCGAGAGTGATCAGCCAGAGCGGGGAGCGCAGCTGGGACCACAGTTCCTGCACCGCGCCGGTGGCGACCTGGGCGCCGCCGCTGTAACTGAGCAGTACCACGGGGATACCGCTGTCAGGCCGGTAACCGGCGAGCCGGAGCTGAGTGGCGATCTGCGAGCCGACGGCGCGGTTGTACAGGGGACGGTACCGGCGGTCGGCGGCGACGAAGATCTGCATCACGTTGTGCAGGAACAGCACCAGCCCGAGGTGGCGGCGCAGCCATACCCACACCGGCCGGTCGGAGAGCGGTACGGCCAGCGGGGAGTAGGGCTGCACCTGGCCCAGCACCCTGAGCTCCGGTGCTCCGTCGATCAGGGCCTTGACCAGTCGGCCGCCGTCGCGGGTGTCGTGGAAGCGGCGTTTCCCGATGCCGTCCAGATAGACCAGGTAGGCGTCCGGAGGGCGGTCCGGGTCCGCGCCCCGGGCGGGGGGCATGCCCGTGGGGAGCGCGATGGTGGGAGTCCGCCAGCCTGCGGCATAGACCAGCACCTCGTAGCGGGCGAGCAGAGCTTCGGCGATCAGGACCAGTCCGAGCCCGCCGAGCAGCAGCAGGAGCGCAAGCCCGATCATGTGAGTGGCTCCGGTGCCCTTGGCCTGTTGAGCCTCGCGACCAGGCGGCGGACCCCCTCGACGGCGACGCCAAGCCCGACTCCCGCGACGGCTACGCAGCCGGCGGCAGGCCACCAGCCGAGACCGGCCCCCGTGGCGAGCGCAGCGGCGAGGCCGGCCCCCACACCCAGCATGAGCACAAAGTGCAGCAGCGGCCCGAGCAGCGGGAACGCGAGGACTGCGGCAAGCAGCAGCGGGGCGGCCAGGCCTGGTGTCCAGACCAGCGCGGCCTCGTCGGACGGTGAGGTTTGCATCACCAGCTCGGCAAGGGTCCACGCGGACAGCGGCCAGAGCGCGAATACCGAGCCCTCGACCACGGCGCCGGCCAGCATCAACCCGACCACCCTGGTGTGCGACACGCCGGACAGGCGTGCCAACAGGGGCAGGACACGCCCGGCGGCCTCGGACAGCCCTGCGAACAGCAGCAGGATGGCGACGACAGGGGACATCGGTCAGCCCTGCGGTGGCAGATCGGCAGAGCCCGGCTGAGTGACCGGGCCGGTCTGCTGCACATAGCGTTCGAGTTCGTCGGCGGCGCGCAGATAGCCGCCTGCCTGACGCTGGGCGACCTGCAGGGTGCTCGCGGCGGCCCGGAATCGGGGCTCGTCGAGCAGGCGCTGGGCGAGGACGCGCACGGCCTCCGCGTTCACGTCCTCGGTGCGAATCGAGAGGCCGGCACCGAGCTCGACGACGCGGGCAGCCACCAACGGCTGGTCAGCGCCCTGCGGAACCACCAGCATCGGGACGCCGTCGTACAGGGCCTCGTTGACGCTGTTCACCCCGCCGTGGGTGATGAACAGCGCTGCTCGGGCCAGCACCTTCAGCTGCGGTACGGAGCGGTGGGCGATCACGTTGGCCGGCAGCGGACGGAGCTCGGCGGGATCGGTGTGTCCGGTGGAGATGATCACGGTGCCACCGAGCGGGGCGAGCGCGTCGGCAAGGCTGCGCAGCAGCCGCGGGTCGGCCTTGAACAGCGTGCCCAGGGAGGCGTACAGCACCGGGTCCCGCAGCCGATCGACCGGGAACGACGAGTCGGCTGGGCGGGCACCGATGCTCGGTCCGACGAACCGGTACGACTGGTCGAAACTGTCGGCATCGGGGTGGAAGGCCCGCGAGGTGTAGACCAGGTTGAGCGGCTGACGGATGTTCGCCAGGTCGATCACGGGCACCGCACTTGTGTCGTACCGCCGGCGCAGCTCCCAGCGCGACCTCAGGTACCCCCCGGCGTGGCGGGGCCGGGCCGCCGCCTCGGCGAGCAGCCCCCAGGAGCCGTGGGTGGGGCTGGGCATGTGCCCGTTGAACGCGAACGTGGTGAACGACGACGCTGCCGGCACGTCGAGTTCCCGGGCGGCCACCGGCCCCCACGGGCAGAGGGAGTCGTGCACGATCAGATCGGGCCGGGCACCGCGCAGATCGGTGAGGACGGCGGGCAGCACGCGTACGGCGGTGTGCGCAAGCTGCTCCATCAGCGTGACCGGCGTGCTGGCGAGCGGTTGGTCTTCCCCGGGGTAGCGGAGCACTCGCGCGTCGGTGGCCGCGATCTCCTCGGCGAAGGCGGCCGTCGTGTGGTAGGTGACGGAGTGGCCACGACGAACAAGCTCGGCCACGACCGGCAGCGTCGGGTTGATGTGCCCGTGCATGGCGATGTTGAGGAATGCGACTGCGCTCATCGGCCGACCCGGGCCTGGGAAGGAGTCAGTGCCCGGCAACATGCAACGATCATGATCCGCCTTTCTCGGTAACAGCGTAAACGCTGCCGGATGGCACAGTGCCGCGGACAAGGTACTCGCCTCGTTCGGCGGGCAGGTTCGGGCGGGTCGGGCCGCTCCGCACCGCGACCGGCTGCTCGCCGATCTTGAGATCACGACGTTTCGGCAGCTCGTTGAACAGGCCGGACATGTCCCCGGATGCGCTGCGACGTCTGCGGAATCAGTCGGTGTGGGACGCCGACGCGGTCCGGGCAGGGGCCAGGCGGTAGCGAATTGTGGGCGGGCGGGCCGGTGCCATGAGCTAAGGGCGCGTCTCATTTGGTGAGGCGGCGGTAGCAGATCAGGGTGCTTGCGATGGTGGCGAAGGCTTCGAAGTGGTCGCCTTTGCGGTCGTAGCGG
>NZ_JARXXY010000020.1:0-122811 GCF_029893845.1 Micromonospora sp. A200 | reverse complement strand
CCCGCCGGAGCGGCAGATCACCGCGACGTCCCGGTCGGTGGGCACCTCGGCCAGCCGGGCCGGCAGCTCCATCATCGGCAGGTGGTGGGCGCCGGTCAGTGCGACCGACGCCCCTCGCGGACCGGGAACCAGCGGCTCAGCCGAAGCGGCCGGTGATGTAGTCCTCGGTCTTCTTCACGCTCGGGTTGCTGAAGATCTTCTGCGTGTTGTCGTACTCGATCAGCCGGCCCGGGTCGCCGGTCTTCTCGATGGAGAAGAAGGCGGTCCGGTCCGACACCCGGGCGGCCTGCTGCATGTTGTGCGTGACGATGATGATCGTGAACTTGTCCTTGAGCTGGAACATCAGGTCCTCGATGGCCAGCGTGGAGATCGGGTCCAGCGCCGAGCAGGGCTCGTCCATCAGCACCACCTGCGGCTCGACCGCGATCGTGCGGGCGATGCAGAGGCGCTGCTGCTGACCGCCGGAGAGGCCGGCGCCCGGCTTGCCGAGCCGGTCCTTCACCTCGTCCCAGAGGTTGGCCGAGCGCAGCGCCTTCTCGGCGGCCTCGTCCAGGATCGACTTCTTCCGGACGCCGTTGAGGCGCAGCCCGGCCACCACGTTCTCGAAGATGCTCATGGTCGGGAACGGGTTGGGCCGCTGGAAGACCATGCCGATCATGCGGCGCACCGCGGTGACGTCCACGTCCCGGTCGTAGATGTCCTGACCGTCGATGGTCAGGCTGCCCTCGACCCGGGCGCCGGGGAGCACCTCGTGCATCCGGTTGATCGAGCGCAGGAAGGTGGACTTGCCGCAGCCGGACGGACCGATCAGGGCGGTCACCGTCTTGGGCTCGACGGTCAGGTTGATGTTCTCGATCGCCTTGAAGCCGCCGTAGTAGGCGGTGACGTTGGTGGCGTCGATGCGCTTGGCCATGGTGGCGGTACCTCCGGGGATCATCGGGCGAGCCGGTTGCGACGGGCCAGCAACTTCGCCGCGATGGTGAGGACGAGTACGAGAGCGACCAGGGTCAACGCCGCGGTCCACGCCCGCGCCGGCGAGTACTTCGAGGCCTCGCCGGCCTGCTGGTAGACGAAGAGGGCCAGCGACGACTGGTTGTTCTCGAGCGGGTTGAAGTTGATCGCCGCGCCGCCGCCGGCGACGAGCAGCACCGGGGCGGTCTCGCCGGCGGCCCGCGCGACGGCGAGCATGATGCCGGTGACGATGCCCGGCAGCGCCGTCGGCACCACGACCCGCAGGATGGTCTTCCACTTCGGCACGCCGAGGGCGTACGCGCCCTCGCGCAGCGGCGCCGGGACGAGGCGCAGCATCTCCTCGGTGGAGCGGACCACGGTCGGCAGCATCAGCACGCTGAGCGCCAGCGCGGCGGCGAAACCGGAGAAGCCGGGCCGGCCGTCGTTGAACCACGGCGAGACGATCAGCACCCAGAACGCCAGCACGAAGAGGCCGGTGACGATCGACGGGATGCCGGTCATCACGTCGACGAAGAACCGGATCGCGAAGGCGAACCGGCCCCGCCCGTACTCGACCACGTAGATCGCGCAGAGCACCCCGAGCGGGACGGTGATCAGGGTGGCGATGCCGACCTGCTCCAGGGTGCCGACGATGGCGTGGTAGGCGCCGCCGTTGGCGTCCCGGGCCCCGATGTTGTTCATCGAGGTGCCGAAGAAGTTGCTGTCGAGGCGTTCCGTGCCCTTGCTGAAAAGCGTCCAGACCACCGAGGCCAGGGGCAGTACGGCCAGCACGAAGGCGGAGTGGATCAGCGCGCTCCAGGTGCGGTTGCGGGCCGACCGGCGGCCTTCGACCGCATTGGCGGCGGCGAAGAGCCCGGCCAGGTAGAACAGCGCGCCGACGACGACGACCAGGACCGGGCCGCCGAGGTCGGCGCCGTAGACGATCCCGGCGGCGAGCAGCAGGGCCGCCACCGCGATCGCGGGGGCGGCGTACGCGGGCAGGCGCCGGGCCCGCAGGGTCACCGGCTGCGCCGGCGGGCGGGGACGGTGTGAGGTGAGGGTTGTTGTCATGCGGCCGACTCCGTGAACTCGCGGCGGCGGTAGATGATCGCCCGGGCGGTGATGTTGACGATCAGGGTGATGGCGAAGAGGACCAGACCGGAGGCGATCAGCGCGCCCCGGCCGGTGTCGTTCGCCTCGGCGAACCGGTTGGCGATGTTCGCCGCGATGGTGTTGCCGCCGCTCTCGAGGATGTTGAACGAGATGGCGTAGGTGGAGCCGAGGGTCAGCGCCAGCGCGATGGTCTCGCCGAGCGCCCGGCCGAGGCCGAGCATGACGGCGGCGATGATGCCGGGCCGCCCGTACGGCAGCACCGCGGTGCGCAGCATCTCCCAGCGGGTGGCGCCCAGCGCGAGGGCGGCCTCCTCGTTGGCGGTCGGGGTCTGGAGGAAGACCTCCCGGGAGAGCGAGGTGACGATCGGCAGCACCATGATCGCCAGCACCACCGACCCGAGCAGGATCGAGTTCCCGAACGGTCCGTCGCCGCCGAAGATCGGGATCCAGCTGAAGTACTTGTTCAGCCACGCCGACAGGTCCGAGATGGGCCCGACGAAGTAGTCCCGGCCCCAGAGCCCGAAGACCACACTCGGCACGGCGGCCAGCAGGTCGATCAGGAATCCGAGACCGTTGCCCAGCCGGCGCGGGGCGTAGTGGGAGAGGTAGAGGGCGATGCCCAGCGCCACCGGCACGGCCATGAGCAGTGCCAGCAGCGCGGTGAGCACGGTGCCGAAGGCGAGCGCGCCGATGCCGAACGTGGGCGGGTTCTCGTTGGGGAACCAGCCCTCGAAGGTCCAGAAGTTCTCGGAGTTGGCCTGCAACGCGGGAACGGCCTTGGCGATCAGGAAGATCGCGATGGCCGCGATGATGACCAGCACGGCGGTTCCGGCGGCCAGGGTCAGGCCGCGGAACGCGCGTTCCGCACCGAAGGCCCGGGCCCGGGGCAGCGCGCCGCCGCCGCCCAGCCCGTCGCCGCCCGGAGTCCGGCCGCCACTGACGGAGGTCTCGGCCACACGCGCCGAGGCACCGGCGAGCCGGTCGTGACCTGAGGCCACGCTCGTCCCGCCGGTGCCGGCGTGTGCCGAGCGGTGAGGGGTTTCACCCATCTGCTCGCTCGCTTCGAATTGAGAGGTGGTGTCGCTCGGGAAGGTCAGCTGAGGTTCTTGACCGCGGCCTCGACCTTGGTGCGGACCGAGTCGGGCAGCGGGGCGTAGCCCAGCTCGACCAGGTCGGCCTGGCCCTCCGCGCTGGCGGCGTGGCCCAGCAGGCCCTTGACCAGCGGGAGCTTGTCGGCCGCGAGGCCCTTGCTGCAGACGATCTCGTAGGTCACCAGGACGATCGGGTAGGCCCCGGCCTCCTTGGTGCTGTAGTCGATCGACATCTTGAGGTCGTCGCCCTGGCCCTCGATCTTGGCCCCGGCGATGGTCTTGCCGGCGGACTCGGCGGTCAGCTCGGTGAACTCGCCGGCGCCGTTCTGGACCTTGGCCTTCTTGAGGCCCGAGTTCTCGGCGTAGGACCACTCGACGTAGCTGATCGTGCCGACGGTGCTCTTGACCTTGCTGGCCACGCCGTCCGACTTCGCGGCGCCGACGCCACCCGGGGCCTTCCACGCCTTGTTGTTGCCGAAGGTCCAGTCCGCGGTGGCGGTCTTGGAGAGGTACTTGGTGAAGTTGTCCGTGGTGCCGGACTCGTCGGAGCGGTGCACCGTCTGGATCGCGGCGGCCGGCAGCTTCGCGTTCGGGTTGTCGGCCTTGATGGCCGCGTCGTCCCACTTGGTGACCTTGCCGGCGAAGATCTTCGCGAGCGTGGTCGGGGTGAGCTGGAGGTTGTCCACGCCGTCGACGTTGTAGACGACCGCGACCGGGCCGATCACCATCGGGAGGTTGAGCGCCTGGCCGCCCGCGCACTTGGCATCGGCCTGCGGCTTCTCCTCCTCCTTCAGGGCGGAGTCGGAGCCGGCGAAGTCGGCGGTGCCGGCGATGAAGGCCTGGATGCCGGCGCCCGAGCCGGTCGGCTCGTAGTTGACCGTCGTACCGGCGCACTTCTGCTGGTACGCCTTGATCCACTCAGCCATGGCGTTCTTCTGCGCGGAGGAGCCCTGCGCGTTCAGCGTGCCCTTGGCGCAGTCCGCCGCACTGGCGGAACCCGAGGCGGACGTGCCGGTCGGCTCGTTGTTGTCCGAGCCGCATGCACTGAGACCGAGCACCGCGGTAAGAGCGAGGCAGGCGATGGTGCCGTGCCGCTGGAGCTTCACCTGAGGGGTTTCCCTTCACGTCTTTGGTCAGGTCGCCCGGAAGGGGCCCGGGCGCCGGCGCTGACCGGCTGACACGAAAGCTAGGAGTGCCAGGTAGACGGTGCGCCGGTCAGAAGTGAACGGAAGATGAACAAGCGCGGCCGACGGGGTGGCCACGGCCTGAGGACTGGTTGTCCGATAGGTGAACTGCCGGCCTACTATCGCCATTTATCCGACTTGCCGGGACGGCCGTTATCCCGCCGATGCGCCGCCGTTACCGCGCGGTGACCGCCCGGACGGCCCCGATCGCCGACGACCTCTGAGGTGATCAGCCCAGCTGGTAGTTGACGTGCCCGCACCAGCGGGCGAAACCGATCCGCTCGTAGAGTGCCACCGCGCTGGTGTTCGACTCGTCGACGTAGAGCATCACCCGGTCCAGCCCGCGTGCGTCCCGCAGGTGGGCCAGGCCGGCGGTGGTCAGTGCCCGGCCGAGCCCACCGCCGTGCGCCGACGGGTCCACCCCGAGCACGTAGACCTCGCCGATCCGGGCCGAGCCGGGACGTTCGTGCACCTTGGTCCAGTGGAAGCCGAGCAGACGGCCGCTGGCCTCCTCGACGGCGAGCAGGAAACCGGCCGGGTCGAACCACGGTTCGACCAGCCGGGCGCGCAGGTCGGCCGGGGTCCACCGGCCCTGCTCCGGGTGCGCGGCGAAGGCGCGGGTGTTCAGCGCGAGCCAGGCCTCGTCGTCCGCGCCGGGGCGGAAGGCGCGCAGCACGACGCCGTCCGGCAGCCGGGGCGCGGGCAGCGCGGCGGCCAGCGAGCGGCGCAGCTGCCAGAGCACCCGGGCGCGGGTGAAGCCCAGGTCGACGGCGAGCGCCGCGGCGGAGGGGTGGTCCCCGTGCGCCCAGGCCCGCACCGGCCCGGACGCCGCCGCCAGCACGCCCCGGGCCAGCGCCCGGCCGGTGCCCCGCCGCCGGTACGCCGGATGGACCGCCAGCTCCGCGCCGACGCCGGCCGGGTCGGAGGTGTCCACGTGGGCGTACCCGGTCAGGGTGCCGTCGGCGGCGCGGGCGGTCAGGTGCACGGCCGGTGCCTCCGGGTCCCGCAGCCGCAGCAGCGTGTGCTCGTCGAACGGGTCCGCGCCGTCGGCGTCGCCGGCGAGGCGGGCCAGCGCCAGGGCCTCGGCCACCTCGGCCGGGGCGAGTCGGTCGGCCCGGGCCACCCGGTCGGTCGTCGATTCCGCGCTGCTCACCCCGTCACCGTAGCCCCATCGGCGCGGGGGCTCAGGTGGCGCCGTCGACCGGTAGTGCCTCCAGGCGGAAGCGGCTGGTCAGGTCGGGCAGGATCTGACGCAGCGCGTCGACCGTCCCCTGCCGGTCCCCGCCGGCGTCGTGCAACAGCACGATCGAGCCGGGCCCGACGCCCTGGGTGACCTGGGTGGCGATCCGGGCGGCGCCGGGGACCTCCCAGTCCGACGGGTCCACGTTCCAGTGCAGCGAGGTCATTCCCAGCTCCTGGGCGACCGACACCACCGGGTACGTCCAGGCGCCGCCGGGCTGCCGGTACCAGGCGATGGGGGCGTCGGGCACGGCGTCGTGGATCGCCTGGTTGGTCCGCAGCAGGTCGGCGCGGATCGTGGCGGGGGAGCGCTGGCCCAGTTGCACGTCGTGCTGCCAGGTGTGGTTGCACAGGGTGTGCCCGTCGGCCACGATCGCCCGGATCAGGTCCGGGTGGGCCTGCACGTTCTCGCCGACCACGCAGAAGGTGGCCCGGACGTGGAACTGACGGAGGATCTCCAGCACCTGCGGGGTGTACTGCGGGTCCGGCCCGTCGTCGAAGGTGAGCGCCACCTCGGGGGAGCCGGTGCTCATCCGGGTGCCGAACGGGCCGTCGTCCGGGTTCTCGGTCGCGCGAGGGGCGTCGGGCTCCTGGCCGGCCTCGGCGCGGCCCGACGGCGCGTCCGCGGGGATGCCGGACCCGGGCGACTGGTCGGCGTACTCGGTGTCGTGGACGCTGGCCGTGACGCCGGTCCGGGGCCGGGGCTGGTCGGGGAGCAGGCTCCGACCGAGCGCGTACGCGGAGCCGAGCAGGGCGGCCAGCACGAGGACGACGACGCCCACGGCGCGGCCGGTGTTCCGGGGGCCCATCAGTGCCACCGCCGGTGTGGACCGTGGGCCGGTCCCCTCTTCGCCCCCGTGGTCAGTGCCCGCACCGTCGCCCCCTCTCGCCGCCAACTCGCCCTGAGAATAGGGCTGACAAGAAGGGCAAAAGGGGCGGATCGGAAACAGTGCTCCGGACGGGTGGAACCGCGACGATCGCGGCTCAAACCGGCGATGCGGCCCGATCGTGCAGACCGGTGATCAGGCGTGCTCCGCCCGGGCCGGGCGCGGGGTGTGCTCCGCCTCCGGCAGCGACCGCGACGGCGGGACCACGAACTTGTAGCCCACCTGGCGGACCGTGCCGATCATGGACTCGTACTCCGAGCCGAGCTTGGCCCGCAGCCGCCGGACGTGCACGTCCACCGTCCGGGTGCCGCCGAAGTAGTCGTACCCCCAGACCTCGCGGAGCAGCTGGTCCCGGGTGAAGACCCGGCCCGGGTGCTGGGCCAGGAACTTCAGCAGCTCGAACTCCTTGTAGGTGAGGTCGAGCGGCCGGCCCTTGAGCTTCGCCGCGTAGGTGTCCGGGTCGATGGTCAGCTCGCCGGCCCGGATCGAGCCGCCGGCGCCGGCGGTGGCGTTGCTGATCCGGCCGACCGCGAGGCGCAACCGGGCCTCCACCTCGGCCGGGCCGGCGCTGGCCAGGATGACGTCGTCCACGCCCCAGTCGGCGTTCAACGCGATCAGCCCCGCCTCGGTCACCACCGCCACCAGCGGCACGCCGAGGCCGGTGGCGTGCAGCATCCGGCAGGTCGCCCGCGCCTCGCTCAGCTCGGACCGCGCGTCCACCAGCACCGCGTCCGGGCTCGGACCGGCGACCAGGGTGCGGACGTCACGGGGTGCGGTGCGGACCGAATGCGGCAGCAGGTCGAGCGCCGGCAGCACTGCCGATGGTTCACCTGCGCGCGCGGTCACCAGCAACAGGATCTCCACACGATCACCTCCGTCCGGCGGCGGCGAAGCCGCGCGCGACCAGCGGCAGCCCGGAGGGCGTGGCGCTGCGAACTGCGGGGGTCCCGGCGTCGCTGACGGGCGGGTAACGGCTTGAGCGTAACCGATGGCCCAGGTGAGCCCCGCTCGTCCTTTCCTGTTTGTCGGTTGTGCCCATGATCGCGCCGCAGGTTTTAACGTTGCCGAAACCGTGACCTCCGCCGGAGCCACCTGGTCTGGCACGATCGGGGCGTGTTTCCCTCCACCTCGCCCGAGACCGGCCGTGACCCGTGGCCCGACGACGCCCGTTCGGGGCCGGCCGGCCCCGCCCGTGGCCTCCCGCCCGGCCCGCGTACCGGGCCGACCGACGACGGTGAGCCGCGGCGCGGGCGCGGGCCGCGCCGGGCCCGCAAGGGCGGCGCGCCCCGCCGGCCCGACGACGAGGCGGCGGAGCCGGAGGCGGAGGTCGTCGAGCCGGTCGACGTGCGCAAGCCGCTCTCGCTGACCGTCGCGGGTTTCGCCGCGCTGCTCGGAGTGGGCCTGGTGCTCGGCGCCCAGACCGCCGGGCCGGGGCACCGGCTGCCCTTCGCCTTCATCGTCTTCGGCGTGCAGCTGCTCTTCGTCCTGGCCTGGACGATGGCCATGCGCCCGCCCGCCCTGCTGCTGGTCGCGGTGGTCAGCGCCGCCGTCGCCGGCGCGGCGGACGTCGCCGCGGTGCAGTCGGACATCGCCGCCCTCGCACCGCTCGGATACGTCGCGGCGGGCGGATTCCTGCTCGGCGTGCTGGGTCAGCTCGTCCGCCGGGTGGACCGGATCCGGGTCACCGACTCGCTCGGCACCACCCTGCTCATCGTGGTCGGGGTGGTCGCGTTCGCCACCCTGATCACGCTCAGCCGGATCCCGGCCGGCACCCAGGCGATCACCGTCTGCCTGGCCGCCACCGGGGTCGCGCTCACCGTCGCCCGGCTCACCGACGCCGTGCTGCCCTGGCCCCGGCTCGCCCCGCAGGTGCCGCGGGGCGCGGCCGGCGTGGTGGCCGGGGCGATGATCGGCACCCTGACCAGCGCGGTGCTCGGCAGCTACCTGGTCGGCTTCACCCCGACCAGCGCCGCGCTGATCGGCCTGGTCACCGCCGCCACCGCCGTGCTGGCCGACCTCGCCGTCGGGTACGCCGAGGCGGGCCGCCTGATGGCCGGCGAGCCGCCGACGCTGTGGATCGCCCGGCACATGCAGGGCCCGCTCGGCGGGTTCGCGCTCGCCGCGCCGGCCGCGTACGCCATGTGCGTGCTGTTCCTCTGACCTACGGTTGAGCGTCACGGCGGTCGGGTACCAACGGTGCGCCCGCGCCGGTGGCGCGGTGGACACGGACGTCGCGGGACAGCGACGGCGACGGACGAGGAGGCGGCGTGGCAGAGGCGTACCCCGCGTACGAGGAGCGTCCCCGGCGGCGGGGGCGCAAGGTGCTGGTCACGCTGGTCGTCCTCCTGCTGCTCCTGGTCGGGCTGCTGGTCGTGGCCGACCGGGTGGCGGCCGGGGTGGCCGAGCGCGCCATCGCCGACCAGGTGAAGCAGGAGGTCGCCAAGCAGGACGCCCAGTCCGCCCCGCCCAAGGTCGACGTCGGCGGCTTCCCGTTCCTGACCCAGGTGCTCGACGGCCGCTACGAGCGGATCTCCATCGTGCTGACCGACGTGCGGGGTTCGGTCGAGGGCAACGCGGTGAGCGTGCCCCGGTTGGACGTGGACGCCCGGAACGTGCGGGCCTCGCTGGACACCCTCCGCTCCGGCAGCGGCGACGTGGTCGCCGAGAAGGTCGACGGCACCGGCACCGTCACCTACGACAGTCTGGCCGCCCTGCTGGACCGCCCCGGTCTGAAGCTCGGCGAGCAGAACGGCAAGCTCGCGGTGACCGCCCCGGTGGACATCCTCGGGCAGAAGCTCACCGTCACCGGCACCGCCGACGTGACCGTGGCCGAGGGCAACAAGGTCGCGCTGCGCTTCAACGACCTGACCGCCGAGGGGCTGCCGGCGGTGCCGCTGGCCCGGACGCTGCTGAGCAACTACGCCAAGGGCATCTCGATCGACGTGCCCCTGCCCGAGCTGCCGTTCCAGCTCAACGTCCGCAAGGTCGAGCCCAGGCCGGAGGGCCTGGTGGTGACCGCCGACGCGGCGAACGTACCGATCAACTCGGCCCGCTGACCAGGCAACCGCACGACGGCCCGGCCTCCCGGCCGGGCCGTCGTCGTGTCCCCCGTCGTGTCCCGCATGCTGGTCGGACCGGTGGCGCTCTCCGGGACGGCTGCTAGGCTCCCTGCTCATGGGGACGCACCTCACCAAACGGCGCGCGGTCGACCTGTGCCGCGTGGCCACCTGCCTGTGTCGCTCCGTCATCTGACGGCGGGGCTGTCTCCGGCCGCCTAGCGGCCAACCGGCTTCAGGGTCTCTCCACCCTCCGGTGCTCTTCCCACCGCACGCCCGGCAGCGGCGCCGTCGCACGAACCCGTGATCCGTTCCTCTATGGGTCCCGCGCGTGGTGCGACAATCACCGATTTCGATCCCGCGCAGGCTCACCATCCATCCTCACCAGGGAGTGATTCGATGAGTCGCGACACCGCACTCGTCTCGGCCGAGTGGGCCGAGAAGAACATCGACGCCCCGGGCGTCGTCTTCGTCGAGGTCGACGAGGACACCTCGGCGTACGACACCGGCCACATCGCCGGCGCGATCAAGCTGGACTGGCGGACCGACCTGCAGGACCCGGTCCGTCGGGACTTCGTCAACAAGACCCAGTTCGAGGCGCTGCTCTCCGAGCGGGGCATCGCCAACGACGACACCGTGATCCTGTACGGCGGCAACAACAACTGGTTCGCCGCGTACGCCTACTGGTACTTCAAGCTGTACGGCCACCGGGACGTCAAGCTGCTCGACGGCGGCCGCAAGAAGTGGGAGCTGGACGCCCGCCCGCTGGTCGCCGACCCGGTGACCCGCCCCCGGACCCAGTACGTCGCGCAGGAGCCGGACGCCTCGATCCGCGCCTTCCGCGACGAGGTGGTCGACGCCATCGGCACCAGGAACCTGGTCGACGTGCGCAGCCCCGACGAGTACGCCGGCCGGCTGCTCGCCCCCGCCCACCTGCCGCAGGAGCAGGCACAGCGGGCCGGCCACGTGCCCACCGCGATCAGCGTGCCGTGGTCGAAGGCGGCCAACGAGGACGGCACCTTCAAGTCCGACGACGAGCTGCGCCGGATCTACGCCGACGCCGGGCTGGACGACGGTAAGGAGACCATCGCCTACTGCCGGATCGGTGAGCGCTCCTCGCACACCTGGTTCGTGCTCCAGGAGCTGCTCGGCCACCGCAACGTGAAGAACTACGACGGATCCTGGACCGAGTACGGCTCGCTGGTCGGCGTGCCGGTGGCGCTCGGCGACGAGCCTGGGGAGGCCTGAGATGACTGCACCCACCGCCGCGGGTTGCGCCGCTCCCGACCAGGCCGCGCCGCTGCCGGCCAGTCTGGACCTGGAGAAGGAAACCGTCATCACCGGTGTGGTCCGCTCCGACGCGGGCGAGACCGTGCCGGGCGCGTACGTCCGGCTGCTCGACTCGACCGGTGAGTTCACCGCCGAGGTGGTCACCTCTCCGGCCGGGCAGTTCCGGTTCTTCGCCGCGCCGGGCAGCTGGACGCTGCGGGCGCTGTCCCGGCACGGCAACGGCGACACCGCCGTGACCGCCGGACGGGGCATCAACGAGGTCTCGGTGACCGTCGCCTGACCCACGCTCTGATCGGCCCGGGGCCGGTCACCCACCCGGGGTGACCGGCCCCGGTCGTCCGCCCGGCTTCCGCCGCAGGGGGCGGCCGGCCCGACGGCGGGCGCGTGACACGATGGGCGGGTGAGCGGTGCTGTCCAGGCGGGGTGGGCCCCGCCGAGTGGTCCTTCCGAGCCGGCGCCCACCCGAGGGTGGCCGCGCTGGCTGCTGGCGGTGACCGTGCTCTGGGCGGTGCTGCTGGGCGCGCTGACCTGGTGGTCCGTGCGGCACGATCCGCCGACCGTGCGCGAGCAGCGCACCCTCGCCGAGGCCGGACCGGTGGTCGACCGGGCGGTCGGCCGCCTCGTCGCCGCCACCGGTGACGGGGCCTGGCAGTTGGCCGCGCCGCGGTTCGACCGGGGCTGTCGGGTCACCCCGATGGACGACGGCGCGTCGCTGGCCCGGGATCTGGACGTGGTGGTGGCCGAGGGCGGGGAACGGGCGCTGCTGGAGGCGGTCGCCAAACGGCTCCCCGCGGACTGGCGCGCCGGCGTCCACCTCGGCTCCGACGGTCCCCGGCTGCGGGCCGACGCCGGTGAGTTCGTCGCGGTGCACGGCCGGGTGGTCACCCCCGGCCGGGTCCGGCTGACGGTGGACACCGGTTGCCGCCCGGACGACGTGGCATACGCGACACTCCTTCCCGGCTACGCCGGCGAGCCGGCCCTGGACGAGGCGCTGCGCGCGCTCGGCCGTCCGGCGGGCACCCCGGAACAGGTCGTCGCGCCCTGCCCCGGCGGCGGGCTCGCCCGGACCAGCTGGGTCGCAGCCGGGTCCGCGCCGGCGCCGCTGGCGGGGCTGAAGCCGCTGGCCGCCGGCGGCGCGGTGGTGGACACCCCCGAGGTGTACGCCTACCGGCGCGGCACGGCCGTCGTTCTGGCCGACGCGACCGGCGAGCAGGTCCGGGTCTCCGCCTCCACCGGCTGCTGATCCCGCTCGGCCCCGGCGCGGTCAGCGCTGCTGTTGAACCTCGACGCCGGCGCGGTCAGCGGTCGTGCCGGCTGTCGTGCGGGGTGCGGCTGCGGCCGAGGGCGTCCACCAGGCCCCACCGGCCGGGGATGTCCAGCAGTTCCACCCGGCCCATGCCCTCCGGCACCGCCGGGTCGATGATCAGGTGGTCGCCCTGGGGTTCCAGCCCGAGCATCACCCGCAGCAGCAGCAGGGGCGTCCCGGCCGACCAGGCCTGCGGACTGCACGCCGTGGGGTACTGCACCGGGTACTCGGTGAGGTTGCGGTCGTAGCCGGCGAACGCCTCCGGGAGCCGTCCGTTGAAGTACCGGGAGGCGCTGAGCATGCTCTCGCAGATGCGTCCGGCCTCCTCGCGGAAGCCGTACCGGGCGAGGCCCCAGGCGATGAAGGCGTTGTCGAACGGCCAGACCGTCCCGACGTGGTAGCCGACCGGGTTGTACCGCCCCTGGTCGGCGGCGAGCGTGCGTACCCCCCAGCCGGAGAAGAGCAGGGGGTCGAGCAGGAGGCGGGCGATCCGCTCGGCCCGGGACTCGTCCACGATGCCGCTCCACAGCAGGTGCCCGATGTTGGAGGAGAGCGCGTCCACGTGCCGCCCCTCCGGGTCGAGGGCGAGCGCGAAGTACTCGCGCTCGGGGATCCAGAAGTCCCGGTTGAAGCGTTCCTTGAGGGCGGCGGCCTCGCGTTCCAGCCGCTCGGCGTAGGCGGGGTCGTTCCAGAACTGCCGGGCCATCCGGGCGCCGCGCAGCTTCGCGTCGTACGCGTACCCCTGGAGTTCGCAGGTGGCCCGGGGGAAGTCCGGCAGCCGGCCGTCGGAGTAGGAGATCGCGTCCCACGAGTCCTTCCAGCACTGGTTCTGCAGGCCGGTGTCCGGGTTTCGGGTGCGGTACCAGAGGTAGCCCGTGCCGAGCAGGTCGCCGTAGCTGTCGATCCAGGCCAGCGCCGCCCGGGCCGGGAACTCCAGCTGCCGCACCAGGTTGGCGTCACCGGTCCACCGCTCGTACTCGTCGAGCAGGATCACGAAGAGCGGGGTGGAGTCGGCGGAGCCGTAGTAGGGCGAGTGCGGCTGCTCCTCGAAGCCGGCCGTCTCGCCGTAGCGCAGCTCGTGCAGGATCTTGCCCGGCTCCTCGTCGCGGAAGTCGTCCAGGCGGTGACCCTGCAACCCGGCCAGCATCATGATGGTCGGCGGGATCAGCTCGGGCAGGAACGGCAGCACCTGGAGCGAGGTGAGGATGCTGTCCCGGCCGAAGATGGTCATGAACCAGGGCAGGCCCGCCGCGAGCAGGCGTACGCGGAGGGTGATCGATTCGTAGCGCAGCGCGGAGAGGTCGGTGAGGCTCTGCCGGTACGCCGTGGCCAGCGGCTCGCAGTCGCAGCCCAGTTTGGGCGCGCTGTCGACCAGCTCCTGCTGCTCCGCCAGGATGGCGGCGGGGCTGCGGCTGCCGCTCAGCGGGGTGGTCGCGCGGAAGTCCTCCCCGCGGGCGCCGTAGATCAACGCCGACACGTGCAGCCGGGTACTCCACTCGGCGTGCGGGCCGACGAGGATCATCCAGGTCATCCCGCCCTGGTCCACCTCGGCGGGGGCGGTGCTGGTGATCACGGTCTCCCGGTGGAACGCCTCCCGCCGGTAGGTCAACCGCAGTTCGTTCTCGGCGACGGTGGCGGTGGTCCGGCCCACCTTGCTCCGCTTGTGTTTGATCTCGAAGAGGTCGGCGAAGTCGGAACCCATCTCCAGCCGGAGGTTGAACCGCATCTCCCGCTCGGAGTGGTTGAGCACGGTGAGTTCCTCGCCGAGGCTGCCGCCGATGGCCCGCCTGCGGATCACCGACACCTTGGCGTCGAGGTAGTGCGTCGGCTCGCCGGGGACCAGGAAGTACCGGGTCCGGTAGGACTGCGAGTCGTCGATCGACAGGGCGTGCAGCCGCTCCCCGTCGAGGGTCAGCAGCCAGGTGGAGAGGAAGCGGGTGTCGAACGAGAAGAGCCCGGTGGGAAAGTCGTACGACGGCTCGATGTCACCGCGGCGGTCGCAGACGACGAAGGTGTTGCCGTCGAGGATGCTGACCGGCTCCCTCATCCCGACCATCCGACCTGCTCGCGGGCGGTGTCCCGGGGATCCCGGGCACCGGGCGGGTCGGGGAGGAACCGGCGGAAGGCGAGAAAGAGCGCGGAGTTGCCCCCGAAGGTGCACTCATTGCGCAGGACCGCGGATACGGCCTCGGCCCGGCCGGTGACCAGCCGCTCGAAGAGGTCCGCGCTGCTGGTCCAGATGGCGTCCGCGGGGCCGCGGGCCCGGGTGACGATGACTTCGCCGGGGCTCATCTGGACCAGCCAGTGGTCGGTGCGGTTGTCGGTGGTGAGGTTGATCTGGATGGTCCCGGCGAACGGGGTGCGCAGCACCGCCGGGGCGCGCGCCGGCAGCGATGCGAAGAACTCCTCTATCGCCTCGTCCACAACCGAATGGTAGGCAGCGGACTGGCAAGGCGGGACAGTATCGGCAGTCCGCGCAGATCGGACATAAGCGTTCGGGGGCAGGTCAGTAGACCAGCGCCTGGGCCCCCTCGGCCATCGCCTCCTCGACGAAGACGGCCGCGCCCGCGATGCGGACCCCGGGCAGCACGTCGCCGGGGCCGATGTCCCGGCGGGCGGCGCACTGGGTGCAGGCGGTGATTCGACCGGTGGTGAGGATGACGTGCAGCAGCTCCCCCAGCGGCGCGGAGTGCGGCAGCTCGAACTGCTCCGCCCGACCGGGGAGGGCGAACCAGGTCGACTCGCCGGTCAGCCAGAGCGACACCTCCACTCCGGCTGCGGCGGCGGTGGCGGCGACCGTGAAGGCCTGGGCGCACCGCTCCGGCGCGTCCGCGCCGGCGGTGGCCTTGACGACGAGAGTGCGGGCCATGACGCCCAGCATAGGATGACCATGATGGTTACCGAGATCGGGTTCGTCAGCCTGCTGGTCGCGGGCCTCGGCGCGCTCGCCGGTGGCCTGGTCTACCTTGCCGTACGCATTTCGAGAGGACGTTGGTAATCGGTGAGCGCGAACCCGTCGGACGAGAACCCGCTGCAGCCGCCGTGGCTGAACGCTCCGCCGGTCGAGGAGTACCCGTACGAGGAGAGCCACGACCTGCGGGTCGGCCCGAAGCTGCACCCGGCCCTCGACGGCCTGCTGCCGTACGTCGGGGTGTGGCGGGGGCGCGGCCGGGGCGGCTTCCCCACCATCGAGGACTTCGACTTCGCCCAGGAGGTCCGGATCAGCCACGACGGCCGCCCGTTCCTGCTCTACGAGTCGCGGGCCTGGATCCTCGACGAGCAGAGCCGGCCGGTGCGGCCCGCCGGGCGTGAGGTCGGCTGGTGGCGTCCGGTGCTCAGCGGCGACCGGGCCACCGACGAGCTGGAGGCGCTGATGACGAGCCCCACCGGGATCATGGAGCTCTACATCGGCAAGCGCACCGGCACCCAGATCGAGTTCGCCACCGACGCGGTCGTGCGGACCTCCACCGCCAAGAGGGTCACCGCCGGCGCCCGGCTCTTCGGCATCGTCGAGGGCGCGCTGCTCTACGCCCAGGAGATGGCCGGCATGGGCCAACCCCTCTCGCCGCACCTCTCCGCCCGCCTCATCCGGGTGGCCGGCTGACCCACCGCCGGCATGCCCACCCCGGATCCGCGGTGATCGACAGCTCCGCGTCCCCGGACCCGGACGGGGTCAGGGGACGGAATGGGCCAGGAGGGCCTGGAGGGCCGGGGTGTGCGGGGAGCGGGGGAGGCGCGTGGCGTCGAGGCTGCGGAACTCCGCCAGGCCGCGCACCGACGAGGTGAACCAGATGCCGTCGGCCTCGACCAGCCGCTGCGGCGTAACCATCCGCTCGGCGGCGGTGAAGCCCAGCTCCCCGGCGTGGGCGAGCAGCCAGGCGCAGGTGGCGCCGGGGAGGATGCCGGTCGCGGCGGCCGGGACGGTGCACAGCGTCCCGGCCTCCAGCCACACCACGTTCGCGCTCGGCCCCTCCAGCACGTACCCGTCCGTGGAGATCCAGAGCACGTCGTCCACGCCGTTGCGGGCGGCCCAGCGCCGGGCGGCGCTGCTCACCCCGTACGAGGTGGACTTGACGCCGGTGGGGAGCCAGCCCAGCTCCGGCCGGGCCGCCGCGGCCACGCCGAGGGGCAGGGTGGCCACGCCGACACCGTCCCGTCGGGCCCGTCGGGCGGACGGCGGGACCTCGCCCAGGGTGGCGTAGACGGTCGGCGGGCCGCCGCCCTCCGGGCCCCGGGTGCAGACCAGCCGGAGCGCGCCCTCCACCTCCGCCGGCCAGCCGGCGGCCACGCTCTCCAGCAGCTCGACCAGGGCGTCCTCGGCGGGCAGCGCCAGCCCCACGGCGGCGGCGCCGGCCCGCAGCCGGGCCAGGTGCGCCGCGCGCAGCCAGGGCCGCCCGCCCCGCAGGTGCATGGTCTCGAAGAGGCCGTCGCCGTGCAGCACGCCGAGGTCGTCGCCGCGCAGCACCGGCTCCCCACCGGGTACGACGCCCCGGCCGAGCACGGCGACCCTGGTTGCCTCCATGACCGTCGAGCCTAGACAGTGGCCGGGGCGCCCGGGCGCGCCCGCCTGCCCGGGTCAACCCCGCGCGGCGGCCAGTTCGGCGTTGGCCCGCTCGGTGACCAGGGTCAGCACGCGGGCGGTGACGGCCAGGTCGGCGGCGGGGATGTCCGCGTACACCCGGCCGGCGATGCCGGCGCTGATCTCGGCGATCCGGCTCTGCCGGGCCCGGCCGGCCTCGGTCAGGTCTACCCGGGCTTCGTCGACCGGCAGCACCCGCACCAGCCCGGCCTCGGCCAACTCGGCGATCGTCGCCAGCACCGCCGCCGCGTCGATCTTCAAGGTGCTGGTCATCCGGTCCACCAGCCGGGAGCGGTCGAGCGTCCCGCCGGCGTTGGCGACGGCGTTGAGGGCCAGGGCCTGCGGGAAGGACGTGCCGGTCGGGGCCAGCTCGCCTTCGAGGACCGCGCGGGTGGCGTAGTGGGCCAGGCCGACGACCTGGCCGTTGAGGGTGGGAGTGGTCGACATCGGTCGCTCCTTTGTTCGCTCCATGCTTTCGATACTCAGAGCATATTGAGACTCAGTCTCATTTGGCAACAGGTTTCTAAGGGTGTCAAGTCTCTTCCCGGTCGGGATGCGGCTAGATTGCCGCCATGACCGCCGACTCCTCGACGTCCGACCGGGCCCTGCCGCTGCGGGAGCGCAAGAAGCTGCGGACCCGGCGCGCGCTCGCCGACGCCGCGCTGCGCATGTTCACCGAGCGGGGCTTCGATGCCACCACGGTGGAGGAGCTGGTCGACGCGGTGGAGGTGTCCCGGAGCAGCTTCTTCCGGATCTTCCCGGCCAAGGAGGCCGCCGCCATCGAGGCGGAGGCGGAGCTCTGGTCGGCCTACCTGGCCGCCCTGGACCGGCGCGCCCTGTCCGGCCTCGTGCTCACCGAGCTGAGTGACCTGCTGGGCGAGGTGGTCACCGGGCTCGGGGCCGACTGGGCGGACCGCTACGTCGCCACCCGGCGGCTCGTGCTGACCTCGCCCGCCCTGCTGGCCTACGCCGCCCACTACCGCGCCGAGGTCGAGCAGCGGATCACCGAACGGCTGGCCGGCAAGCTCGCGCTGCCGCCCGGGGACCTCCGGCCGCAGGTCCTCGCCGAGGTCACCACCACCGCCTGGCGCCTGGCCGCCCGGGCCTGGGTGCACGGCGGCGGTCAGGGCGGGTTGCCGACCCTCGTCGAGCGGGTCGCGCGCGCGTTCCGGGCCATTCCCGCGAGCCTGGAGCTTTCCGCGCCGGAACGACCCGCCGCCGCCGAACTATGATCGGACGGTGTCCGAATCCTCGCTCGCGGAAATGCTCCGCTCCCGTGGGCTGCGGCTGACGGCGCAGCGGCAGCTGGTGCTCCAGGCCGTGCTGGACCTGGGGCACGCCACGCCGGAGCAGGTGCACACGGCGGTGCGCGAGGTCGCCGCGGGCGTCAACATCACCACCATCTACCGCACCCTGGAGCTGCTGGAGCGGCTTGGGCTGGTGACCCACACCCACCTGTCGCACGGGTCGCCGACCTACCACGCGGCGGGTGAGCACCAGCACGTCCACCTGGTCTGCCGCGAGTGCGGGGCGATCGACGAGATGGATCCCGAGCTGCTCCGTCCCCTCGCCGACCAGCTCGTGGCCGAGCGTGGGTTCCGGGTCGACATCGGGCACGTGGCGCTCTTCGGCGTCTGCGGCCACTGCGAGGACGGGGAACCGAAATGATCGACATCGCGGGAGCGGTGGCCGTCGAGGCGATCGACGAGGCCAGTCGCGACCAGCCGGAGCCGGCGCACCGCGCCGCCGGGGTGCGGGGCGTCGCCGCGCACTACGGCGACCCGATGCGCGAGCAGCGCACCCTGGCCACCGGGGTCGGCCTGGTCGACCGGTCGCACCGCGGAGTGGTCGCGGTGCCCGGCGAGGAGCGGATCGGCTGGCTGCACACGCTGACCAGCCAGCACCTCAACGCGCTGAAGCCCTGGCAGGGCACCGAGCTGCTGGTGCTCAGCCCGCACGGGCACGTGGAGCAGCACGCGATGGTCGCCGAGGACGGCGAGACCACCTGGCTCGACACCGAGCCGGGCGCCACCGAGGGGCTGCTGTCGTACCTGGAGAAGATGCGGTTCTTCAGCCGGGTCGAGCCGCGCGACGCCACCGCCGACCACGCGTTGCTCTCGCTGGTCGGTCCGGAGGCGGTCGCGGCCGTCGCGGCGCTCGGCGTCACCGGGCTGGCCGACCCCGACGTGGTCGGGGTGCCGGGTCCGAAGTTCCGGTCCGACGAGCTGCCGTCCCGGCCCACCGTCGTGTACGACGTGCGGCCGCTGCCCGTCGGCGGCTGGGCCCGCCGGGGCCCGCTCGGCGTGGACCTGCTGGTGCCCCGGCCCGCCATGGACCAGGTCGTGGCCGAGCTGCGCGGCAACGGGGTGCCGGTGGCCGGGCTGTGGGCGTACGAGGCGGTGCGGGCGGCCGCCCGGCTGCCCCGGGTCGGGGTGGACACCGACCACCGGACCATTCCCGCCGAGGTGGGTCTGATCGCCCCGGCGGTGCACCTGAACAAGGGCTGCTACCGGGGGCAGGAGACGGTGGCCCGGGTGCACAACCTGGGCAAGCCGCCGCGCCGGCTCGTACTGCTGCACCTGGACGGGGTGACCACCGACCAGCCGCCGGCCGCCGGCACGCCGGTGATCCTGGACGGCCGGGCGGTGGGCTTCGTCGGCACTGCCGTGCACCACTACGAGCTGGGGCAGGTCGCCCTCGCCGTGGTCAAGCGCAACGTCGGCGACGACGCCCGCCTGCTGGTGGGGGAGACCGCCGCGGCGATCGACCGGGAGTAAGGGTGCCGGGCCCGCGCCCACGTTGCAGGAAGTCTTCCTTCCTGCCGGGCGCGGTCCCGACATTCTTCCGTCGTTCCCGGCTCCGGCCGTCGACCGGAGCAGGCCGGGGCGGCTAGGATCCCGGCATGAGCACAGGGACGTTGATCACGGTTGCCCCCACCGGCGCGGAGTCGGCCAAGGCGGAGGTGCCGGCGCTGCCGGTGACCCTCGACGAGCTGCTGCTGACCGCCAAGGAGTGCGAGGCGCTCGGCGCCGCCGTGATCCACGTCCACATCCGCGACGACGAGGCGCGGCCGACCCTGGACCAGGGCCGGCTGCGGGACACCGTGGCGGCGCTGCGGGAGAGCACCGACCTGATCGTGCAGCTCTCCTCCGGCGGCGCGGTGACCGACCCGGAGTCCGCCCGGCTCGCCGTGCTCGACGCCGGGCCGGAAATGGCCTCCTGCACCATGGGCACGCTCAACTTCGGCGACGACGTCTTCCTCAACCGGTGGGAGTTCATCGTCGACCTGCACACCCGGATGCAGGAGCGCGGCATCGTCCCCGAGTACGAGATCTTCGACCTGGGCCACCTCACCGCCCTGCAGCGGCTGCTCGGCAAGTACGGGCTGCCGCACGGCGGCCACGTGCACGTCGACTTCGTGATGGGCGTGCCGGGCGGCATGCCGGGCACCACCCAGGCGCTGGTCGCCGCCCACCAGGCGCTGCGTGACCTGCCGGCGGGCACCACCTTCTCGGCCACCGGCATCGGGCGCAGCACGATCCCGGTGCTGCTCGCCTCGCTCTCGGCCGGCGGCCACCTGCGGGTCGGCATGGAGGACACGGTCACCTACGCCAAGGGCCAGCCGGTCGAGTCCAACATGCAGTTGGTCGCCCGGGCGGTCGGGTTCGCCCAGCTCGCCCAGCGTCCGCCGCTGACCACCGCCGAGGCCCGCACGCTGCTCGGCCTGTAAGGCCGGCCCCGCCGCCCACCCCTGTACGGCCGCCGCCGACGTCCCTGGTCACCCGGCTGCCGAGCCCTGCCGGGGCGTCGGTACCGTCC
Organism: Micromonospora sp. A200; assembly: GCF_029893845.1. Taxonomy (NCBI): domain Bacteria; kingdom Bacillati; phylum Actinomycetota; class Actinomycetes; order Micromonosporales; family Micromonosporaceae; genus Micromonospora; species Micromonospora sp. A200. The sequence continues at coordinate 102,296 of NZ_JARXXY010000020.1, read as the reverse complement.
ACTTCGTGGGAAAGACGTACGAGGGCGGCGTGCCGCTCGTCGAGGTGGTCCGGTCCGGCTTCGTGGAGGGCGTGCACCGCGGCTCGGTGGTGGTGCTCGACGCCGGTGGCCTACCGGTGGCCGGGGCGGGGGATGTCACCTCGCCGATCTTCCCGCGCTCGGCGAGCAAGCCGATGCAGGCGATCGGGATGCTGCGCGCCGGCCTACCGCTGACCGACCCGGCCGACGTGGCGCTGGTCTCCGCCAGCCACGCCGGCGAGGAGTTCCACCTGGCCCGGGTGGCGGCGCTGCTGGCCCGGGCCGGGCTGGACGGCTCCGCGCTGCACTGCCCGCCCGACCTGCCCGTCGGCGAGGCGGCCCGGGAGGCGGTGCTGCGCGCCGGCGGCGGGCCGACCCGGGTGCAGATGAACTGCTCCGGCAAGCACAGCGGGATGCTGCTGACCTGCGTGGCGGCCGGCTGGCCGCTGGACGGCTACTGGCGGCCGGAGCACCCCCTGCAGCAGCGGCTGACCGCCACCATCGAGGAGTTCACCGGCGAGGAGGTGGCGGCCGTCGGGGTGGACGGCTGTGGCGCGCCGGTGCTCGCCGTCTCGCTGACCGGGCTGGCCGGGGCGTACCTGCGGCTGGTCTCCGCCGAGCCGGGGTCGGTGGAGCGGACCGTGTCCGACGCGATGCGGGCGTACCCGGAGCTGGTCGGCGGGACCGGGGCCGAGGACACCCGGCTGATGCGGGGCGTACCCGGGGCGTTGGCCAAGGTGGGCGCGGAGGGCGTGATCGCCGCGGCCGTGCCCGGCGTGGGCGCGGTCGCCCTCAAGATCGACGACGGCGCCGGTCGGGCTCGGATGCCGGTGCTGGTCTCCGCGCTGCGCCGGCTCGGCGTCGACGCCCCGGTGCTGACCGAGTACGCCGAGCTGCCGCTGCTCGGCGGCGGCCTGCCGGTCGGGGTCGTGCGGGCCGCCTGGTGACGCCCGGTCCGCATCGCGCCGCCTGACGCCGGCGCGTCGCAGCCGGTGGCGCCGTGCGCGGGCGGCCGGCGGCACCGCGACGCCTCGTGGTGCGGGCGGCTGGCGGCACCGCGACGTCTCGTGGTGCGGGCGGCTGCGGTCCACTACAGAGCGTGAGTCCCGTCCGGCAGCAGACTTCCGTGAGCCTGATGCCTGTGAGGCATAAATATGCCTGACAGGCATCACGCTCATGGGCCACACATCCTGCCGAGCGCGACACCCCCGGCGCGGTGTGGGTGCGTTTCCTGTCGTCGGGGTGCCAAGAAACGCAACCGAGTGGGCCGGACGGTAGGACGCCCCGCTTCACCGGCCCGCCGAAGGGCCGGCACCGCGACGCCTGTGCGGGGGCCGGCCCGGCGCGGTCAGCGCAGGAAGTCGCGCAGGGCGGCGTCGACCGCCTCCGGGCGCTCCAGCGGCAGCAGGTGGGCGGCGTCCGGCACGTCGGGCAGGCGCACCGCGCCGGGCACCTCGGCCGCGATCCGGTCGGCGAGCCGGGAGATGTCCGGGACGTCGGCCGCGCCGGCGGTGACCAGCACCGGCAGCCGCAGCTCACCGAGGCGCTCGATCGCCGGCGGGTCGAGGTCGTCGACCTCCACCGCGCTGAGCGCCTGCTCGGCGGCGAGCGCCCGCTGGTCCATCTCCTCGGCGAAGGCGACCAGGCCCGGGTCGACGTCCTCGGGGCGGCGGCCGGGGCCGACCACCCAGAACCGCACCTCGCCGGCTGCGCTCGCCGCGAAGTCCTCCGGGTCCACCTCGCCGACCAGCGTCTCCCAGAGCTGCTCGGCCTCCTCGGACCACTGGTTGCCAGCGACGGCCGAGCCGAAGAGCGCGAGGGCGGAGACCCGCTGCGGGTGCGCCAGCGCGGTGTCGATCGCCACCGCCCCGCCGAACGAGCAGCCGACCAGGGCGGCCCGGTCGATGCCCAGCGCGTCCAGCACCGCGACCACGTCGTCGTGGTGGGCGAAGGACGCCGGCGGCAGCTCGGAGTCGCCGTAGCCGCGCAGGTCGAGTGCGATCACCCGGTGCCGTTCGGCGAGAGCGGGCGCCAGGTGCCGCCACATCCGCCGGTCCGCGATACCGGCGTGCAGCAGGAGCACGGGGCTGCCGCTGCCCAGGTCGTCGTAGGCGAGCCGGGCACCGTTGATGTCGATCATCGTCACGCGTGCAAGCTACGCAGCGGACACCGGGTCCGCAACCGCCCATTGTTACCTTGCTAACTCTGGCTAGCGCTTTGCTTGCTGTAGTTAGCACCGCGGACTACCGTTGGGCCCATGGCCGCACCCAAGGATCTACCCGACGTCGGCGGATTCATCCGTGACCTGCGCCGGAACGCCAAGATCTCGCTGCGCCAGCTCGCCGAGCAGGCCGGGGTGAGCAACCCGTACCTGAGTCAGATCGAGCGCGGGCTGCGCAAGCCGAGCGCCGAGGTGCTCCAGCAGCTCGCCAGCGCGCTGCGGGTTTCCACCCCGGCGATGTACCTGCGCGCCGGGCTGCTCGACGACAAGGAGGGTCAGGGGGTGCTCGCGGCGATCGCCGTCGACCCCGACCTGACGATGGCGCAGAAGCAGTCGCTCACCCAGATCTACGAGACCTTCCGCCGGGAGAACGTCCGGCTCGCCGAGGCGACCGCCGCGGCCGGCCCGGAGACCACCCCGGCGGCGGAACCCAGCGCACCGGCCGAGCCGACCGGGGCGGCCGCCACCGTCACGCCGGCCGCGACCGGCCCCACCACCGGAGACGGCACCCCGACCGAGGCCGTCCTCGAATCGGTCGCCGTCACCGAGGCGGGCCCCGCGCCCGCCCCCGTCACCCCCGACAGCAAGGCCGCGGGAGCGGCCGAGGAGGAGAAGTCATGACCCAGCCGAAGACCAACCGCATCCCGGCTCCGCTCTACGCCGCCGCCGGCGCCGGCGAGCTGGCGTACCAGCAGCTCCGCAAGCTCCCGACCGTGGTGAGCGAGCTGGGCACCAAGGTCGTCGCCGACGGCACCAAGGTGGTCACCGAGATCGGCGGCAAGGCCGTCGTCACCGGCTTCGAGCTGCGCCAGAAGGCCAGCGAGACCTTCAAGACCGCCAACCTGACCGCGACCGGCCTGCGCGAGAAGGCCGTCCCGGCCGACCTCGACCTGGACAAGCTGCGCGAGGCCGCCACCCGCAACGCCGCCGTGCTGCTGGTCGGCGCGCAGGCCGCCCAGGAGCGCGCGCTGGCCGTGTACGGCGCGCTGATCGCCCGCGGCGAGCGCGTCGTCGGTGCCGGCGTGCTGGAGGCCGCCGACACCGTCAACGCCGACATCGAGGCGACCGACGCCACCCTCCCGGCCGAGGTGAAGGACGAGGTCGCGACCGCCGCCACCGCCGCACCGGCCGAGGCGGAGATCCCCACCCCGGCCGAGGTGGCCGAGGTCGTCGAGGCCAAGCCGGCCACCGCGAAGACCACCCGGGCGCGGGCCGCCAAGCCGGCCGCCACCCCGTCGGCGAAGCTGCCGAAGGCCACCAAGCGGACCCGCCCGGCCGCCCAGTAACCGTCGCAAACCGCTACGACCCCGGAAGCGTCCTGTGGGACGTTTCCGGGGTCGTCGGCATATGCTGGCCGGCATGGCCATCGCCGCGCCGATCTTCGTGTTCGAAGTCCGCTATGTGATCGAGCTGATCCTGCTCGTCTTCGCCCTGGCCGTCCAGGGCATCGCCCTGGTACACGCGATCACCCAGCGCGCCGACGCGTTCCCGGCGATCGGCACCCTGCCCAAGGGCGGCTGGATCGCCATCCTGGCGGTCTGTCTGGTGCTCACCCTGCTCGGCTTCGGCGCGCTCAGCATCTTCGGGCTGATCGGCATCGCGGCGGGCCTGATCTACCTGCTCGACGTCCGGGTCGGGCTGCGCGACCTGCACGACGGCAAAGGGTTCTGGTGAGAGGTTTCCGCTGGCCCCCGCCGCCCGACGGCGGACCCCGCACCTGGGGGCCCGGCCCGGGCGCGCCGCGTACCGGCCGACCGGCGCTGCCCGAGCCGGAGACCGAGCTGGTCACCACGCCGCACGGCGTACGGCTGGAGCGGCTGGTCACCGGCGCCGGTGACCCGGCCACCGTCTTCGCGCACGGGCTCGGCAACGGCATCGCCACCACCCGCCCGTTCGGCAGCGCGGTCACCGGCCGCAAGATCTTCTTCCAGTTCCGCGGGCACGGGCGTTCGGACGCGCCGCCCGGCCCGTGGAGCTACCTGGACCTCGCCCGTGACCTGCGGGCCGTCGCCGACCTCGGTGGGGCCACCCGCGCGTTCGGGGCCAGCCTCGGGGCCGGGGCGCTCTGCCGGCTGCTGCTGGAAAGCCCCGACCGCTTCGAGAAGCTGGTCTTCTTCCTGCCAGCGGTGCTCGACAAACCGCGCGGCCCGGTCGCCCGGCAACGGCTGACCGACCTGCTGGACGCGGTGGCCGACGGTGACGCCTCGGCCGTTGCCGACGTGGTCTCGCTCGAGGTGCCGGCGGCGGTGCGCAACACCCCGGCGGGCTGGGCGTACCTGCGGCAGCGGCTCGACCAGCTGCTGCGCGACGGGCTCGCTCCCGGGCTGGCCGACCTGCCGGAGCAGGCCCCGCTGCGGGACGTCTCCGCACTCGCCGCGGTGACCGCCCCGGCGCTGGTGATCGGCTGTGCCGGCGACGACCTGCACCCGGCGCACGTCGCCGAGGAGCTGGCCGCGGCGCTGCCGCACGCCACTCTGCACGTCTACGACCGCCCGGGTTTCGCCTGGACCGAACGCGCCGACCTGCGGGAGCGGATCTCGACGTTCCTCAACGGGTAGCGTCTGCTGTCATGGGCGTCACACACCACGGCCGTACCCACCGTCTCGATCTCGCCGACCCCACCCTGCGGGAGTGGGATTGCACGGTGCTCGCCGCCGACGAGCAGGGCGTCGTGCTGGACCGGTCGGCGTTCTACCCGGGCGGCGGCGGCCAGCCGCCGGACCACGGCGTGCTGCTCTGGCAGGGCGTGCAGACCCGGATCGTCGGCACCCGCAAGGGCGACGACCTCTACCTGATCCCCGCCGAGGGCGACCCGGTGCCGCCGTTCGGCACCACGGTCACCGGCGCGGTGGCGGACGAGCGGCGGACCCGCCTGATGCGCACCCACTCCGGCCTGCACGTGCTCTGCGGCGTCGTGTTCCGCGACTTCGGCGCGCTGGTCACCGGCGGCAACATGGAGCCGGGGGAGGCCAGGATGGACTTCAACCTGCCCGAGGTGCCGCCGGACTTCAAGACCCGGATCGAGGAGCTGGTCAACGCCGAGGTGGCCGCCGACCGGTCGGTCGCCGTGCGGGTGCTGCCCCGGGCCGAGGCGCTGGCCCTGCCGGACATCATCCGTACCCAGTCCAACCTGATCCCGCCGGACGAGCAGGAGGTCCGGATCGTCGACATCGTCGGGCTGGACGTGCAGGCCGACGGTGGCACCCACGTCGCCTCGACCGCCCAGATCGGCAAGGTGCAGGTGGTCAAGGTGGAGAGCAAGGGCCGCGCCAACCGCCGGGTCCGGGTCCGACTGGCGGACTGAGCGGGTGGTGTGTCCCCGGCACCGGTGGACCGGTGCCGGGGACGACGGCTCAGACGAGGTCCACGCGTTCCCGCTCGATCGGGTAGCCCGCCCGGGCGAAGACGGCGGCCATCGGGTGGTTGGTCTGGTCCGTGGCGGCCACGATCTCCGTCGCGCCGCCCTCGACCAGCAGGTGCGTCCCCTCGACCAGCAGGTCGTACGCGTAGCCGTGGCCGCGCTGCTCGGGGACCACGCCGACGAAGCCGATGATCGGATCGGCGTGGTTGCGGGCCGGCACGATGATGCCCACCAGCTCACCGCTCGCGGTCCAGGCCAGTCGCCACCAGTCACGCGGGCTCGGCAGCCAGAGCAGCAGGTCCAGTTCCTCCCGGGCCGCCGCGTCCGGCCCCGAGGTGGCGGCGGTGTGGCGGGTGTGGGCGTCCAGGCTGCCCTCGCCGACGCGGCGGAGGACATCGAGGATCACGGCGTCGTCCGGTTCGGGGCGGAACGTGAGCCGACCCGGCCGGTCGGGCAGTCCACACCCGGTGGTCCAGCGGTACCGGTACCGCTCGACCAGCACCGACATGCCGGCGGCCGTGGCGGCGTCGATCCGCGCCTGCGCCTGCGCCCGGACGGCGGGATCGTCGCGCCAGCCGGGTGGCAGGGCGAGCGAGTACTCCGCCCGCAGCGGTGCGGTCCGGAGCAGCTCCACCGCCGCGTCGGGGTCGGTGAAGTCGAACCAGTCGAGCGCCAGCGGCTGGTCGTCGTCCGGCCCACCCCACCAGGCGGCGCGGGCCACGACGACGTCGTCGCGCAGGGCGACCCAGGTCCATTCGGGGCGGTACTGGCCGGCTTCGGCCATGTCGAGGTAGCGCTCGCCGAACGCGGCGCGGCCGACGAGAGCGGGGTCGGGCAGGGAGTCGAAGAGTTTTTCCTCGCCCGCGGTGATCGGGCGGATGACCAGGTCGGTCATGGGATCCTTCCGGGTGGTGACGTGCTCCCGGTTCAGGACCTCGGCGTCCTCGCCGTCGGGTGGGAGCACAGGACAGTCGTGGTGGACATCGCGCTCACCTCCCTTTCGCTGATCGAGGACGCGGGCGGCAGATTAGCACCGGGGCCGGCGCCCGGCCGAGCGGTTTTCGCTCAGCCGGCCGGCGGCAGGTGGGCGGCGCGCACGTCGAGCAGCCAACCCTCCACCGTCGCCTCGTCCGGCCGCTCCGGCAGCGGCGTACGGCTGGTGTCGAAGTCCCGCTGCGCCGCGGCGACCAGCGCCTCCGCCTCGTCCAACGCGCCGCCGGCCACCCGCTCGCCGAAGGCCCGGAACCACTCCGGGTCGGCCAGCCGAATCTCCAGCACGCCGGTCGCGTAGAGCACCCGGCCCTGGTGCAGCAACCGGGCCAGGTGCCGGGCGTGCTTCGCCGAGCGCCGCCGCCCGCCCAGGGACGAGTCGCGGGTGGTGAGCTTGCGGAACTGCTGCGTGGCGTACCCGAGGTAGGCGTCGCGGACCCGGGGTGCGCTGAGGAACGCCGACCGGATCGCGATCAGCCGCTCACCGAACTCCGTCCGGGTCTCGTAGCAGTCGTCCGGCAGCCACATCAGCTCGGTGGCGGTCGGGTTGCCGCTCAGCGCGAGCTTCGCGTACTTGCCGGCCTCGTGCAGGGTGACGTCCGGGTCGGTGGTGACCACGGACTCCTTCGGCGGGTGCAGGCCGTGGAACGCGACGGTGGGCGCGGCGAACACGCCGATCCGGTCGACGTCCGAGCCCGGCCCGGCCAGCCCGTACGCGACCGACCCGACGATTCCGGAGAGCAGCAGGTGCATGCCGGCGAGCATGACGCACGACACCCGATCGCGAAACCGGACTTCGGGTGTCAGGTTTTCCTGTCAGGGTCGGACGCATGACGACGAAACCGCTGACAGGGAAGATCGCGCTGGTCGCCGGGGCGACGCGGGGCGCCGGCCGGCAGATCGCCATCCAGCTCGGCGCGGCCGGGGCGACCGTCTACGCCACCGGCCGCAGCAGCCGGGCCGGCCGCTCCGAGATGGACCGCCCGGAGACCATCGAGGAGACCGCTGAGCTGGTCACCGCGGCCGGCGGCACCGGCATCGCCGCCCGGGTCGACCACCTCGTCCCCGACGAGGTCCGCGAGCTGGTCGCCCGGATCGACGCGGAGCAGGGCCGGCTGGACGTGCTGGTCAACGACATCTGGGGCGGCGACCCGCTGATCACCTGGGAGAAGCCGGTCTGGGAACAGCCCCTGGACGCCGGCTTCCGTACCCTGCGCCTGGCGATCGACACGCACATCATCACCAGCCACTTCGCGCTGCCCCTGCTGATCCGCCGTCCAGGCGGGCTGGTGGTGGAGATCGGGGACGGCACCCGGTCGTACAACGACGAGAACTACCGGCTCTCGGTCTTCTACGACCTGGCCAAGGTGTCGGTGAACCGGCTCGCGTTCAGCTGGGGGCACGAGCTGAAGCCGCACGGTGGCACGGCCGTCGCGCTGACTCCCGGTTGGATCCGGTCCGAGGCCATGCTGGAGCACTACGAGGTGACCGAGGAGAACTGGCGCGACGGCGCGGCGAAGGACCCGCACTTCCTCATCTCGGAGACCCCGGCCTTCGTCGGACGCGCGGTCGCGGCGCTCGCCGCCGACGAGGGGAAGGCCCGTTGGAACCAGGCCTCCGTCTCGGCCGGCGAGCTGTCCCAGGTGTACGGATTCACCGACGTCGACGGCAGCCGGCCGGACGCCTTCCGCTACATCGCCGAGGTGGTCGACGCCGGGAAGCCCGCCGACGTCACGGGCTACCGCTGACGGGTGGGGAGGTAGAGCCGGTGGGGAGGTAGCGGGCGGCGGACCGCCTCGCGGCGTCCGCCAGCCGTTCCCTCAGCTCCGGCGGGTCCAGTACCTCCACCTCCGGGCCCAGCCCCAGCATCTGGGAGTACGCCACCTCGACGGACTCGACGGGCAGCCGGGTCACCACCCACCCCTGCTCGTCGGGTTCGCCGGCGGCGGCGAGCGCCTCGGCGTACACGAAGGGGGCGTCGGCGAGGTGCCGGAGCCGGCGCAGGCCGGCGGGGCTCAGGCGGATCGTCACCTCGGCCCGGAGCATGCTTCGCAGGAACGCCTCGGCCTGCTCCCGCCAGTACGCGGCCAGGTCGAAGTTGTCGTCCCGGTCGAAGCTCTCCCCACCCACCTCGACGCCCCTCACCCGGTCCACCCGGTACGTCCGGTACCGGTCGCCGACGCGGCCGACCATGTACCAGATCCCGCTCTTGAGGACCAGCCCGTAGGGGCGCAGCTCCCGCGTGACCTCCCGGTCGCCGCGCCGGTAGCGCAGCTCGACCACCCGGTCCCGCCAGACCGCCCGGGCCAGGTCGGCCAGCCACGGTGGCGGCGCGGACTCCCGGAACCAGCCCGGCACGTCCAGGTGGAACCGCTGCCCGGCGCGGGCGGGGGCGTCCCGCAGGCTCGGCGGCAGCGCGGCGAGCACCTTCAGCTCGGCGGCCGCCACCGCGTCCGCCAGCCCCATCTCACCGGCCGGGCCGGGCAGCCCGGAGAGGAAGAGCGCCTCCGCCTCGTCCCGGGTCAGGCCGGTCAGCCGGGTCCGGTAGCCGCCGAGGAGGCGGTACCCGCCGGCCCGGCCCCGGTCGGCGTAGACCGGCACCCCGGCGGCGGAGAGCGCCAGCACGTCCCGGTAGACCGTCCGCTCGGACACCTCCAGCTCGCGGGCCAGTTCGGCGGCGGTCATCGTCTCGCGGGACTGCAACAGCAGCACCAGGGAGATCAACCGGGACGCGCGCACCCGACCATCCTGCCCGGCCCCGGGGCGTGCCGGTGAGCACTAGGCTCTCCGCTCGTGAACGCACCCAGTATCGCCGCGCCGGTCACCGGCGCCGTCGGTCGGTTCCTCTCCGGCGTCGGGCTGCTCCTGCGCGGCCTCGGCCTCTACGTCCGCAGCCCCGGGCTGATGCTGCTCGGCATCGTGCCGGCGCTGATCTCCGGTGCGGTCTTCCTGTCCGCCTTCGCCGCCCTGGTGTACTTCGTGGACGACCTGGCCGCGCTGGTCACCCCGTTCGCCGACGACTGGTCGACCACCGCGCGCAGCCTGGTCCGGGTGATTGCCGGGCTGGCCTTCCTCGGGCTGGGCGGGCTGCTGGCGGTGGTCAGCTTCACCGCGGTCACCCTGGTCATCGGTGACCCGTTCTACGAGAAGATCTCCGAGCGGGTGGAGGAGCGCCTCGGTGGCACCCCGGGCGGGGTGGAGGTGCCGTTCTGGGCCTCGCTGCGGCGCAGCATCGTCGACTCGCTGCGACTGGTCGGGCTGTCGGTGCTGTTCGGCATCCCGCTCTTCGCCGCCGGGTTCATCCCGGTGGTCGGCCAGACGGTGGTGCCGGTGATCGGGGCGGCGGTGGGTGGCTGGCTGCTCGCCGTCGAGCTGGTGGGGGCGCCGTTCTCCCGGCGCGGCCTGCGGCTGCCCGACCGCCGGTCGATCCTGAAGGCGGACCGGCCCACCACGCTCGGCTTCGGCGTGGCGGTCTTCCTCTGCTTCCTGATCCCGCTCGGCGCGGTGCTGGTCATGCCGGCCGCCGTCGCCGGGGCCACCCTGCTGACCCGCCGGTCGCTCGGTCAGTCCGTCGTGGAGAGCTGACATGGAGATCACCCTCGTCGAGGGCTGACCGGTTCAGGTCAGCTCGCGCAGGCAGGACCACTGGGACGCCACCGGCCGGTAGCCGAGCCGCGCGTTGATCGCGAGCATCGGCGCGTTCGCCTCGTCGTTCGAGGTGTACGCGACGCGTACCCCGCCGCCGGCGGCCCGGTGCAGGGCGGCCTGCTTGGCCAGTCGGGCCAGCCCACGGCCCCGGTACGGCGGCAGGGTGGCGGTGTAGTCCGACCACATCCGGTCCCCGTCCCGCTTGACCATGCTGAACGCGGCCAGCTCGCCGTCGATCTCGGCCGCCGTACTGGCCTCCCGGTCCAGGCCCACGTTCTGCCACACCTCGTAATGCCAGGTGGCGTAGCTGATCGCGTCGGACGGCACGTCGCCGGGCTCGTCGGCGGCGGCGACGTTGGCCCGGTAGATCCGGCGCGGGTCCAGCCCGGCGATCGGGACCAGCCGTACGCCCTCCGGCGCGACCGGCGCCGGCGGTGCCGGGCGCAGCTCCAGTGCCGAGTAGCGCAGCTCCCGGCCCGGCGTGAAGCCGTGCCGGCGGGCGAACGGCAGCGACTCGGGCAGGGCCCGGGTGAGGACCCGGCGCGCCCCGATGGACCGGAGGTGGTCCAGGGCGGCGGTGAGCAGCCCGGTGCCCACGCCCCGGCCCCGGTGCTCCGGGTGCACGTGCAGGGTGGAGATTTCCCCGAAGTCGGGCACCGAGGTCTGGCTGTTGCGGTACGCGGACGCCCACCCGACCACCCGGCCGTCCTGCTCGGCGACGAAGGGGAGCCAGTCCTCGCCCGGCGGCGGTTGGGCGATCATCTGCCGAGTCGACTCCACCCCCCGGACCAGGTACGGGTGGACGACCGCCCGCAGCGCCACGATCTCCGGGGCGTCCTCGGGGCGGGCGGTGCGGATCAGGTGGCTACGGGTCATCGGGCGGACGCTACCGGCCGGCCCGGTCATGATCGACCGGTTATCCCGGCCGAGGTGGCGGCGCTCAGGCGGACTCGCGCACCACCAGCTCGGTCGGCAGGATCACCGACTCCTCGATCGCCTCGCCCGCCGCGAGCCGCAGCAACTGCCGGGTCATTTCCCGGCCCAGCTCCACGATCTCCCAGCGCACCGTGGTCAGCGGCGGCTCGGTGTAGGCCGCCGTCTCGATGTCGTCGAAACCGATCACCGCGACGTCGTCCGGCACCCGCCGTCCCGCCTCGCGCAGGGTCCGTAGGGCGGCGTGCGCCATCAGGTCGCTGGCGGCGAAGACCGCGTCCAGGTCGGGGTGCGCGGCGAGCAGCTGGTGCATGGCCGCCGCCCCGGACTCCCGGGTGAAGTCGCCGTACGCGACCAGCTCCGCCAGCCCGGCGGCGGTGACCGTCTCCCGGTAGCCGGTGAGCCGCTCGATGCCGGCGATCATGTCCTGCGGGCCGGCGATGCTGGCGATCCGGCGGCGACCGTTCTCGATCAGGTGCCGCACCGCCCGGGCCACCCCGCCGACGTTGTCGACGTCGACGTAGGGCACCCGCGCGCCGTCGAGCGGCCGGCCGGCGCAGACCACCGGGATGCCGAGCCGGGCCAGGGTGCCGGGCAGCGGGTCGGCCCCGTGCAGCGAGGCGAAGAGCACCCCGTCGACGTGCCGGCCGGTGGTGTACCGCTCGACCCGTTCGTGACCGGCCGCCGACCCGGCGAGCATCAGCACCAACTGCTTGTCGGCCGCCTCCAGCTCCTGGGCCGCCCCCCGGATGATGCCCGGGAACACCTGGTCGTCGGAGAAGACCCGGGTGGCCTCCTCGGGCATGACCAGGGCGACCGAGTCGGTCCGCTGGGTGACCAGGCTGCGGGCGGCCAGGTTCGGCACGTACCCCAGCTCGGCCACGGCCCGGCGGACCGCCTCCTGGATCGGCTCGGCCACCGTGGTGGAGCCGTTGACCACCCGGGACACGGTCGCCCGGGACACCCCGGCCCGGCGGGCGACCGCCTCCAGGGTCGGTCGCTGCGCGGTCGTCATCCCCGTCACCACCACCTCGTCACAGCCCGTTCCGGGAGATCACCTCCTGGTACCACCGGGCGCTGGATTTCGGTGTGCGCCGCTGGGTCAGGTAGTCCACGTGGACGATCCCGAACCGCTTCCGATAGCCCTCGGCCCACTCGAAGTTGTCCAGCAACGACCATACGAGATAGCCGCGCAGGTCCACTCCCCGGGCGATGGCCTGGTGCGCCGCCCGCAGGTGCCCGTCGAGGTAGGCGATCCGGTCGGTGTCCATGACCTGACCGAGACCGTCCGGGCCGTCGGCGCCGGGCTTGTCCGGGAAGGCGCCGCCGTTCTCGGTGATCAGCATCGGCAGCCCCGGGTAGTCCCGGGCGATCCGCTCCAGCAGCCGGGTCAGCCCGGTCGCCTCGATCATCCAGCCCATGTCGGTCAGCGGGCCGGTCGGCGGCAGGAACTCCACCACGCCCTCGGTGCCCGGGTACGCACCGCCGCCGCCGGCGGCGTCCGGCCGGCCGGCGACGTAGGTCGGGGCGTAGTAGTTCACCCCGAGCAGGTCGATCGGCGCGGCGATGAGCTTCTCGTCGCCGTCCCGGATGAACGTCGGCTCCACCAGCCGGCCGAGGTGCGCCAGCACGTCGTCCGGGTAGCCGGCGCCGGTCAGCGGGTCGAGGAAGATCCGGTTGTGCAGGCCGTCGACCAGCCGGGCGGCGGCGACGTCGGCGGCGCTGGCCGGGTCGGCGGGCTGCACGTCGGCCGGGTTGAGGGTGATTCCGAGGGTCGGCGCGCCGGCCGCGCGCAGCGCGCGCGCCGCCAGGCCGTGCCCCAGCAGGAGGTGGTGTACGGCGGCGAAGGCCGCCCCCGCGTCCCGCTCGCCCGGCGCGTGCACCCCGTTGCCGTACCCCAGGTACGCCGAGCACCAGGGCTCGTTGAGGGTGGTCCAGGTGCGGACCCGGTCACCGAGCCGGCCGTGCACGGCGACGGCGTAGTCGGCGAGGTGCTCGGCGGTGTCCCGGTTGGTCCAGCCGCCCCGGTCCTGGAGGGCCTGCGGCAGGTCCCAGTGGTAGAGCGTGACGATCGGGTCGACGCCCCGGTCGAGCAGCGCGTCGGTGAGCCGGTCGTAGAAGTCCAGCCCACGGGGGTTGACCGGGCCGGTGCCGTCCGGCTGGATCCGGGGCCAGGCCACCGAGAAGCGGTACGCCCCCAACCCCAGCTCGGCCATCAACGCCACGTCGTCGGCGTACCGGTGGTAGTGGTCGCAGGCGACGTCGCCGGTGTGCCCCTGGAAGACCTTCCCCGGCGTACGGCTGAAGGTGTCCCAGATCGACGGGCCGCGACCGTCGTCGTGGACCGCGCCCTCGATCTGGTACGCCGCGGTGGCGGCGCCCCAGACGAAGCCCTCGGGGAAACGCAGCTCACTCGTCGCGCTCACGCCTTGACCGCACCTTCCATGATGCCGCCGATGATCTGGCGGCCGAACACGATGAACACCAGCAGCAGGGGCAGGGTGGCGATGGCCGTACCGGTGAACACCTGCGACATGTCCTGGTAGTACCCGTCCGACAGGGCCCGCAGCGACAGCTGCACGGTCGGGTTCTCCGGGTCGTTGAGCACCGCGTACGGCCAGAGGAAGTCGTTCCAGGTGGTCATGAAGGTGAGCAGCCCGAGGACGGCGGCGGCGGGACGCAGCGCGGGCAGCACCACATTCCAGTAGATCCGCGCGGTGCTGCACCCGTCGATCCGGGCGGCCTCGATCAGCTCGGTGCTGACCGCCTGGCCGGCGTACTGGCGCATCATGAAGACCCCGAAGCCGGTCACCAGCGCCGGCACGATCACGGCCGGCAGCCGGTCGTTCCAGTTCAGCTTCGTCATCAGCATGTACAGCGGGATGACGCCGAGCTGGGTGGGCACCATCATCGTCGCGATGATGACCATCAGCAGCGCGTTGCGCCCACGGAACCGCAGCTTGGCGAAGGCGAACCCGGCCAGGGTGGAGAAGAAGACCACCGAGACGGTGACCGACACCGCCACGATCGTGGAGTTCACCAGGCCGGTCAGGAAGTACGCGTCGGTGTTGGCGAAGAGCCGGGCGATGTTCGCGCCCAGGTTGCCGCCGGGGGTGACCGGAGGCGGCACCTCGCCCATCGCGTCGCTGGTGCGGCTGGCCACCACGAACATCCAGTAGATCGGGAAGATCGACAGGAGGGCGGTGAGGGTCAGTGCCGCGTAGGTGAGCCGGCCGGCCGACCAGAGTCGGGTCATCGGGATTCCTCCTTGCGCCCGCCGCCGCCGAGCCGGCGCAGGACCAGCACGTTGATGGCCGCGACCACCGCGATCAGCGCGAAGAGCAGCCAGGCGATGGCGGAGCCGTAGCCGAAGTTGTAGTGCGGCGCGAAGGCGTTCTCGAACATGTACATGGTCACCGTCTGCGACTCGCGCAGCGGCCCGCCCCGGATCGCGTTGGTGCCGGAGTTGAAGAGGCGGGGCTCGGTGAAGAGCTGGAGCCCGCCGATGGTGGAGATGATGACCGCGAAGATGATCGTCGGCTTGAGCAGCGGCACGGTGATCGACCAGAACTGCCGGGCCCGGCCGGCACCGTCGATCGAGGCGGACTCGTACAGGTCGCGCGGGATGGCCTGCATCGCGGCCAGGAAGATCAGCGCGTTGTAGCCCGTCCACCGCCAGTCGACCATGGTGGAGATGGCCACCCAGGACGCGAACCGGTTGGACTTCCAGTCGATGGCGTCGATCCCGACGAGGTCGAGCAGCCAGTTGATCATGCCGAACTCGCGGCCGAAGAGCACGCCGAAGACGATCGCCACCGCCGCGGTGGAGGTGACGTTGGGGATCAGCACCGCCATCCGCCAGCCCGTCCGCGCCCGCAGGTGCCGGTTCAGCAGGTTGGCCAGCCACAGCGCGAGGAGCAGCTGCGGGACGGTCGAGATGACGAAGATGCCGAGGGTGTTGACCACCGAGTGCCAGAAGTCGGGGTCGGCCATCAGCTGGGTGTAGTTCTGCGCCCCGATGAACGTGGGGTCGACCCCGAGCAGGTCCCAGTCGTGCAGCGAGACCCAGAGGGTGTAGACCAGCGGGTAGATCCCGAAGACCGCGAAGAGCAGGAAGAACGGGGCGATGTAGAGGTAGGGCGAGTACCGGGTGTCGAACCGGGCGAGCCGGTTGCCCCGGTTCGAGCGGGCGTGGCGCGGCGCCGGTACGACCGGGGGGCGCGCGTCGAGCTGGACGGCCATGCCGTGGACTCCTTCTCCGCCGGGCGGGCGGGACCGGCGACGCCGAACCCCGCCCGCCCGCCTGGCTCGGGCTACTTGGCGGCGGCCTTCTTCGCGTTGTTGACGGCGTCGTTCCAGCCCTGCTCGGGGTTGCGCTGGCCCAGCTCGACGGTGCGCACCGCGTTCTCCACCTCGGTGCGGACGGCCTGGTTCTTCGGGCCCATGTAGACCGGCTTCAGGCTCTTGGCGCCGGTGCCGAAGATCTTGCCGACCGGGGCGGCGGAGAAGTACGCGTTGGTCGAGTCGACGATCGCCGGGTCGTCGAGCGCCTGCGGCGACGACGGCAGCGGGCCCTTGGCCTTGAACGCGCCGATCTGGCCCTTGGCGCTGGTCAGGAACTTGGCCAGCTCGATCGCCTCGGCCTGGTGCTTGCTCTGCTTCGGCACGGCGAGGAACGAGCCACCCCAGTTGCCGCCGTTGCCGGGGACCTGGGCGATGTCCCACTTGCCCTTGGCGGCCGGGCCGGCGTTGCCCTCGATGACGCCGGTCATCCAGGCGGGGCAGGCGATGGTGGCGAACTTCGACTGCTTGAAGGCGGAGACCCACTCCTCCGACCAGGAGCCGTACTTGCCGGAGAGGCCGGAGTCGATGATGTCGACGGTGGTGTCGAAGGCCTGCTTCACGGCCGGGTTGCTGTCGACCACCAGCTTGTCGCTGGTGTCGTAGTAGCTGTAGCCGGAGGTGTTGCCGGCGGTCTGGAGCAGGATCGTGTTGAACGTGTTGGTCGCCGCGTCGAGGAAGGACGCCCCGGTGTTGGCGGCCTTGAACTTCTCGCCGGTGGCGATGTAGTCCTGCCAGGTCGGCCAGAGCTTGGAGACCTGGTCCCGCTCGGTGGGCAGGCCGGCCTTGGCGAAGAGGTCCTTGCGGTAGCACATCGCGATGCCGCCGACGTCGGTGCCGAGGCCGATCAGCTGCTTGCCGTCGGCGGTGAGCCCCTGGCTCCACTTCCAGTCCAGGAAGTTGCCCTTGAGGTCGGCGGCCCCGTGGTCGAGCAGGTTGACGAAGTTCTGCGGGTTGTCCTTGTACTCGACCAGCAGCCCCTCCTCGATGGCCACGACGTCGCCCGCACCCTTGCCGGCGGCGAGCCACTGGGTGAGCTTCGGCGAGTACTCGTCGAGGTTGCTGCCGGTGCCCCGCTCGACGATCTTCACGTCGGGGTGGCTGGCCATGTACTCCTTGTAGAGCTCCTCGTAGCCGAACTGGCCGAAGACGTCGACGTTCAGCGTGATCGGCCCGTCCTTGGCGGAGTCGTCCTCGCCGGCGCAGGCGGCGGTGCCGAGCAGGGCGGTGGTGGCCACCAGGGCCACCGCCGCCAGACGGCGGCGCGAAAAGGTACCCATCTTCCTCGGATTCCTCTCAGGTCAATCGGTGGTGGAGCGGGTGGACCTGCTGGTGAGCGAGTCGCAGCCCGGGTCCTGACGCGATCGTGAGGGGCTGAGAGAGCGCTCTCACGACAGCGTTGCGGCTCACTTGACCGGTGTCAAGAGAGCGCTCTCTCGTCGCGTCCGAGCCGTGACCTGACGACCCCCGGATACGCGAAGAGTGGCCATTCGCGGGGAATGGCCACTCTTTGCGAAAGGCGCGGGTGCGGGACCGGGAGGTCCGGTGCGGTCAGCCGGTGCGCAGGCCGTCCAGGAGGGTGCGGTCGCCGGTGACGCCCAGGGCGTCGTACCCGATCCGACCCCAGAGGGCGAGCAGCAGGTCGCTGGCGGTGCCGGTTACCTGGACCCGGGCGTGGTGGTCCTCGTGGCCGAAGACCGTGGCGGTGTCGAGCAGGGCCACCCCCTCGCCGCGCAGCCGCAGGTACCAGTCCTGCGCGGCGTCGGTCGCGGTCAGCTGCACCACCCCGTGCCACTGGCCCGGCACCGCCCGGCGCCCGGCCGGCAGCCAGGTGTCGAGCACCTCGCTGATCCCGTCCGCCGCGAGCTTGGCCTCGATCGGCTCACCGGCGGCGATGGCGAGCTGGGCGTCCCAGCGGTGCACCGCCGTCTCGTGCGCCATCCGGCGCGGCCAGAAACCGGCCTTCTTCGGCTGCGGCGCCCAGTTCCACGCCGGCGCCTCCGGGTCGAGGGTGTCGAACTGGGTCATCAGCTGGTCGTACCCGCGTTGCCACAGCTGGAGCGGGGTCACCCCGCTGGGCAGCTCCGCGCGGTCCCGGCGGGCCGGCTGAGCGGTCTCGCCGGAGCCGACGAACGAGTGCACCCAGTGGTAGATGCCGGCGAGGTGCAGCGTGAGGTCGGCGACCGTCCAGCCCGGACAGGACAGCACCGGTGTCTCGGGCGGCGCCTCGGCCACCGCGGCGGCGAACGCCGGGCCGTCCACCCGGAGCGCCCCGATCCAGAAGTCCTTCGTGCCGTGCAACCTGCTCATCGCAATCCTCCCGGGGGTGACCGGGCCACCAGTGGGTGCCACGGCTACCCCTCAGCCTAGGGTGAGAGGCGTGTCAGACGTCTACGCCCAGCCGACAACCGGAGCCGACCCCGCCGACCCGGCCACCCTGGCGAGATACACCACGCTGCGCCTCGGCGGCCCCGCCGGCCGGCTGGAGACCGCCACCAGCGCCGAGGAAATCGTACGAAGCGTGCGCCAGGCGCGGGAGCGGGACGAGCCCGTCCTCATCCTCGCGGGCGGCAGCAACGTCGTCGTGGGCGACGAGGGCTTCCCCGGCACCGTCGTGCTGGTCCGGTCGCGGGGGCTGCGGGTGGTGGCCGAGGACGCCGACACCGTCACCGTAAGGGTCGAGGCCGGCGAGCCCTGGGACGACCTGGTCGCCGCCACCGTGGACAACGGCTGGTCGGGGCTGGAGTGCCTCTCCGGCATCCCCGGCTCGGCCGGCGCCACCCCGATCCAGAACGTCGGCGCGTACGGCCAGGAGGTCGCCGAGAGCATCACCGGCGTCCAGGTGTACGACCGCGCCGACGACAGCCTCGGCCGGGTCGAGGCGGCGGACTGCGGCTTCGCCTACCGGTCCAGCATCTTCAAGTACAGCGACCGCTGGGTGGTGCTCTCGGTCGACTTCCGGCTGCGCCGCTCGACGCTCTCCGGCCCGGTGCGCTACGCCGAGCTGGCCCGGGCGCTCGGCGTCGAGGTGGGCGACCGGGTGCCGCTGGCCGACGCCCGCGCGACGGTGCTGAAGCTGCGCGCCGGCAAGGGCATGGTGCTCGACGCCACCGACCCGGACACCTGGTCGGTGGGCTCGTTCTTCACCAACCCGGTGCTCGACCGGGAGGCGTACGAGCTGCTGCGCGAACGCGCCACCGACCTCGGCGAGCCGCCCTCCTGGCCCTGCCCGGGCGACATGGTGAAGGTCAGCGCCGCCTGGCTGATCGACAAGGCCGGCTTCGCCAAGGGCGATCCCGGCCCCGAGGGCACCGCCATCTCCAGCAAGCACACCCTGGCTCTGACCAACCACACCGGCACGGCCAGCACGGCGGCCCTGGTCGCCCTCGCCCGCGACATCCGCGACACGGTCCACACGCGCTTCGCCGTCACCCTCCACCCCGAACCCGTCCTGATCAACTGCACCATCTGACCCCGCCCCGGCCCGCCACCCCCGGCCAGGCCGCGTTGATCAAGAAGTTTGCGTCACCCCGGGCCGGATTCCTGACCAAAACCTCTTGATCACCTAGGTGCGGGCGCGAGCGGGGGTGGTCGGGCGGGTCGGCGGGTCAGGTGGGGGCGATGGCGGGCCAGGGGAGGGTGAGTTCGCCCTGGCGCCAGCGGGGTGGGCGGTCGAGGACGGGCCAGCCGGACTGTTTGAGGGCGCTGACGGCGCGGAGCCAGCGCTGGCGGGGGCCGAACGGGGCGTAGCCGGCGGCGGCCTGCCAGGCGTCGTCGAGGGCGCGGATCAGGTCGTGCACCGGCTCGCCGGGGACGTTGCGGTGGATCAGCGCCTTGGGCAGGCGTTCGGCCAGCTGGGCCGGGGTCTCCAGGGTCGCCAGGCGGGCCGCCAGGGTCAGCGTGCGCGGGCCGGCCGCGTCGACCAGCACCCAGCTGCCCAGCCGGCCCAGCTCGTCGCAGGTCCCCTCGACCAGCGCCCCGCCCGGGGCGAGCCGGTCGGTGACCGTACGCCAGGCGGCGGCGACCTCGCTCTCGTCGTACTGGCGCAGGACGTTGAACGCGCGCACCAGGACCGGACGCAGGCCGGCCAGCTCGAAGCCGCCCCGGGCGAAGGTCAGCCCGGGCGGGTCGGCGGCGGGCGCGGCGGCGGCCACGCGTACCGGATCGATCTCCAGCCCGACCACCCGCACGTCGGCGCGGACCCCGGTGGCCAGCCGGGCGCGCAGCTCCACGGCGGTGACCGGGGTGGCGCCGTAGCCGAGGTCCACCACCAGCGGGTCGGCGGCGGCGCGGAGCCGGTCGCCGCAGGTGGCCACGATCCAGTTGTCCACCCGCCGCAGCCGGTTGGGGTTCGTCGTCCCCCGGGTCACCACGCCCTGGGGCCGCACCGGCCCGGCCCTCACCCGCGACCGGCCCGGCTCACTGCCCGACCCGGTGCACCTTGTGCTGGGCGGCCTGGGCCAGCGGGCGGACCACCAGCCGGTCCACGTTGACGTGGTGCGGGCGGGTGGCGCACCAGGCGATGCAGTCGGCCACGTCCTCGGCGACCAGCGGCTCGGGCACCCCCGCGTACGTGGCGGCGGCCTTGTCGGCGTCCCCGCCGAAGCGGACCAGCCCGAACTCGTCGGTCCGCACCATGCCCGGGTCGATCTCGATCACCCGGACCGGCCGCCCGCACAGCTCCAGCCGCAGCGTCCCGGCGATCGCGGTCTGCGCGTGCTTGGCCGCGGCGTAGCCACCGCCGCCCTCGTACACGGTGAAGCCGGCGGTGGAGGAGACGATCACGATGGTCCCGGCGCCGGACGCCTCCAACGCGGGCAGCAGCGCCTGGGTGACCCGGAGCGTGCCGAGCACGTTGACGTCGTACATCCACTGCCAGTCGCCGATCGCGCCGGACTCCACCGGGTCCAGCCCGCGCGCCCCGCCGGCGTTGTTCACCAGCAGGGTGACCGGCCCGGGCGCCGCCTGCGCGGCGGCGGCCAACCCGGCCACCGACTCGTCGGAGGTGACGTCGCAGGCCACCGCCGTGGCCGTGCCGCCGGCCGCCTCGATCTCCTTGACCAGCCCGGCCAGCCGGTCGGTACGCCGGGCGGCGGCCAGCACGTGGAAGCCCTCGGCGGCCAGCCGGCGGGCCGTCGCCGCGCCGATCCCGCTGGACGCCCCGGTGACGATCGCGACAGAGGTCATCCGGACATTGTCCCCTCCGCCGCGGACCGGCCGGGGCGGGGGCCGTCGATGAACTGGGTCACGCCGGGGGAGAGCGCGGGCGCATTTCCGTAGCCCGATGGGGAAGATGACACCCGGCGCGCGAGTTGACCGAGAAGCGCCGGTCGTGCGGGACGGCATAAACCGTGACAAGAGGAGCGGACGTGGCGGAAATGCACACCGGCGTCGGTCGTCAGCGAGGTGCCCGTCCGTGGCCGCGCCCCCGGCGGATCGCCACCCTGTCCGTGCACACCTCCCCGCTGCACCAGCCCGGCACCGGTGACGCCGGGGGGATGAACGTCTACATCCTGGAGGTCGCCCGGCGGCTCGCCGAGGCCGACGTCGAGGTGGAGATCTTCACCCGGGCCACGTCCGGTGATCTGCCCCCGGTGGTCGAGATGGCGCCCGGCGTGCACGTCCGGCACATCACCTCCGGGCCGCTGGAGGGGCTGACCAAGGAGGAGCTGCCCGGGCAGCTCTGTGCCTTCACCGCCGGTGTGCTGCGCGCCGAGGCGGCCCGCCCGCCCGGCCACTACGACCTGATCCACTCGCACTACTGGCTCTCCGGCCAGGTCGGCTGGCTGGCCAAGGAACGCTGGGGAGTGCCGCTGGTGCACACCGCGCACACCCTGGCCAAGGTCAAGAACGCCCAGCTCGCCGCCGGTGACCGCCCCGAGCCCAAGGCCCGGGTGATCGGTGAGGAGCAGGTGGTCGCCGAGGCCGACCGGCTGGTGGCCAACACCCGGGTCGAGGCCGCCGACCTGATCGGCCGCTACGACGCCGAACCGGCCCGGGTCGCCGTGGTCGAGCCCGGCGTCGACCTCGACCGCTTCCGTCCCGCCCCCGGCGACCGGGTCGCGGCCACCCGCGCCGCCCGCCGCCGGCTGGGCCTGCCCACCGACGGGTACGTGGTGGCCTTCGTCGGTCGGATCCAGCCGCTCAAGGCGCCCGACGTGCTGATCCGCGCGGTCGCCGCGCTGCGCGAGTGCGCCCCGGCCCTGGCCGAGGAGCTGACCGTGGTGATCTGCGGCGGCCCGAGCGGCAGCGGGCTGGACCGGCCCACCTCGCTGATGGAGCTGGCCGGATCGCTCGGTGTCGCCGACCGGGTGCGCTTCCTGCCCCCGCAGACCGGCGACGACCTGCCCGCCCTCTACCGGGCCGCCGACCTGGTCGCGGTGCCCTCGTACAACGAGTCGTTCGGGCTGGTCGCCCTGGAGGCGCAGGCCTGCGGTACGCCCGTCGTCGCGGCCGCAGTCGGTGGTCTGGTCACCGCCGTGCGCGACGGGGTCAGCGGGGTGCTCGTCGACGGCCACGACCCGGCCGACTGGGCCGCTACGCTCGCCCGCCTGCTGCCCGACCGGGCGCTGCGGGCCGACCTGGCGGCGGGCGCGGCCCGGCACGCCCGCAACTTCTCCTGGCAGCGCACGGTTTCCGGCCTGCTCGCTGTCTACGGGGAGGCGATCGCCGAGCACCGGGGCCGGCTGGCCGCCCAGCTCGCCGGGGACCCGGCGCTGTCCTGTTCCTGGTGACCCCGGCCACTGCCGCGCGTCCGGTGCGTACCGGCGGGCGCCCGTAGAGTGGGTGCGATGAGCGCGAAGAGCGACCTGGCCGCCCTGATCGAGTCCGTCTGCACCGAGCGTGAGCTGGACTGGGAGTCGACCGGCGAGGGTTCCTACGCGGTCACCCTGCCCGGCACGCACAAGCTCAAGACGGTCTGCAACCTGATCGTCGGTGAGCACGCGCTGCGGGTCGAGGCGTTCGTGATGCGCCAGCCCGACGAGCGGCGCGAGGAGCTGTGGGCCTGGCTGCTGCAGCGCAACGCCCGGATGTACGGCGTCTCGTTCTCCATCGACGCGGTGGGCGACGTCTACCTCACCGGTCGGGTCAACCTGGCCGGGATCGACGCCGACGAGCTGGACCGGCTGCTCGGCGCGGTGCTCACCTACGCGGACGAGTCGTTCGACACGATGCTGGAGATCGGCTTCGGCAGCTCGATCCGCCGGGAGTGGGAGTGGCGGGTCAAGCGGGGCGAGTCCACCGCCAACCTCGCCGCCTTCGCCCACCTTTTCGAGCCGTCCGCCGGAGGTTCGGACCGGTCCTGACGGGTATGCCGCACCGCTGCGGTGCGGCGAAACGGGACCCGCCGCAGGCCGAGACGGACTGTCGAGGAGCGTGCGATGGCTCAGCGGAACAGCTCAGGTCGCGGCGGAACTGCGACCAGGACAAAACAGCAGGCGGGCAACCAGACGCCGAACACTCCGGGGATCTCGGAGTCGGAGATCTCGCGGATGCGGGTCGACGACATCCGGGGGCAGTTGCGGCGTCGCGGTGTCTCCGGCATCTCCGCTCTGCGCAAGCCCGAGTTGGTCAAGACGCTCGCGCGGACCCTGCGGTCCGAGGGCCGCCCCGGCGCCGCGGCCCGGCGCACCACCGGCCCGGCGGGCCGGGCGCCCGCCAAGAAGGCCGGCGCGACGAAGGCCGCCGCCGCGAAGAAGACGCCGGGTGCTCGGAAGACCACGACCGCCCGGGCGAAGGCCGCGCCGGCCCCCGCCCGTAAGGCGGCGCCGGCCCGCAAGGCCGCCCCGGCGGCCCGGAAGGCGACCACCGCCCGGGCGAAGGCGGCACCGGCCAAGGCGGCCCGAGCCAAGGCCGCGCCCGCGAAGGCGGGCGCTCGCGCGAAGGCCGCGCCGGCGAAGAAGACGGCCCCGGCGAAGGCGGGCGCCCGCGCCAAGGCGGCCCCGGCGAAGGCCGGCGCTCGCGCCAGGACGGCCCCGGCGAAGAAGGCCCCGGCGAAGAAGGCCGCGCCGGCGAAGGCGGGCGCCCGGGCGAAGGCCGCGCCGGCCAAGGCGGGCGCTCGCGCGAAGGCCGCGCCCGCGAAGAAGACCGCACCGGCGAAGAAGGCCGCGCCGGCGAAGGCCGGGGCTCGGGCGAAGGCCACGCCGGCGAAGGCCGGGGCCACGCCCGCCCAGCGGGTCATCGCCCCGCCGGCCGCAGTCGGCGCGGCCGCCCCGGCCCGGACCACCGGCGTACGGACCGGCCGGTCCAGTTCCCGGTCGGTACGGTCGTCGCAGGTGATCTCCTCCCCGGCGGACCGCCCCGAGCGCCCCGGCCGCAGCCTGGTCACCAGCAACCACGAGGTGATCCAGAACTGGGCGCGGGCCCGTGGCGCCCAACCGGCGACCATCGCCGGCACCGAGCGCGAGGGCCGGCCGGGGGTGCTGACCTTCGAGATCCCGGGCTACCGGGAGAGCAGCCGGGTCCAGGTGATCAGCTGGGACGACTGGTTCCGGACCTTCGACACGCGCCGGCTGAACCTCATCTACCAGGAGCAGCTGCGCGACGGTCGGCAGAGCAACTTCTTCCGGACGGAGTCACCCGATCGGGAGGACGCCTGAGGTGTTTACGGGAATGGCCGCCGGGTACGCCGTGTTGACCGTTGCGAGGCCCGGAGCAGGGGTGTCGGACGCCACGCCGGCGCTGTGACCGGCGAGACAGCGATCCGGGTTGAATCCGGAAACCGGGCGAACTAACTTTATTGCACCGCGCCACGCTCGGAACCGTTCGGGGGAGCGGCGGATCGATCAGATCCGAGCACCGAGTGAGGCGCAAAGAAGCGGGTGGAGCACATCGTTGGGGGACGGTGCCACCCGTGGAACCGGCGGCGCGAGCGGGCGACGCTTACGGGGGTGAGTGTCGCCCGCCGCCGCCGGGCAAGCGGTGCGGATGCCCATCACGACCACCGTCGTGGTGGGCGTTCTGCCGTCAGCCCACCGGCTGCGAGGCCCGCGCCGGGGCGGCCACCCGTTGCGCCGCCACCCGGCGCTCCCGGCTCGGCCCCGCCAGCAGGTGCCCGCCCGCGGCGAGCAGACCCAGGGCCGCCACCACCAGCCAGTGCCGCTC
Organism: Micromonospora sp. A200; assembly: GCF_029893845.1. Lineage (NCBI taxonomy): Bacteria > Bacillati > Actinomycetota > Actinomycetes > Micromonosporales > Micromonosporaceae > Micromonospora > Micromonospora sp. A200. The sequence goes on along the minus strand of NZ_JARXXY010000020.1, from coordinate 77,679 downwards.
CCCGAGGTACTGCAGGCTCACCCCGCCCAGCGTCGGCGCGACGAAGGACGCCGCCGGGAAGGTCAGGTAGAACACCGACTGGTAGCGCGCCCGCAGCTCGGGTGGGGCCAGGTCGGCGTTGATCTGCGCGTTCGGCGGCGCGGCCAGCATCGAGCCGACCGTCCAGACCACCGCAGCGGCCAGGTAGACCCAGAGCTGGTCGGCGACGGCCAGCGCACCGAACCCCACCGCGAGCAGGCCGGTGGAGAGGGCCAGCACCCGGTGCGCCCGACGCCGGTCGATCAGCCCGGGTACGAAGAGCTGCCCCACCACGATCAGCGCACCGCCCAGCGCCACGACCGTCCCGTACGCCGACGGGCTCAGGCCGTCCGCGCGCATCGCCAGCGGCATGATCGTCGAGGTCTGCATGGTGAGCACGGCCAGCACGAAGGTGAGCCCGACGAAGACCAGGAAGGTCCGGTCGGTCAGCGCGGTGTGCAGCCCCGGCGGCCGGGACCGCCCGGCGCCCGCGGCCACCGGCTCGCCCGCAGTCCGCCCGGCCCCGGCCTGGTCCGGGCGGCTCCCCACCGGTCCGGTGCGGCCGTGGGGCAGGGTCTCCGGAACCTTCCAGGCGATCAGCACGGCGGCGGCCAGGGTGGCGACGGCGTCGACCAGGAAGAGCGCGAGGAAGCTCGCCTCGGCCAGCAGCCCGGCCAGCAGCGAGGCCACCGCCATGCCGAGGTTGAACGCCCAGAACTGAAGGTTGAACGCGCGGGAGCGGCGGTGCTCGGGGACCACGTCCACGATCGCCGCGACGAAGGCCGGGCTCGGCATCGAGTGCGCGATCCCGACCAGCGCGGCCAGCGCCGCGATCACCGCGAGGTGCCGGCTGAACGCCAGCCCCACCATCAGCCCCGCCGCCGCCAGGTGCGCGGCGACCAGGGTGGCCCGCCGGCCCCAGCGGTCCGCCAGCACCCCGCCGAGCAGCACCCCGACCGCCCCGCCCGCCCCGTACGCACCGACCACCGCGCCGGCCAGCGACTCGCTGGCCCCGCGCGCCGCGGTGAGGTAGAGCGACAGGAAGAGCACCGCGAAGGCGCCGGCCCGGTTGACCAGCAGCCCCGCCCAGAGGTACCAGAAGGTGGCGGGCAGACCGCCGGCAGTTCCGTCCCACCAGCGCCGCAACCCGCGCACCCGTCCTCCAGAAACCTTGTTAACCGATCCGTCCCCGACCGTATGCAGCCCCGCCCGACCGCGCCACCGTGTCGGTGATCACCAGCGCACCGCCAGCGGTGTCCCGGGTTACCGCACGGTTCGGGCGGGCCGGAGGCGGACGGTGGTGGGAGGTCCTGTCGAGCTGATGTCGCCAACGACTCGGGCTCCCGGTCCGACGGGCTTGATTCGTTCACGTCATCAGCTCGAAAGGGCCCGCAGGGCGCCCTGCCTCGTCCGAGCTCGGAAGGCCGCCGGGCGGGCGGCAGCGGCCTCGGCCGGTCCGCGTGCCCGGTCGGGGTGCCGGCGGTCGGCGTACTCAGGAAGGGGTGTGGGCCGTGACCGGCTCGGCCGGGGCGGTGGCGGCGGCCTCGGCCGCCTGGGGGGCCGGCTGCCGGACGGCGGTGACCGGCGTGACCGGCTGCGTCGCCGGCCGGAGCTGGGCGGCCCGCCGCTCGCGGGCCGGCCCGGAGACCAGGTGGGCCACCGCCATCAGCGCGCCGATGGCGGCGCAGCCGAGCCAGAGTTCGGTGTTGCCGGCCCGTTCCCGGACCAGGCCGCCGAGGACCGGCGCGACCGCCCCGGCGATCTGCCAGGACAGCGAGAAGACGCCCTGGTAGCGGCCGCGCAGCCGGTCGGGGGAGAGTTCGGCGATGAGGGTGGCGTTGGACGGCGAGTTGAGCATCTCGCCGAGGGTCCAGATCAGCACGGTGAGGCCGTAGAACCAGGCCGCGTCGGCGAACGCGGTCAGGCCGAAGCCGACGCCCATCACCAGCGAGGCCAGGGCGAGCACGTGCGACCGGCTGCGCCCCCTGATCAGCCGGGGCACGAAGAGCTGCCCGACGACGATCAGCACACCGTTGAGCGCGATCACCGAGCCGTAGGTGGCGGGACTGAGGCCCGAGTCGCCCATCGCGATCGGCAGCATCGAGATGTGCTGGAGGAAGACCAGCGCGGCGAACAGGTTCAGCGCCACGAAGCCCAGGAAGACCCGGTCGGCGGCGATGGTGCGCAGCGCGCCGAGCGGGACGGCGCCGCCGGGGCGGGCCGGGGCGGCCGAGACCCGGCGGGTCTCCTTCACCCGGGTGAAGATGATCAGTGCGGTGACCACGGTGGTGGCCGCGTCGACCACGAAGAGCAGCAGGTAGCCGGCCTGGGCGGCGAACCCGGCGAGCACCGCGGCGCAGGCGAAGCCGAGGTTGATCGCCCAGTAGTTCAGCGAGAAGGCGCGCAACCGGTCCTTCTCCGGCACCACGTCGATCATCATGGCGCCGAACGCCGGCCGGGCCGCCTCGGCGAACATGCCGAGCAGCAGCGCGCCCGTGGCCACCGCCCAGAGCGGCCGGGCGAAGCCGAGCGCGAGCATCATGGTGGCCGCGCCGAGGTGCGCGGTGAGCAGCGTGGGCCGCCGTCCCCAGCGGTCGGTGAGCGTGCCACCGACGGTGGTGCCGACCGCGCCGCCGACGCCCCACAGGCCCAGCACCAGGCCGGCCTGGGTGGGGGAGAAGCCGCGTTCCTTGGTGAGGTAGATGGCGAGGAAGACCAGGACGAACGAACCGAGCCGGTTGATCAGGGTGCCGGTCCAGAGGTACCAGAAGGTCCTCGGCAGCCCTCCGGTGGTGTCCCGGAACCAACTTCGCACCGTCCGCACGCCCGCGCCCCCGCTTCGGTAATGACCGCCAAGTTCTAAGCGCCTTACAACCTAGTGTCGGCCCGGAACGCGGGTCATCGGTTTTTCCACGTGGTGGTCGTCACGGCCACCAACCGCGTGTCCACCGGCGGGGTGCGGCAGGATGATCGGCATGACTGCGAGCGAGGGGCCCACCGTCGGGACGCTGGTCCTGCTGCGGCACGGCGAGAGTGACTGGAACGCCAAGAACCTCTTCACCGGCTGGGTGGACGTCGACCTGACCGAGAAGGGCGAGAACGAGGCGCGGCGCGGCGGCGAGCTGATGCGCGAGCACGACCTGCTGCCCGACGTGGTGCACACCAGCGTGCTGCGCCGCGCGACCCGCACCGCCGAGCTGGCGCTCAACGCCGCCGACCGGCACTGGATCGCGGTGCGCCGGTCGTGGCGGCTCAACGAGCGGCACTACGGCGCCCTCCAGGGCAAGAACAAGAAGCAGACCCTGGAGGAGTACGGCGAGGAGCAGTTCATGCTCTGGCGCCGCTCGTACGACACGCCGCCGCCGCCGATCGCCGATGACGACGAGTTCTCGCAGGTCGGCGACCCGCGCTACGCGCTGCTGCCGACTGAGCTGATGCCGCGCACCGAGTGCCTCAAGGACGTCGTCGAGCGGATGCTGCCGTACTGGTACGACTCGATCGTGCCGGACATCCTGGCCGGCCGTACGGTGCTGGTGGCCGCGCACGGCAACTCGCTGCGCGCCCTGGTCAAGCACCTCGACCAGATCAGCGACGAGGCGATCGCCAAGCTGAACATCCCCACCGGCATCCCGCTGCGCTACGACCTCGACGCCCAGCTGCGCCCACACACCCTGGGCGGCACCTACCTCGACCCGGCCGCCGCCAAGGCCGCCGCCGCCGCAGTGGCCAACCAGGGCCGCTGACGCCACGACGAAGGCCCCCGGTCCGCCGGGGGCCTTCGTCGTCGCCCGGGTCAGCTCGCCGAGGGCGTGCTCTGGCCGGTGATCAGGTAGACCACGTGCTCGCCGGCGTTCACCGCGTGGTCGGCGAAGCGCTCGTAGAAGCGGCCGAGCAGGGTGGCGTCGATCGCCGTCTCCACCCCGTACGGCCAGTCGTCGCCGAGCAGCACGCCGAACAGGCTCTTGTGCAGGTCGTCCATGGCGTCGTCGTCGCGGTCCAGCTCGGCGGCGAGGTCGGCGTCGGGCTTCGCCAGCACCGTGCCGATCTTCTCCGCCATCCGGTCGGCGATGCCAGCCATGTCGGTGAAGACCGGCCGCAGCTCGGCCGGCACCGCCGGCGACGGGTGCCGGCGCAGCGCCGTCTTGGCCACGTGGTCGGCCAGGTCGCCCATCCGCTCCAGGTCCGCCGCGACGTGCAGTGCGGTGATCATGGCCCGCAGGTCGGAGGCGACCGGCGCCTGCCGGGCGAGCAGGTCGCAGACCCGCTCCTCGACGTGCCGGTAGAGGTCGTCGATCTCGGCGTCCCGCGCGATCACGGCCTCGGACGCCTCGCGGTCGGCGGTGAGCAGGCCGCGGGTGGCCTGGCGCATCGCGGCGCGGACCCCTTCCGCCATGTCCACCAGCAGCTGGCTGACAATCTGCAGGTCGGCCCGGAACTCGTCGCGCATCGTCACTTCCTGGGGTCGGTGCCGCCGGCCCCGGGGCAGGGGCGTCCGGCATACGGGTCGAGCGGTGCGCGCCAACCGTAGGCGGGGGGAGCGGACCGGAGGTGAACTCCGGTGAACGACGCGGGACCCGCGAGTGAACTTCTGCGGAAGTGAGGATGATTCGTCCCGTTATGGGCGATAGCCAGGTTAACAATGACCCTACGATCGCCGGGTGGAATGGGTGGTGGCGGTCGTGGTGGCCGTGGCGCTGGCGACCGGCCTGGTTGCCGGTCTGCTGCTGTCCGGGGCCGTCCGCGAGTGGCGGCGCCGGGCGGCGTCGTCGGGGAGCGGTGGCTCCCGCTGGAGCTCAGGGAGGCTCGTGATTCCCGACGACCAGCAGGGCCGCCTCACCGGGCTCGGCCGCAAGACGATCGACTCACTGCGCGCCGGCGTGGTCGTGCTCGACCCGGACGACGTGCCGGTGCTGGTCAACCCGGCCGCCCGGGCGATGGGCCTGCTCCGCACCGGCGCCACGCCCGGCTCGATCGCCGCCCACCCGCTGATCCGTACCCTCGCCGGGCAGGTGCGCCGCACCGGCGTGCGGCGCGAGATCGAGCTGGACCTGCCGCGCGGCCGCGACAACCCCGGCGTGAACCCGCTCGGGGTGCACCTGCGGGCGATGGGGCTCGGCGCCGGCTACATCTCGATCGAGGCCGCCGACGTCACCGAGTCGCACCGGCTGGCCCGGGTCCGCCGGGACTTCGTCGCCAACGTCAGCCACGAGCTGAAGACCCCCATCGGGGCGCTGCAACTGCTCGCCGAGGCGCTGCTCGACGCCACCGAACCCGCCGGGGCGGCCGCGCCGGACCTCTCCGAGGACCTGGTCGCCGCCCGCCGCTTCGCCGAGCGGATCCAGCACGAGTCGACCCGGCTGGGCCGGCTGGTGCAGGAGTTGCTGGAGCTGACCCGGCTGCAGGGCGCGGAGCCGCAACCCGCGCCGGAGCCGGTCGCGGTCGACTGGGTGGTCGCCGAGGTGCTCGACCGCACCCGGACCACGGCCGCCGCCCGGCAGATCCAGGTGGTGACCGAGGGCCAGAAGGGGCTGACCGTGTACGGCAGCGACGCCCAGATCGCCACCGCCGTGGCCAACCTGGTGGAGAACGCGATCAACTACTCGGGCGAGGGCACCACCGTCCGGGTCGCCACCCGCACCGACGAGGAACACGTCGAGATCGCCGTCACCGACCAGGGCATCGGCATCGCCCCCAACGAGGTGGACCGGATCTTCGAACGGTTCTACCGGGCCGACCAGGCCCGCTCCCGCTCCACCGGTGGCACCGGCCTCGGCCTGGCCATCGTCAAACACATCGCCAGCAACCATGGCGGCCGGGTGGAGGTGGCGAGCACTCTTGGAGGGGGCTCGACGTTCACCCTCCGGTTACCGGCCAGCCCCCCGGCCGACCTGGACACGATACTGCCGTCGACTGGGATCGAGGCCGGCCCGGCCGAGCTTCGCCAGGTCTGACCGCACGAGAGGAAGCACCGTTGAGCCGCGTTCTGGTGGTCGAGGACGAGGAGTCGTTCTCCGACGCCCTGTCGTACATGCTCCGCAAGGAGGGTTTCGAGGTGTCCGTCGCCGCGACGGGACCCTCCGCCCTCACCGAGTTCGACCGGACCGGCGCGGACATCGTCCTGCTCGACCTGATGCTCCCCGAGATGTCCGGGACGGAGGTCTGCCGGCAGCTGCGGCAGCGCTCGCACGTGCCGATCATCATGGTCACCGCCCGGGACAGTGAGATCGACAAGGTGGTCGGCCTGGAGCTCGGGGCCGACGACTACGTCACCAAGCCGTACTCGCCCCGGGAGCTGGTGGCCCGGATCCGGGCGGTGCTGCGCCGGCAGAGCCCCGAAGTGACCGAGTCGGGCGCGCCGACGCTGGCCGCCGGCCCGGTCCGGATGGACATCGAGCGGCACGTGGTGACCGTCGACGGCGCCGCGGTCCAGCTGCCACTGAAGGAGTTCGAGCTGCTGGAGCTGCTGCTGCGCAACGCCGGCCGGGTGCTCACCCGGGGGCAGCTCATCGACCGGGTCTGGGGCGCCGACTACGTCGGCGACACCAAGACGCTGGACGTGCACGTCAAGCGGCTGCGCTCGAAGGTCGAGCCGGAGCCGTCCGCGCCGCGGTTCATCGTCACCGTGCGCGGCCTCGGCTACAAGTTCGAGCCGTAGGCCGTCAGGAGACCCAGCCGTAGCGACGCTCCGGGCGGCCGGCGGAGCCGTACCGGAGGTTGACCTCCGCCCGCCCGGTGTCGGCGAAGTGCTCCAGGTAACGCCGGGCGCTGACCCGGGAGATGCCCACCGCGTTGGCGCACTCGGCGGCGGAGAACGTCCCCGAGTGTCCTCGCAGGGTGCGTTCGACCAGCTCGGCGGTCTCGGCGCTGAGGCCCCGGGGCAGCGCCGAGGTGGCGATGTGCGCGCCGCTGCGGGAGAGCACCCGGTCGACGTCGGCCTGGTCGCTCACCACCGTGGCGCGCAGCGCGTTGCGCCGGGCGGCGTACTGCTCCAGCCGGGTCCGCAGCTCGTCGAAACCGAACGGCTTGAGCAGGTAGTTGACCGCGCCGTAGCGGACCGCCCGACGTACCGCCTCGGCCTCCCGGGCCGCGCTGATCACCAGTACGTCGCAGTCGTGCCGGGCGGCCCGCAGCCGGGTCACCACGTCCAGGCCGAACATGTCCGGCAGGTAGAGGTCGAGCAGCACCAGGTCGGGGCGGAGCTCGTCGACGGCGGCGATCGCCTGTTCGCCGGTGCTGGCCGTGCCCACCACCCGGAAGCCGTCGATCCGCTCGACGAAGCCCCGGTGGATCCGGGCCACCATGAAGTCGTCGTCGACCACCAGTACGTCGATCACCGGACCCCCTCCAGCGTGCCGGTCACCGACATCCGGGCCGTGAACATCGCGCCCTCCTCGGTGTTCGTCACCGCCACCTCGCCGCCGCGACGGTGACAGACCAGCCGGGTGAGTGCCAACCCGATGCCCCGCTCGCCGCCCCGGGCCGCCTTCGTGGTGAAGCCGTGGGTGAAGACCTCCTGGGCCAGTTGCGGGGCGATCCCCGGGCCGGAGTCGCGGACCACGATCTCCACCGAGGAGGCGTCCCGGCGTAGCTCGACCTCCACCCAGGCCGGCCGGTCCGGCACGTCGCCACCGCCCGGCCCGGCGTCGTCCGAAGCGCCGGCCGCCGACGGCGTCGGACCCTCCCGGCCGCCGGCCACCGCCTCGACGGCGTTGTCGACCAGGTTGCCCAGCACCGTCGCGACGTCCGCGGCGACCGCTGGCTCCAGCCGGTCCAGGCCGGTCCGCTCGGAGATCCGCAGCTCCACCCGGCGCTCGGCGGCCAGCGCCGACTTCGCCATCAGCAGCGCCGCCACCGCCGTGTCGTGGATCCGGCTGGTGACGGTGAGGTCGAGCGAGGCCCGGTGCCGGCTCAGCGCGTCGACGTACCGGACCACCTCGTCGTGCTCACCGATCTGGATCAGCCCCGAGATGGTGTGCAGCTGGTTGGCGAACTCGTGGGTCTGGGCGCGCAGCAGCTCGGTGGTGCTGCGGAACGAGCCGATCTCCTGCTCCAGGCGGGCCAGCTCGGTGCGGTCGCGCAGGGTGGTCACCGAGCCGAGCCGGCGGCCGTCCTTGGTCACCGTCATCCGGTTCATCACCAGCACCCGGCCGCCGCGCACGACCACCTCGTCCCGGGCCTCCGGGTCGCTGTCGGCGCCGGCCAGCACGTCCCGCAACCGGCCGGAGATCCTCAGGTCCGCGAGGCTGCGGCCCAGGCAGTCCTCGGGCAGGTCGAGCAGCCGCCGGCCGACCGCGTTGACCAGAGTGATCCGCAGCTGCGGGTCCAGGGCGACCACCCCCTCGGCGAGGCCGTGCAGCAGTGCCTCCCGGTGCTCGGCCAGGCCGGCGATCTCCCGTGGCTCCAGGCCCAGGGTCTGCCGCTTGATCCGCCGGGCCAGCAGCCAGGAGCCGGCCACCCCCAGCAGGCTGGCGATGCCCAGGTACGTGAAGAGGTACGACGAGGCGCCGACCAGCCGCTTCGACCAGGTCGGCGCGGCCTCGCCGATCATCACCACCCCGAGGTGCCGGCCGAGGTTGTACTCACGAGCCCCGAGCACCGGCACCTGGGCCACCAGCTCCCGGGAGCCGCCGACCTCCAGCTCGCCGGACCAGGCCCGGCCCCGCGCCACGTCGGGGTCGCCGAGCACGAGCCGGCTCCCCACCAGCGTCGGGTCGGTGGAGCTGACCACCCGCCCCCGGGCGTCGGCCACGGTCACCGAGGTCACCCCGGACCGGTTCAGCGCGTTCTGCACCAGCGGGGCGACCAGCTCCGCCGGCGCCGGCTGGTTGAGCCGGTCGCGCAGCAACGGGCTGCCGGCGAGCTCCTCGCCGAGGGCGGCCACCCGCCGCCCCTCCACCCGGTTGAAGGTCGCCGCGGACTGGGCCAGCGAGACGGCGGCCACCGCCACCAGCACGACCACGATGATCGCGAGCTGGAGTACGAGCAACTGCCCGGCCAGGGTACGGCGGGGCGTGACCGCGACCACAAAGACCTCAATTTCCGCTGGTGACAGAAGGCAGACAGGGGATCCGCCCGGGGGCCATCATCTTGCCGCCGGACTCCTTCGAAATGGAAGAGAAACATGATGGCAACTCGGAGAAAACTGCTGGTCGTGGGCGTCGCCGCCGCCACGGCGCTGGCGCTGGGCGCGTGCGGCGCCACCGCCGACAAGAACGAGGGCTCGTCCGGCGGCGGTGACGGCAAGCCGGCCACCGGGCTGCGGCTGATGGTGCCGAACACCCCCGGCGGCGGGTACGACACCACGGCCCGTACCGCGGCCAAGGTGATGGAGGACGCCAAGATCGCCACCGGGGTGCAGGTCTTCAACCTGCCCGGCGCGGGCGGCACGGTCGGCCTCCAGCGCACCGTCAACGAGAAGGGCAACGGCAAGCTCGCCATGCAGATGGGGCTGGGCGTGGTCGGTGCCTCCTACACCTCCAAGTCCAAGGCGACGCTGACCCAGACCACCCCGCTGGCGAAGCTGATCGAGGAGGCCGGCGCCATCGTGGTGCCGAAGGACTCCCCGTACAAGACGATCCAGGATCTGGTCACCGCCTGGAAGGCCAACCCGAAGGGGATCGCCGTCGGCGGGGGCTCCTCGCCCGGTGGCCCGGACCACCTGCTGCCGATGCAGCTCGCCCAGACCGTCGGTATCGACCCGCGCCAGGTCAACTTCGTCTCGTACGACGGCGGCGGCGAGCTGCTGCCGGCCGTGCTCGGTGGCAAGGTGGCCTTCGGCGCCAGCGGCTTCGGCGAGTTCCTCGACCAGGTCGAGGCCGGCCAGCTCCGGGTCCTCGCGGTGACCAGCGAGGCGCCGATCGACGCGCTCAAGGACGTGCCGACGCTCAAGTCCGCCGGCATCGACCTGGTCTTCACCAACTGGCGGGGCATCGTCGCGCCGCCCGGCATCAGCGACGCCGACAAGAAGGTCTGGATCGACGCGCTGACGAAGATGCACGAGTCCGACGAGTGGAAGGCCGAGCTGGCCAAGCGGGGCTGGACCGACGCCTTCGTCACCGGAGACCAGTTCGCCACCTTCCTCACCGAGCAGGACAAGTCGGTGGCGGACCTGCTCAAGCAGCTCGGGTTGGCATGAGCGGCAGGACGAGCCGACCGGACCGGGGCGGCGATCCGCCGCCCCGCCCGGGCGCCGCCACCGGACCGGCGACCCCGCCGGTGCCGGGACAGCCGACCGGTCCGGACCCGGCGACGTCGGGCACCGCGCCGGCCACCCCCGGGCCGGACGCCACGGGTACGCCGGTCGGGGCGGCGGAGGCGGAGGCCGCGTCGGACGGGCCCACCCTGCCCGACGCGGCGACCGGGCCGGCGGCGACGCCGGCCCGCGACCGGGCCCAGTACGCGGTCTGCGCGTTTCTCGCCGTGGTCGGCGGGCTGGTCATCGTCGACGCGGCCCGCACCGGGCAGGCGATCAGCACCGCCGACCCGATCGGCCCGAAGCCGGTGCCGATCCTGCTCGGTGTGCTGCTGCTGATCGTCGCCGCGATCTACGCGGTGGACGTGGCCCGCGGCGGCCGCGGTGAGCCGGAGGCCGGCGAGGACGTCGACCTGACCACCCCGATCGACTGGCGGACGGTACTGCTGCTGATCGGCGCCTTCGTCGTCAACGCGGTGCTCATCGACCGGCTCGGTTGGGTGATCAGCGGGACGTTGCTCTTCTGGGGCTCGGCCTTCGCGCTGGGCAACCGGCACCACGTGCGCAACCTGCTGATCGCCGTCGCGCTGTCGTTGATCACCTTCTACACGTTCGCCATCGGGCTCGGCGTGAACCTGCCCGCGGGCGTGCTGCAAGGGATCCTGTGATGGACAACCTCGGAAACCTGCTCGACGGGTTCGCCAACGTGGTGACCCCGATGAACCTGCTGATCGCGCTGCTCGGGGTGACCATCGGCACCGCCGTGGGCGTGCTGCCCGGCATCGGCCCGGCGATGACCGTGGCGCTGCTGCTGCCGGTCACCTACGGGATGGAGCCCACCCAGGCGTTCATCATGTTCGCCGGCATCTTCTACGGCGGCATGTACGGCGGCTCGACCACCTCGATCCTGCTGAACACCCCCGGCGAGTCGTCCTCCGTGGTGACCGCGATCGAGGGCAACAAGATGGCGAAGGCGGGACGCGCGGCGCAGGCGCTGGCCACCGCCGCGATCGGCTCGTTCGTCGCCGGCACCATCGCCACCCTGCTGCTGGTGGTGGTGACCCCGCCGGTGGTGCAGTTCGCGATCAGCCTCGGCGCGCCGGACTACTTCGCGCTGATGCTGCTGTCGTTCGTGGCGGTCACCGCGGTGCTCGGCGCCTCCCGGGTCCGCGGCTTCGCTTCCCTGCTGATCGGCCTGGTGATCGGCGTGGTCGGGATCGACCAGACCGGTCAGCAGCGGCTCACCTTCGGCATCCCGCAGCTCGCCGACGGCATCGACGTGGTCGTGGTGGCGGTCGGCATCTTCGCCGTCGGTGAGGCCCTCTGGATCGCCGCGCACCTGCGCCGCCGCGCCGCCGAGGTGATCCCGGTCGGGCGGCCGTGGATGGGGAAGCAGGACTGGAAGCGGTCCTGGAAGCCGTGGCTGCGCGGCACCGCGTTCGGGTTCCCGTTCGGGGCGCTCCCGGCGGGCGGCGCGGAGATCCCGACGTTCCTCTCGTACACGACGGAGAGGAAGCTCACGAAGCACCCGGAGGAGTTCGGCCGGGGCGCGATCGAGGGCGTCGCCGGCCCGGAGGCGGCCAACAACGCCTCCGCCGCCGGCACGCTGGTGCCGATGCTGGCGATCGGCATCCCCACCAACGCCACCGCCGCGGTGATGCTGGCCGCCTTCCAGCAGTACGGCATCCAGCCCGGCCCGCTGCTCTTCGAGCGGGAGTCCGGTCTGGTCTGGACGTTGATCGCCAGCCTCTTCGTGGGCAACCTGCTGCTGCTGGTGCTGAACCTGCCGCTCGCGCCCGCCTGGGCGCGGCTGCTGCGGATACCCCGCCCGTACCTCTACGCCGGGATCCTCTTCTTCGCCTCGATGGGCGCGTACGCCGTCAACGCCCAGCCGTTCGACCTGTTCCTGCTGCTCACCCTCGGCCTGCTCGGGTTCGGCATGCGGCGGTTCGGCCTGCCGATCCTGCCGCTGATCGTCGGGGTGATCCTCGGCCCGCGCGCCGAGCTCCAGGGCCGGCGGGCGTTGCAGCTCTCCGGCGGCGAGCTGCACGGCCTGCTCGGCGGGTGGGTGTCCTGGACGATCTACGCCGTGGTCCTGGTGGTGCTGCTCTGGCCGGTGCTCGGCCGCTTCGTCGTCCGGGGAGTTCGGGAAAGGCTGGTGACCCGATGACCGTGCTGGTGGGGTACGTCCCCTCGGCCCTGGGTGAGGCGGCCCTGCGGGCCGCCGTCGAGCAGGCCCGGTTCCGCGACGAGCCGGTGCTGGTGGTGAACACCTCGCGCGGCGACGCCTACGTCGACCCGCGCTTCGCCCAGGAGGGCGACCTGGCCCGGGTGGTCCGCGAGCTGACCGCCGACGGGGTGCCGCACACCGTCCGGCAGCTGGTGCGGGGCCGGGACGCGGCCGAGGAGATCGCCGAGATCGCCGAGGCGGAGGAGATCTCGCTGGTGGTGATCGGCATCCGGCACCGCACCCCGGTGGGCAAGCTGATCATGGGGTCGACCGCGCAGGAGATCCTGCTCCGGGTGCCCTGCCCGGTGCTCGCCGTGAAGGCCGACTGAGTGGGATGTCGCGCGTCAGGCACGGGGATCCCGGGCTGACCGGGGTCCCCTTGCGTACCCAGACGGGCCTGCTGCTCGCGCACACCATCGTGGTGCAGGCGGTCACCTTCATGCTCCGCCCGGCGTCCGCGTACCGGGCCCTGGACCTGGACGTGCCGGCGGCCTGGCTCGGCGTGCTCGGGGCCAGCTTCGCCGTCGTGCCGCTGGTGCTGGCGGTCCCTTCCGGCCACGCGGTCGACCGGTTCGGCGAACGCCGCATCGTGCTGGCCGGGTCGGGCCTGCTCGCCGCCGCCGGCGCCTGCTTCGTGCTCTTCGCCGATTCAGTCGCCGGCCTGGTCGTGGCCAGCATGGTGCTCGGCACCGGCCACCTCTGCGCGGTGGTGGGCCAGCAGGCCCTGGTCGCCAACCGCACCCCGGCGGACCGGTACGACGCGGCCTTCGGCTACTACACCTTCGCCGCCTCGCTCGGCCAGGCGTTGGGACCCGGCCTGATCGTGGTCTTCGGCGGGGACCGCCCGATCCCGGACACCGGGGCGATCTTCCTCGGCGCCACCGCGCTCACCCTGCCACTGCTGGTCGCCGCCGCGTTCCTCCGCCCCTCGGCGCACCACCGGCAGGCGGCGGGTCCGGCCGCCGGCGGACTGGCCGGCCTGCTCCGCCAGCCCGGACTGGTGCGCGCCCTCGCGGTCAGCTGCGTCGTCCTGGCGGCGGTCGACATCACCCTGGTCTACCTGCCGGCCCTCGGTGCCGAGCGGGGCATCGCCGCCGGCTCGATCGGCGTACTGCTGGGGTTGCGGGCGGTCGCGTCGATGGCCTCGCGGCTGCTGCTGGGCCGGCTGGTCGCCGCCGTCGGCCGGCGCCGGCTGCTGGTCGGCACCGTCGCCCTCTCCGCCGCCGGCGTCGGGCTGCTGCTGCCGCCCCTGCCGCTCTGGGCGATGGCGGTGGTGGTCACGGTCTCCGGCCTGGGCCTGGGCGCCGGGCAACCGCTGACCATGTCGTTCCTGGCCGAGTCCGCCCCGCCCGGGTTGCGCGGCCGGGCGATGTCCCTGCGCCTCACCGGCAACCGGCTCGGTCAGGTGGTCATCCCGAGCGCCGCCGGCGCGCTCGCCGCCGGCGCCGGGGCGGCCGGCGTGCTCGCCTGCACCGCCGCCGGCCTGGCCGGCGCGGCCGTCGCCGCGACCGGACTGCACCAGGGCCCACCCCCCGATCCGACACCCCGACCAGAGAGGGAAGAACCATGCTGACTCCGACCGCCGACCTCTACGACCGGTACGGCGACGTGCTCGGCTCGTGCGACACCCAGCTACGCCAGTTCGGCGCCGCCCGCGCCTTCGCCGGGCCGGCCGTCACCGTCCGCTGCTTCGAGGACAACGCCCTGCTCAAGTCGATCGTCGCCGAGCCGGGAGAGGGCCGGGTGCTGGTGGTGGACGGCGGCGGGTCGGTGCACACCGCCCTGATGGGCGACCTGATCGCCGGCACCGCGGCGGCGAACGGCTGGGCGGGGGTGGTGATCAACGGCGCGGTCCGGGACGTCACCGCGCTGGCCGCCCTGCCGATCGGCATCAAGGCGCTCGGCGCCAACCCGCGCAAGAGTGCGAAGGCGGGAGCCGGCGAGCGGGACGTGCCGGTGTCGTTCGGCAACTGCGTCTTCACACCGGGAGCCGAGGTGCACAGCGACGACGACGGCGTGGTCGTGCTGCCGGTTCACGCGCGGGAGTAGCTTCGGCGGTCAGCCCTCGCTGGCCGGGTGCGGGGCGACCTGGCCCTGGCGCAGCCGCGCACCGCACAGCTCCGCCAGCTTCGCGTACGCGGGCGCGCCGATCAGCGCGGTCAGCTCCGGGCCGTAGGAGACGTACATCGGCTCGGTGCCGACGTGCGCGTCGGTGGACGAGGTGCACCACCAGTCCAGGTCGTGCCCGCCCGCGCCCCAGCCCCGCCGGTCGAACTCGGTCAGCGTGGAGACCAGCACCTTGGTGTTGTCGGGTCGCTTGGTCCAGTCCTGCTCGCGGCGGATCGGCAGCTGCCAGCAGACGTCCGGCTTGTATTCCAGCGGGTGCACCCCGTCGCGCAGCGCCTGACCGTGCAGGGCGCAGCCGCCACCGCCGGGGAAGTCGGCGTCGTTGAGGAACACGCACGGCGCGTCCACGTCCCGGGTGGCGGTGCGCCGGGCCGCGTTCTTGCCGTCGATCGTGTCGTCCGCGGTCCAGTTCTTGACGCCCCGGCGGAAGTGCTGCCAGGTCTGCGGGGTGAGTCGCTTGACCGCCGCCCGGACCCGCTTCTCGTCGTCGCCGTCGGTGAAGAAGGCCCCGTGCGAGCAGCAGCCGTCGTTGGCCCGGCCGGCGATGATGCCGTGGCAGCCCTTGCCGAAGACGCACGTCCAGCGGGACAACAGCCAGGTCAGGTCGGCGCGGACGAGGTGCCGCTCGTCGGCCGGGTCGACGAACTCGATCCACTCGCGCGGGAAGTCCAGCTCCACCTCACGGCTGCGCGGGTCGCTCGGGTCGTCCACCAGTACGTGCAGTTCCACCTGGCTCGTCACCCGGACCAGCGTACGCGGGGTGACCGGGGCCGGCCGGCGAGCCGCGGAAACGTGTTGGCCCTAGGGTCGACAGCATGCGACTGGGTGTCCTCGACGTCGGTTCCAACACGGTGCACCTGCTGGTGGTCGACGCCCACCACGGGGCGCACCCCTGGCCGGCGCACTCGGAGAAGGTGGTGCTCCGGCTGGCCGAGCAGATCGGTCCGGACGGGGCGTTGACCGAGGAGGGCGCCGACGGGCTGGTCAAGGCGGTCGGCATGGCGCGTACCGCCGCCGCCGGGATGGCCGCCGACGACCTGCTCGCCTTCGCCACCTCCGCGGTGCGCGACGCCACCAACGCCGCCGAGGTGCTGGCCCGGGTCCGGGACGAGACCGGCGTACGGCTGGAGGTGCTCTCCGGCGCCGACGAGGCGCGGATGACCTTCCTGGCGGTGCGGCGGTGGTTCGGCTGGTCGGCGGGGCGGCTGCTGGTGATGGACATCGGCGGCGGCTCGTTGGAGCTGGCGGCCGGCATCGACGAGGACCCGGACGTCGCGGTCTCCCTGCCGCTGGGGGCCGGGCGGTTGAGCCGGGAGCGGCTGCGGGTGGACCCGGCCGGGCAGGTGCCACCCTCCGCCGAGGCGGTGGAGGAGCTGCGGGAGTACGTCGACGGGCTGCTCGACCCGGTGGTGGAGAAGCTCGCCGGGGTGGGCTGGGAGCGCCCCGTCGCCACCTCCAAGACCTTCCGGATGCTGGCCCGGCTGGCCGGCGCGGCGCCGTCCGCGGCCGGGCTCTGGGCCCGGCGCAGCCTCACCCGCACCGGGCTGCAGCAGGTCCTCGGCTTCATCCGGCACATCCCGCCGGCCCAGCTCGCCGAGCTGGAGGGGGTCAGCACGGGGCGGGCGCACCAACTGCTCGGCGGGGCGGTGGTGGCCGAGGCGGTGATGCGCCGCCTGGACGTCCCGGCGCTGGACATCTGCCCGTGGGCGCTGCGGGAGGGCGTCATCCTCCGCCGGTTGGATCAGCTCGAACCGATGTGATCCGCGTCGGTCGTTCTGCGCCATTTGACGCCGCTCGTCCTGAAGCGTGGCGACCGGTCGGGCTACCCTGAGGGGTGTGACTTCCCGCGTCCCCGTGCTCCTGTCCAGTTCCTCGGTCTTCCCTGAGCGGACCGCGGCGGCGTTCCA
The DNA here is from genome assembly GCF_029893845.1 of Micromonospora sp. A200. Classification (NCBI taxonomy): domain Bacteria; kingdom Bacillati; phylum Actinomycetota; class Actinomycetes; order Micromonosporales; family Micromonosporaceae; genus Micromonospora; species Micromonospora sp. A200. The sequence goes on along the minus strand of NZ_JARXXY010000020.1, from coordinate 61,205 downwards.
GCTTGCCGCGGCGCTCGGCTACGACGGCGTCGAGGTGATGGTCTGGACCGACGCCGTGAGCCAGGACGCCGGCGCGCTGCGCGGCCTCTCCGAGCACTACGGCGTGCCGGTCCTGTCGGTGCACGCGCCGTGCCTGCTGGTGACCCAGCGGGTGTGGAGCCCCGACCCCTGGGAGCGGCTGCGCCGCTCGGCCGAGCTCGCCGCCACCCTGGGCGCGCCGGTCGTGGTGGTGCACCCGCCGTTCACCTGGCAGCGGGACTACGCCCGGAACTTCGCCGAGGGGCTCGACGCGATCGCCGGCGAGTACCCGGACCTGCGCTTCCCGGTGGAGAACATGTACCCGGTGCGGATGGCCGGCCGGCAGTTCGTGCCGTACGTGCCCGGCTGGGACCCGACCGAGGCCGGGTACGCCTCGTACACCCTCGACCTGTCGCACTGCGCCGCCTCGCACACCGACTCACTGGCGATGGCCGACCGGATGGGCGACCGGCTGGCGCACGTGCACCTCGGCGACGGCACCGGCGAGGGGCGCGACGAGCATCTGGTGCCCGGGCGCGGCAGCCAGCCCTGCGCCGAGCTGCTGCGCTCACTGGCCGGCCGGGGCTTCACCGGCTCGGTGGCCGTCGAGGTCACCACCCGGGGCGCGAAGAGCCGCGCCGACCGCGAGGCCGACCTGCGCGAGGCCCTCGCCTTCGCCCGCGCCCACCTCACCGCCCCCTCCCCGGTAGACGCCTGACCCACCGGGGTCCCTCTCCCCGTCGATCATGAAGTTGTTGCCCTCCGCCTCGGCGTGTCGGGGCAACAACTCCATGATCGACCGCGGCGGCCGCGCGAGCGCTGCGGTCGGGTGGGTCAGGGGACGGGGGTGAGGGAGTCGGCCTGGGCCGGGACGGGGAGCTGCTGCTCGCCGACCGCGGCGCGCTTGCGGGCCCGGTGGGCGGCCACGTGGGAGCGGGTGGCGCAGCGCTCCGAGCAGAACCGGCGGCAGCAGTTGGACGAGGTGTCCAGGTAGACGTTGCCGCAGCGCTCGTCCGCGCAGACCCCGAACCGGGCGCTGCCGTACTCGCAGAGCCAGACCGACAGGCCCCAGACCGCGCCGGCCAGGTATTCCGCGCTGACCGACGCGCCCCGGCTGGTCACGTGCATGTGCCAGTCGCTGGAGTCGTGGCCGGAGATCCGCGGCTGCACGGGAAACGCCTCCAGCAGGGCGTTCAGCTCGGCCACCGCCTGGACGTCCCGCCCGGAGGTGCCGAACTCGAACACGTCGCGCAGGCGCTTCTGCGCCCGCCGGAAGATCACCAGGTCCCGTTCGGCGACCTCGTCGCGCATCCACGCGTTGTCTTCCGGGAAGAGGGCCCGCAGGTCGTCGAGGTCGTCCAGGCGGGCGTTGACGAGGTCAACGCCGGTCCGGGCGTACGCGTCGAAGTTCACGACCCCAACGGTAGACGACTCACGGGGCGCGCGGCGCGTCGATGTAGTGCGGCAGGAACCGCGCGTAACCGTCAGTGATGAGACTCTCGCTCTCCCGCAGGCCGACGCCGGCCGACTCGCCGTCGACGATCCAGCTCCCCAGCACCGTACGGTTGCCGGCGAAGTCCGGCAGCGCCCGGAACTCCTGGTAGCAGAAGCCCTCGTCGCCGTAGTCGCCCGGATTGGTGATCTCGGTGTCGCCGGTGACGATCCGCACCGCGGCCCCCTCCCGGCCGAGCAGTGGCTTCGCCACGTACTCCGGCATCCCGCGCGGCGAGTCCAGGTACGCCGGCAGCAGGTACTCGTGCCCCGGGTACAGCTCCCAGAGCACGGCGAGCAGCGCCTTGTTGGACAGCAGCAGCTTCCAGGCCGGCTCGATCCAGGTGGTCGGGGTGCCCGGCTCCAGCGCCGCCGGCCCGTACGGCTCGGCCAGCATCCACTCCCACGGGTAGAGCTTGAAGCAGGTCGTCAGCGGTCGGTCGTCGGCGTCGACGAAGCGCCGGCCGTCCCAGCCGACGTGCTGGATCGGCAGCAGCGTCACGTCCAGCCCGGCCTGGCGGGCGGTCTCGGCCAGGTACCCGGCGGTGATCTGGTCCTCGCCCGACTCCTCCTCGTTCGACCAGGTCACGTGCACCCGTCGGTCGTGCAGGCCGGCGCCGATCTTGGCCCAGGCGCCCACCAGCCGCTCGTGCAGGCTGTTCCACTGGTCGGCGTCCGGGTGCGTCTGCTCCAGCCAGTACCACTGGATGATGCTCGCCTCGACCAGTGCGGTGGGGGTGTCGGCGTTGTACTCCAGCAGCTTCGGCGGCCAGCTGCCGTCGTAGGCGAGGTCGAAGCGGCCGTAGAGGGTCGGCGGCCGCTCGCGCAGCGACCGGGCGACCGCCTCGGCCGCCCAGGCCGGGATGCCGAACTCGGCGTACCGGCCGCGGGCGACGACGTGCTCGGCCGCGGCCACCGACATCCGGTGCAGCTCCTCGGTGGCCTCCTCCAGCCGCAGCACCTCGGCCAGGTCGAAGGCGTACGCCGCCGTCTCGTCCCAGTACGACATGGTCCCGCCGTCGGGCAGCTCGGTGTCGACGTACACCAGGCCCTGCTCGCGGATGGTGGCGTCCCAGTCCGGGCGGGGGGTGGCCGCCTCGCGTCGCACCTCAGCCCCCGCAGGAGGCGAGGTGGGTGCCGAAGCCGCCGCGCTCGGGCAGGGCCGCGGCGACCGGCCGGGGCTCGGCGCCGGCGGTGCCGGTCGTGACCGCCGGTACCCGCATCGCCAGCGCGACCGTGTCCCCGCCGCCGGCCGGACCCAGGGCGCAGTCGTCATCGTCGTCGTCGGAGGTCATGTTGCAGCCGGAGAGGGCGAGCGCCAGGGCGGTGAGCGCGCCCAGCTGCACGGAGGCCGACCGGAGCCGGCGGCGGGGGTGTCCATCCACGGCATCGTTGTAGCTGATCGACGCCACTTCCGTCGCCCCCGGGCGGTGCTCGTGATGCCATTGGGACACCTGTCACGAGACTCGCGGCGGCTCGGCCGCCCCCCGACGGAGCGCCGTGCACGGGCGTTACGCTCGGCTCATGCTCCGTTCCGTCATCCTCGCCGCCTCCCGGTCAACCCAGGTCGAGCGGCTCATCGCGACGGCCCCGTTCACCCGGGACGTCGTCCGCCGGTTCGTCGCCGGCGCCGGCACCGACGACGCGTTGCGCGCGACCCGCGAACTCGTCGCCGACGGCCTCGCGGTCACCATCGACAACCTCGGCGAGGACACCGTCACTCCCGAGCAGGCCACCGCCACCCGCGACGAGTACCTCAAGCTGCTGAAGCTGCTCTCCAGCGCCGGGCTCACCCCGCCCGCCGAGGTCAGCGTGAAGCTCTCCGCCCTGGGCCAGAAGTTCGACGAGCAGCTCTCCTACGACAACGCGCGGGCCATCTGCCTGGCGGCCGACGAGGCGGGCACCACGGTCACCCTCGACATGGAGGACCACACCACCACCGACTCGACGCTGAGCGTCCTGGCCAGGCTGCGCAAGGACTTCCCGGCCACCGGCGCGGTGCTCCAGGCGTACCTGCGGCGGACCGAGTCGGACTGCCGCGAGCTGGCCGGCGCCGGGTCCCGGGTACGGCTCTGCAAGGGCGCGTACAAGGAGCCGGAGTCGGTGGCGTACCAGTCGGCCCGCGAGGTGGACAAGTCGTACGTCCGCTGCCTGAACGTGCTGATGTCCGGGGACGGCTACCCGATGCTGGCCACCCACGACCCACGCCTGATCGCCATCGGCGAGGACCGGGCCCGCTGGTTCGACCGCGGCCCGGAGCGCTTCGAGTTCCAGATGCTGTACGGCATCCGGCCGGAGGAGCAGGCCCGGCTGGTCGGCGAGGGCTACACCGTGCGGACCTACCTGCCCTACGGCGAGGACTGGTACGGCTACCTGATGCGCCGGCTCGCCGAGCGCCCCGCGAACCTGATGTTCTTCGGCCGGGCCCTGGTCTCCAAGAAGTGACTCAGGCGTTCGACCAGCCCCGGGTGCTCAGCACCAGCCGGTAGCCGTCCGGATCGGCCACCGTCACCCCCCAGCGGTCCCAGTACGGGCCGGCGGAGACTCTCGTCCCGCCGGCCCGTTCCAGTCTCGTGACCAGGTCCGCCTCGACCGGCCCGGCCAGGTAGAGCACGAACAGGTCCTCCTCCGTCGGGCGGGGCGCGACCGCCAGGTGCTCCCCGCCGACCAGCTCCAGGTGCCAGGCCGCGTCCGGCCAGCCCAGCATGACCAGGTCGTGCTCACCGGGCCCGGCGGCCTCGCCCCGGTACAGCACGCTCAGGCCGAGCCCGTCGACCCAGAAGCGCTCGGCCGCCCCGAGGTCGCGGCTCGGCCGGGCGATGCGGAGGTGCGGGCTTTCCGTCGACGTCATGCGGTGATCATCGGAGCTGTACCGGGCTTCAGGTCAAGTCCGCCGTTGACGGATCAGGCTAATGCTATTAGCTTTAAGGCTATGCATATTAGCCAGGTGGGGCGGGACGGCGGCACCATCGCGTACGAGGTGCACGGCGAGGGGCCGCTGGTGGTCCTCGCGCACGGCATGGGGGAGAACCGGCGGTCCTTTCGCCACCTGATCCCGCTGCTGGTCGCGGCCGGCTACCGGGTGGCCTCGGTGGACGTCCGCGGGCACGGCGACTCCAGCGCCCACTGGCCGTCGTACGCCCCGGCCGAGGTCGGCTCCGACCTGCTGGCCGTGGTGCGTACCCTCGGCGGCCCGGCCACCCTGGTCGGCAGCTCGTCCAGCGCGGCGGCCGTCGTCTTCGCCGCCGGGGACGCGCCCGAGCTGGTCAACGGCATCGTGCAGATCGGCGCGTTCGTCGCCCAGCCCAGGCCCAACCCGGCGATGCGGCTGGCCCAGGCGGCGGTGCTGCGCAGTCCCCGGCTGTTCGGCATGTTCCACCGGACGCTCTTTCCCTGTGGACGGCCCGCCGACGACGCCGCGTACCGCAAGGAGCTGGTCGCCGGCCTGCGCGGCCGGATGGCGGCGGTCCGCGGTGTGGTCGCGCCGGTCGCCCCGCACTGGACGGCCCGGACGGCCGACGTGCGGCAGCCGGTGCTGGTGCTGATGGGCGCGAAGGACCCCGACTTCGCCGACCCTGGGGGCGAGGCCCGGGCCGCCCGCCGCCTCTTCGTCACGGCCGAAGCCCGCATGATCGCGGACTCCGGCCACTACCCGCACGCCGACCAGCCGGCGGCCACCGCTGCCCAGCTCGTCGAGTTCCTGGCGGTGACCACGCGTGCCTAGGGCCGGGCTCACCCCGTCGACGGTGGTCCGCGAGGCGGCCCGCCTCGCCGACGAGGTCGGTTACGAGCGGCTGACCCTGGCCGCGCTCGCCGGCCGGCTCGGCGTCGCGCTGCCCAGCCTCTACAAGCACGTCAAGGGCGCCGACGCGTTGAGCCAGAAGCTGGCCGCGCTGGCCGTCGATGAACTCGCCGACGCGATGACCTCGGCCGCCGCCGGGCGCGCCGGGGCGGAGGGGCTGCGGGCGGTCGCCACCGCCTGGCGCGACTACGCCCGCCGGTACCCCGGCCGCTACCCGGCGGCGCAGCGGGTGCCCGACCCGGCCGACCCCGAGCACGTCGCCGCCGGCCGGCGGGCCCTCGACACCGTCTACGCGATCCTGCGCGGGTACGGCCTGACCGGTGATGCCGCGGTCGACGCCGCCCGCCTGTTCCGCAGCGCCGTGCACGGCTTCATCACCCTGGAGGCGGCCGGTGGCTTCGGCCTGCCCCGAGGCATCGACCGGTCCTTCGACCAGCTGGTGGCCGCGTTGGACACCGCGTACCGGGACTGGCGGTCCTGATGAGGGCCGCGCTGCTGACGATCGCCTTCCTGGTGGAGGTGGCGATGCTCGTGGCCGCCGGCTGGTGGGGCTTCACCCTCGACGCGGGCCTGGCCGTCCGGCTGCTCGCCGGGCTCGGCGCACCGCTGCTGATCGCGCTGGTCTGGGGCGTCTTCTGCTCGCCCCGGGCCCGGGTCCGGCTCGCCCCGCCGGCCAAGTACGCCGTCCAGGCGGCCTGCTTCCTCGCCGCCGGCGTGTTGCTCGCCCTCGCCGGGCACCCGTTGCTCGCGGTGGGTCTGGTCGCCCTGTGGGCCGTGGACCGGGCGCTGCTCAGCCGCGGCGGTCACCCGGCCTGACCGGCCCTGGTCGCCTGCTCGGGCCGGCGGGTAGCTCGTGGTCCTTCCTCCCGGTGGTGTCTGCTGGCGGGTCCGACCCCGGCGCCTGCCGGTCGCTGATGGTTCCGCCTGCTGTGGTGGCTGCTGGCGGGCGATCCCGGCGCTTGTCGGTGGCTCATGGTCCCGCCTGCTGTGGTGTCTGCTGGCGGGCCCGAGCCCGGCGCCTGTCGGGGTGACCCGCTGACGGCGACCGCTGGTGGTGGCTCCCGTGGGCGGCCCGTCCCCGGCACCCCACCTGCGGTGGTCGCGCCCTTTCGAGCTGATGTCGTGAACGATTCAGGCCACCCCGACGCGCGCGTGGCTGTCGTCCGGCGGCCGGCCGGGTGACGGCCCGCTCTGCCGGACGGCAGAGACGACGTCCGTCGCCACCGCCACCGGGGTCGGCGTTCCGTGAGTCGTTCACGTCATCAGCTCGACAGGCGAGTAGTCACCCCCTTCCGACGCCACCCCGGTCACCGTCCGTGCAGGCCACCGTCCTGTGGCGGAAGGTTCGAACGGCTCGTGCCCCGGCGCCACAACGCCCGGCTGAACGACACCGGGTAGGCCCAGCCGGCGAGTACCGCGTGTGCACGCCCGCCGGCGTGCTGCCGACGCGCGGGTGGCTCTGGCCGGATCGCCCCGATTGGTCGTACCCTTCGCCGGTGACCGACGGGCATGACGAGCCGCGCCTCACCGACGGGGTGGACGAGTCGCGCCCGACCGATGGGATGGACGAGCCGCGCGCGGCCGATGGCGACGGGCCGCGCCCGGCTGACGGGGTCGACGAGCCGCGCCCGGCCGATGGAGTGGACGAGCCGCGCCCGACCGACGGGCTGGACGAGCCACGCTCACGCCGCCGCTGGCCGCTCTGGACCGCGATCGCCGTGGTGCTGGCGCTGGTGGGCTGCGGCGTGCCGGCGGCGCTGCTGGCCGGCCTGGTCGACCGCACCGCCGAGCGCGCCACGGTGGACCGCCCCGCCACCCGCACGCCCGATCCGGCCACGGCGGCCGCCCGCCGGGTGGGCGACCAACTCTCCGCCCAGCTCGCCCGGCAGGCCAACGCCCTGCTCGGCGGGGACCGGCGCGGTTTCCTCGCCGTCGCGGACCCCGCCGCCCGCGCCGATCTGGGCCGCCGCTTCGCCGCACTGCGCGCGCTCCGGGTGACGGTGTGGCGGGCCGAGCCGTCCGGGCTGCCGACCCACGTCGCTGGGCAGGCGGGGCAGTGGCGGCAACTGGTGACCTTCCGGTACTGCTTCCTCGTGCCGGACTGCGCGCCCAGCCCGGTCCTGATCGGCACCCGCTGGCGGGAGACCGGCGGCGCACCGCTGCTGGTCGCCGTGGAGGAGTCCCGTTCCGCGCAGGCCGGGGTCCGACCCTGGGAGGTCAGCGACCTGGTCGTCGCGGTCGGCCCGCGCACCATGGTGGCCACCACCCCGGCGCTGCGCGGGAAGCTGCCCGGCCTGCTCGCCGAGGCCGAGTCCGCGGCGGCGGTCGCCGACCGGTACGCGGTCGCCGGCCCACCGCCGGACCGTTACCGGATCTTCTACGCCGGCGGCGCCGAGTGGCGACGCTGGTACGGCGGCGGCCGCCCGAAGTGGACCGCCGGGTACGCGGTCACCGTCGGCGGCGGCCACCACGAGGTGGTGCTCAACGCCGACGGGCTGACCGCCACCGCCACCGGTGAGCTGCTGCGGCACGAGCTGACCCACGCCGCCTCGCTGCCCGCGCGGGGCTACCCGGGCAAGCAGACCTGGTGGCTGGTGGAGGGGCTGGCCGAGTACGCCGGTGCCGACGGGGCACCGGTGAGCCGCTACGAGGGGCTGGACGAGGCCGGGCAGCTCGTCGCCGGCGGGTGGAACGGCCGGCTGGACGCCCTGACCCCGGCCGACGCCGCCCCGGCCGACCGGGTCGGCGGCAGCTACGGCGTCGGCTACCTGGCCGTCCGCCACCTCGTCGACCGGTACGGCGAGCAGCAGGTGCTCGACTTCTTCCGGGCCGTGGTGCACGACCGGCGGTCGCTGGACGACGCGTCCGAGCAGGTGCTCGGCGACCCGTGGACGGCCCTGCACGACGAGTGCGTTGCCTACGTCCGGGCGACCGTCCGTTGACAGCGGACGGACTCGTCGCCGAGTTGACGCGGTCCGCCCGGTAGGCCGATCGCGCCGCTCGGTGTCGTATCGACGCCGGGCTAAGGTTGGCCCGTGCGCCGCCCCGATTCGCCGCGGCCCCCCGTAGCCACGCGGCCCCGCCTGCTCACCGCCCTGCTCGCCGTCGTCGTCCTCACCGGCACCACCGCCGCCTCCTGCGGAGACGACGATTCCACCGTCGCGCTGGCCCCGGCCGGCCGGGCCGCCGTCGCCGAGGTGATCGACGCTCCGGCCACCGTGACCGCCCGCGCCGCGGCCACCCTCACCGCACCCGCCGACGGCACCGTCAGCAGCCTGCGCGTCCAGCCCGGCCAGCGGGTCAGGCGCGGTCAGGTGCTCGCCGTGATCAGTTCCCCGTCCGCCCAGGAGCGCCTCCGGCAGGCCCGCGACGCCCTCCGGGCCGCCGAACGGGCCGGCCGGGGCGTCGGCGTGAGCGACCTGGGCACCCGCCGTCGCGGCACCGACAAGGCCGCCGACGAGGCGTTCGACGCCGCTCGGGACGCCGCCGGGAAGATCGCCGACCAGAAGGTACGGGACGCGCTGCTCGCCCAGGTGACCGCCGCCCAGCAGCAGTACGCCGCCGCGGCGCGCACCGCCGACCAGGCCGTCCGCTCGGTGCAGCGGGGGGTAGCCGGTCTCAACTCGGCGGTCGGCGCGCTGTCGGCCGCGCAACGGCTCCAGGCCCGGCAGGCGTACGACCTGGCGAAGGCGACCGTCGACGCGCTGACCCTGCGCGCCCCGATCGGGGGAGTCGTGCAGCCCGGCGGTACCCCCGCCGGCGGCGCCGACCTGTCCGCCCTGCTCGGCGGCGGGCAGGTGCCCGCCGGGATCGACCCGTCGGCGCTCACCCCGTCCCGCGCCGGGCCGCCGCCGGGCGTGGACGACGCGGTGGTCGCCGGCGGCCGGGTCACCGCCGGCACGCCCGTACTGACCATCGTGGACACCGGCGCGCTCGGCCTGCTCGCCGAGGTCGACGAGACCGACGTGCTGCTGGTCCGCCCCGGCCTGGTCGCCGACGTCGAACTGGACGCGGTCACCGGCGCCAGCTACGCCGCCACGGTCCGCTCGGTCGACGTGCTGCCCACCAGCTCCGCCCGGGGCGGCGTCACCTACCGGGTGCGGCTCTCGCTCGGCGCGGGCCGGCTCGGCGAGGGCGAGGCCGCACCGGCGCCCCGCCCCGGCATGAACGCCGTGGTGCACCTGCGGGTACGCGAGGCCGCCGACGCGGTCACCGTTCCCGCCTCGGCGGTCTTCTCCGCCGACGGCCGGGATGTCGTCTGGCTGGTCCGCGACGGCCGGGCGGACCGGGCGCCGGTGACGGTGGGCGTGCAGGGGCAGGACCTGGTGCAGATCCTCGACGGGGTGCAGGCCGGCGACCGGGTCGTGGTGCGCGGCACCGACCAGGTCCAGGACGGCCAGGAAGTCCGGTGAGCGCGTGGAGGGGGCCGACGAGGGAATGGCCGTGAGCGGTCCGGCGGCGATCGAGGCGGTGGATGTCTCCCGGACGTACCAGCTCGACGGCGTCTCCGTGCCGGCGCTGCGCGGCGTCTCGCTGACCGTGGCGCCGGGGGACTACGTGGCCGTGGTCGGGCCGTCCGGCTCCGGCAAGTCGACCCTGATGCACCTGCTCGGCGGGCTGGACCAGCCCACCGGCGGTCGGCTGGTGATCGGCGGTCGGGACGTCGGCGCCCTCTCCGCGCCGGAGCTGGCGGCGCTGCGCAACGAGACCATCGGCTTCGTCTTCCAGGCGTTCCACCTGCTGCCGCGGACGTCGGCGGTGGACAACGTGGCGCTGCCGCTGGTCTACCGCGGCGTCGGGGCCCGGCAGCGGCGCGAGCGGGCGGCCGCGATGCTCGGCCGGGTCGGCCTGGGGCACCGACTGGACCACCGCCCCAACCAGCTTTCGGGTGGCGAGCAGCAGCGGGTGGCGATCGCCCGGGCGTTGGTCACCGACCCGACGGTGCTGCTCGCCGACGAGCCGACCGGCAACCTGGACACGGTGACCGGCCAGGCGGTGCTGGCCCTGCTGGAGCAGCTCAACGCCGAGTCCGGAGTGGCGCTGGTGATGGTGACCCACGACAACGAGGTGGCGGCCCGGGCCCGGCGGCGGATCGCGATGCGCGACGGGGTGGTGGTGTCGGACAGCGCCTCGACCGTTCATGATCGACCGGCGTCCGGGCCCGTGGCGGCACCTGACACACTGGTGACCGCTCCCAGCGCGGAGCCCCGGTCCGCGTCCGGAAGCGGCCCGGGGCGCCCGTCCGGTGGCTCCGGTGGCGCCACCGGAGCCACCGGACGCCTTCCGCGCGATCCGGCGGCCGACCGGCGTATCCCCGAGGTGGCCGGACCGGGATCCGAGGTGGACGCCGCCGACCGGCCAGGACCGGACGCGGACCCTGCGGCCGGACCGCGACCCGGCGCGGACACCGCGACCCGGGGGACCTCCCGAGTGGACGCGGCCGGGACGGACCGGGCGGGCGACGAGCGGGCCGGTGGGGCGTCGTGAGGCTCGCCGAGGCGTGGCGGGTGGCGCTGGACGCGCTGCGGGCCAACCGGATGCGCAGCGCGCTGACCATGCTCGGCGTGATCATCGGGGTGGCGTCCGTGGTGCTGCTGGTCGCCATCGGCACCGGTACGAAGCAGAAGGTCGAACAGCAGGTCGAGGGGCTCGGCTCCAACCTGCTGCTGGTGGTACCCGGCCGGATCGACGTGGGCACCGCGCCGGTGGTCTCGCCGCTGACCCTCGCCGACGTCGACGCGGTCTCCCGGGTGGTCGGCGATCCGAGCCGGGTCGCGGTCACCATCGCCTCCGGCGCGACGGCCCGGGCCGGCAACCGCTCCGACTTCACGACTGTGCAGGGAGTGCTGGAGACCACCCCGACGGTCTTCACCCGCTCGCTGGCCCGGGGCCGCTACCTGACCGGCGCCGACGTGGACACCAGCCGCCGGGTGGCGGTGCTCGGCGACTCGGTGGCCCGCGCGCTCTTTCCCGACCGGGATCCGCTCGGCCAGCAGGTCGCGCTCGCCGGCGTCCGGTTCCGGGTGATCGGGGTGTTCGCGCCGCTCGGGCAGAGCCTCGGCGTCGACCGGGACGACGAGGTGCACGTGCCGGTCACCGCGGCCCAGCGACTCTGGGGCACCCAGCGGGTGGACGGCATCGCGGTCAAGGCCCCGGACCGGGAGCGGATCGGCGAGCTGGGCGACCGGATCGTCGCCGAGTTGTCCCGCCGGCACCCGGACACCGAGTTCAGCGCGGTCACCCAGCAGCAGATCCTCGGCGTGCTCGGCGACATCCTCGGGGTGCTCACCGGCGTGCTCGCCGCCATCGCCGGCATCTCGCTGCTCGTCGGCGGGGTGGGCGTCTCCAACATCATGCTGGTCTCGGTGCGCGAACGGACCCGGGAGATCGGCCTGCGCAAGGCCGTCGGCGCGCGCCCCCGCGACATCGGGGTGCAGTTCCTGCTGGAGGCGGTGCTGCTCACCGCGATCGGCGGGCTCACCGGGATGGCGCTCGGCGTGGGCACCGCGCTGCTGGTGGACGCCTTGTCGCCGATCCCGGCCGCGATCACCTGGTGGTCGCTGGCGCTGGCGTTCGGGGTGTCGGCGGCGGTGGGCATCGTCTTCGGGGTGGTGCCGGCGCAGCGAGCCGGCCGGCTCGACCCGGTGGTCGCGCTGCGCGCCGAATGAGCCCGCCCGCGTCGCCGGCGCGGGCCTCGCGGGACCGGTGCCCGCCACCGGTCCCGGGAACGGGACGCTGGGCGCAGGCGGGGGCGAAACGGCAGGTCACGGTCGGGTGAACGACGGTCGGCGCATGATCAGTTGTACGAAGGGATCGCGCCGGTCACAGCGGCCCCGCTACCGTACTGGTAACACGCGCGTTGCCGGCCCGGACGGAAGCTCCGGTCGCTCGGTACGCGCCGGGCATGGGATTGGGTCGGGTGAGCCATGGCCGGGTCGCAGTCCGACGGTCGGCTGTCGGATGTCAAGTTCCTCACCGTCGCCGAGGTGGCGTCGGTCATGCGGGTGTCCAAGATGACGGTCTACCGCCTGGTGCACAGCGGTGAACTCACCGCGGTCCGGGTCGGCCGGTCGTTCCGGGTGCCGGAGCACGCGGTGCACGACTATCTCCGGGGCGCGTTTCAGGAAACCGCCTGACCCGTCGCCGGGCGGTGCGCCGACTGCGACGTAACGGGCATCGACGGGGGCGCGTTGGTCCTGCTGACGCACTCCGGCTACCCTGGAGCCGATCGTGACCCTCGCCGGTGAGCCCCGACGCCACCAGGCTGGTCCGGTCCGTTGTCCGAACGCGGTCACCGGCGCCACCGACGTGGCGCCGCTCGTCCGCCCCGCACGTTTGCATTGAAAGGCTGTCGTATGGGCTCGGTGGTCAAGAAGCGCCGCAAGCGCATGGCTAAGAAGAAGCACCGCAAGCTGCTGCGCAAGACCCGCGTCCAGCGTCGCCGTCTCGGTAAGTGACCGGGGCCGGGCCACGGCCCGGCTTCCGGCACCACTTGCCAACTGTCGACCCTCGGAGGCTCAGGTGATCAGGCCGCGGACGTCCCGGCTCGGTCCCGTCTGCCGGTCAGGGCGTACGAGATGACCCCCGGTGGCACCTCAGGTGCTCCGGGGGTCGTCGTCGTGACCGGGGTCGGCCGCTATCTCGGCGCGCACGTCGCCGCCCGGCTCGCCGCCGACCCGCGCATCGAGCGGGTGATCGGCGTCGACCCGGCCACCCCCGGCCCCGAGTTCACCGACCTGCTCGACCGGGTCGAGCGGGTCCGGCTCGACCTCGGCTCGCTCGGCGGGCTCCTCGTCGACCTCGACGTCGACGCCGTGGTGCACCTCGCCCTGGTCAGCTCGCCCGACCCGCAGCACGGCGGCCGGGCGGCGATGAAGGAGCAGAACGTCATCGGCACCATGCAGCTGCTCGCCGCCTGCCAGCGGGCGCCGCGGCTGCGCAAGCTGGTGGTCCGCTCCTCCACGGCCGCGTACGGCGCGTCCTTCCGCGACCCGGCGGTCTTCACCGAGGAGACCGAGCCGCGCGAGGTGCCGCGCGGCGGTTTCGGCCGCGACATCCTCGACATCGAGGGGTATGTCCGCGGCTTCCGCCGCCGCCGTCCCGACGTGACCGCGACCGTGCTGCGCTTCGCGCCGTTCATCGGCTCCACCGCCGACACCACGCTCACCCGCTACTTCTCCCAGCCGGTGGTGCCCACCGTCTTCGGGCGCGACCCGCGGTTGCAGTTCGTGCACTTCGACGACGCCCTGGAGGTGCTGCACCGGTCCATCGCCGAGGAGCACCCGGGCACCTACAACGTCGCCGGGCCGGGGGTGCTCTCGCTCTCCCAGGCGATCCGCCGGGCCGGTCGGGTCGCCGTGCCGGTCCTGGAGCCGGGCCTGTCCGGGGCCGCCGCGCTCGCCCGCAACCTCGGCTTCGGCCGCTACGGCCTCGACCAGGTCGACCTCTTCGTGCACGGCCGGGTGGTCGACACCAGCCGGCTGGAGCGGGAGTACGGCTTCACCCCGCGCTCCACCGCCGCCGCGTTCGACGACTTCATCCGGGCCCACCACGGCGGCGTGGTGCTCACCCGGGACAGCCTGGCCACTGCCGAACAACTGGTGCTGGAGAGCATCCGCCAGGTCCGGTCGGCCGTCCGGGAGCGCTCGTGAGCCGGTCCGAGGAGCGGCCCGACGGCCGGTACGACGTACCGCTGACCGTGGCCGGGCCGGACGTTCAGCCGGCGCGAAGCAACGGGCACCGGCGCACCACGGCCGCCGCCGCCCCGGAGCCGGCGGCCCTGGCCGAGCCGGACACCTCCGCCACCGACGAGCCAATCCCGTCCGCCCGGGCGGGCGCGACCTCGTCCACCGGCAACGAGCCGGACACCGGGACCGACGAGTCGGCGGACCCGCCGGGCGGGGCGGCGGTGCCGGACCGGCCGGGGGACCACTGGGACCGCAAGGTCGCCGCCGGCCTGGCCTTCCTGCGCCGACGGCTCTCCGGCGAGTACGAGGTCGACGAGTTCGGCTTCGACCCGGACCTGACCGACTCGGTCTTCCACCCGCTGCTGCGCCTGCTCTACCGGGACTGGTTCCGCACCGAGGTCACCGGCCTGGAGAACGTGCCCGTCGACGGGGCGGGCCTGGTCGTCGGCAACCACTCCGGCACGGTGGCCCTGGACGCGCTGATCCTCGCCACCGCCCTGCACGATCAGCACCCGGCGCGCCGCTACCTGCGGCTGCTCGGCGCCGACCTGGTGTTCCGGATGCCGGTGGTCTCCGAGATCGCCCGCAAGACCGGCGGTACGGTCGCCTGCAACCCGGACGCGGAGCGGCTGCTCGGCAACGGTGAACTGGTCGGCGTCTTCCCCGAGGGCTTCAAGGGCATCGGCAAGCTCTACGCCGACCGTTACAAGCTGCAACGCTTCGGTCGGGGCGGTTTCGTCTCGGCGGCGCTGCGTACCGGCACCCCGATCGTGCCGGTCGCCATCGTCGGCGGCGAGGAGATCTATCCGATGCTCGCCGACATCAAGCCGCTCGCCCGGCTGCTGAAGCTCCCGTACTTCCCGGTCACGCCGACGTTCCCGTGGCTCGGGCCGCTGGGCATGGTGCCGCTGCCCAGCAAGTGGCTGATCGAGTTCTGCCCGCCGATCCCGACGGCGCACCTCACCGACTCCGCCGACGATCCGCTGGTCGTGTTCAACCTCGCCGACCAGGTCCGCGAAACGATCCAGCAGACCCTGCACAAGCTCCTGGAACGCCGCCCCGACCCCTTCGGCCCCTGACCCACCCCGGCCGGGGCCGTCGCGCCCCCTGCCGAGACGCACCTACCGAGAAAGCGTGGCTATTCCTCCGCGAATAGCCACGCTTTCTCGGTAAGAGCGGGCGGTTCGTCGTGGGGGTCAGGGGGTGCGGCGGCGGCGGTGCAGGGCCAGGCCGGCGCTGACCGCGCCGGCGAGCAGGCCGGCGGCGGCGGTGGACGGTACGGCGATCTTGACCGCTCGCCGCCCGGTGCGGAAGTCCCGCACCTCCCAGCCCCGCTCGCGGGCCTGCCGCAGCAGCGTCCCGTCCGGGTTGATCGCGACCGCCCGTCCGACGGCGGTGAGCATCGGCAGGTCGTTGGCCGAGTCGCTGTAGGCGGCGCAGCGTGTCAGGTCCAGCCCCTCGACCGCGGCGAGCTGGGCGACCGCCTCCGCCTTGGCCGGCCCGTGCATCAGGTCGCCGACCAGCCGCCCCGTGTACGCGCCGTCGACCACCTCGGCGACCGTGCCGACCGCACCGGTCAGGCCGAGCCGGGTGGCGATCACCCGGCCGATCTCCACCGGGGCGGCACTGACCAGCCAGACCCGCTCGCCGGCGTCGAGGTGCCGCTGCGCGAGCCGGCGGGTACCGGCCCAGATGCGCGGGGCCATCAGCTCGTCGAAGATCTCCTCGGCGAGGCGCTCGATCTCGTCCACCCGCCAGCCCTCGATGAAGGCCAGGGCGGCCTCCTTGGCCTGCGACATGTCGACGGCGTTCTCGGTGGCCAGCAGCCGGAACCGGGCCTGCTGCCAGGCGAACCGGGCCAGGACGCCGGTGGTGAAGTACTTGCGGGCGGCCAGCCCACGGGCGAACCAGTAGATCGAGGCGCCCTGCATCATCGTGTTGTCCACGTCGAAGAAGGCCGCGGCGGTGGGGTCCGGCTCAGCGGGGACGGGCCGGTCGAGCTCGGCGTCGGCCCAGCCGGCGGTGTGTCCGTGGACGTCGGTGCTGACCGTGACCTTGCGGGTGCGGGCCATCCGACCTCCCTCCGTACGACGACCGCTGCACCCCTGAGGGTAGTCGGGGGTCGGTTACGGGCGGCCGCCCGAAGGTGCAACTGTGGCGTGAACGGCTCTCAGCGGTCGCTCGGGCAGGTCGCCGGGGCGGGGCCGAGCGCGTCGCTGCCGACCGGCGCGGGCAGGCCGCAGGCGATGGCGGCGCGCAGCGCGTCGGAGCGCTTGCGGATGGCGTCCAGCAGGGCCAGCGAACGGCGGGTCCGGTCCCGCTCGGCGCGGCTGGCCCCGTCGAGCAGCCCACCGACCGCCTTGCGCTGCCCGGTCACGAAGGTGTTCACCGCATCCAGCCCGGCCGGGTCGGAGCGGTGGGCGGCGGTGGTGGTGAGCAGCCGTACGCCCTGGCGGGTGTCGGCGTCCATGTCGTCCAGCACCGCGCTGAACCCGGCCAGGTCGCCGCGGAGCATGCCGGCCTCGTCCAGCCGGGTACGGGCGAAGTCGAGGAAGAGCTGGCCCCGGCTGAGGTCGGAGCTGGTCAGGGCGAGCTGGGCCCGTTCGGTGGAGCGCTTCATGCCGTACAGCGCGTCGCCGGGGACCGCGTCCTCGCTGGCGGCGGAGATGCCCGACACGGCGACGGCGCCGGCGGCGATGCCGACCAGGATGGCGCCCCGGGCGCGGATCTGGCGGGCGGTCACCGCGCCCAGCAGCGAGCCACGCGACGTCGCCTCGGTCGTGCGGGCGGGTGTGGTCGCGGTCGCCGCGCCCATGCCCTCCCGCTCCGCGGTCGCCACCAGCATGGCCCGGAGGCCGGCGCGGAACTCCGCGTCGACCTCGACGTCCGGCCGCGCGGCGACGAGTCGCTGACCGACCGCCACCAGGGCGGTGAGCCGGTCGTCGGCACGGGACCGGACATGGTGACGCCGGCCGCCGTTCGCCTCGTCGAGAAGCTGGGCGAAACGTGCGGCCCGACGACGGGAGAAGAGGTCACTGTCCACCGCAGGCACCCCCTCTCGCTGGTCACGGCCGCCTCGGCCGCGTTGGTTCCCAGCGACCGGCGGCGGCGTACACCGACGGACGAAGGTGTTGGCCGGCCGCGCTGCTCCGGACCGGGTGGTCCGGGGGCGCCGGGGCAACCACCGGTCGCACCCGGAGAAACGGTCCGCGACGGGCACGGGTTACGGGCCGGCCGCTGCCGAAATCACGAAGAGTGATCGTCGTCGCAGGGGCTCAGGGCTGGAAACCGTCCGGGAGCAGGCGGGCCAGGGCGCGGACGGCGCGATATTGCAGTGCCTTGATCGCGCCCTCGTTCTTGCCCATCGCGCGGGCCGTCTCGGCAACTGAGAAACCCTGGAGGAAGCGGAGCACGATGCACTCCTGCTGCTCCGGGTTGAGCTGCTTGACGGCGGTGAGCAGCGCGACGTTGGTGATGTGCTCGACCACCGCCGCCTCGGGGCTGCCCTCCGGGCCCCGGTCCTCCCGGTCGGCGTCGAGCACGTCGCCGGTGGTGACCTCCAGCCGGTAGCGGCCGGACTTGAAGTGGTCCGCCACCAGGTTGCGGGCGATGGTGACCAGCCAGGCGCCGAGGTCGCGGCCCTGCCAGGTGAAGCTGCCGATCCGCTTGAGGGCCCGCAGGAAGGTGTCCGAGGTGAGGTCCTCGGCCAGTTGGCGGTTGCCGACCCGGAAGTAGACGAAGCGGAAGACGGTGTCGACGTACCGGTCGTAGATCAGGCCGAACGCCTCGGCCTCGCCGGCCTGCGCGCGCTCCACCAGCGCCCAGACCTCGGTGGCCGGGTCGGACGGGTCGGGCCGGCTGGGGAAGCCGGTCGCCGTCGTGGCCGCCGGCACCGCGGGCAGCACGGCGGTGTCGGCGGCGGGCACGGCCGGCAGCACGGCGGTCTCGGCGCCGGACGGGTCGGTCACCGCCGGCGGCTCGCCGACCCGCCGGCTCTGCGCCGGCATGGTCGGGCGGGCCGGCGACGCGACCCGGCCGTTGGCCGGTTTCGCGTTCCCACCGGGTACGGCGGGCCGGGCCGGGGCCTCGTTGTGCCGGTTGCGCCGATCGGAGCCGTGCCCCGGATCCAGCCGCTCGTTGGGCGACGTCCGGGGTGTCGGGCCGGTCAGGCCGGCGGGCCGCTCCGCATAGCCGAAGGTGGTCACCGCGCCTCCCCGGTCCGCGCGCCGGCCGGCCGGGCGGTGCGGCGACGGGTCGCCGCAGCGCCCGGTCCGCCCCGGGCGGGCAGGGTCGCACAGGGGTGTGCCGACGTGCGGCAGATCCCCCTGAGGTGCTGGTCCAATGCGCTCACAGGCACGGGGGCCTCCTCGGGCTGAGGGGTGTCGACTCACGGCAAATGGGGTGAGCCGACCCGAGTGATGATAGGGCCAACGTCACCCGCGCGTGGCAAGTCCGTTACACAGGGCCAAAGTATTTCCCGCCCCGTCGCACAGATGGCGGACCCGTTGTCCGTCGTGTGCGGTTGACTTTCACGTCACGCCTTGATCCCGAGTGGAGAGTCCAGGTCGGAGCGGAAGTGAACCGCCTTCGGCGTGTCGGCGTGTCGCCGGAAGGGCGGCGTGCCCCCGGCGCAAGCATGGTCCCTCCGGGGCTGCTGTGCCAGACTCAGCGACCGTGCAGGACGCCACCGACAGCTCCGCGCCCGACCTCGCCGACCGGCTCCGCCGGGCGGCCGCCGACCACGGCGACCGACCCGCGCTGCACTGGCGCGAGCAGACCCTGACCTGGTCCGAACTGGACGCCCGGGTGAGCGCCGTGGCCCGGGCCCTGGCCGCCACCGGGCCGGCCGCGCCGACCGACCCGCCGGCGCGGGTGGCGATCGCGTTGCCGAACACGCCGGACTTCGTGGTCGCCTACCTCGCCACGCTGCGCGCCGGGCTGGTCGCGGTGCCGGTCAACCCCGGCCTCACCGCCCGCGAGCTGCGGCACGTGCTCGCCGACTCCGGGGCGACGCTGCTCTGCGGCACCGAGGCCGTCCGGGACCGGGTCGCCGGTCTCGAGCTGCCGGCGCTCACCGCCGTGCACACCACCCTGCCCGAGGAGGCGGGGGAGCCGCCGGCGCGAGCCGGCGGCGACCTCGCGGTGCTGCTCTACACCTCGGGCACCGAGGGGCAGCCCAAGGGCGCGATGCTGCCGCACCGGGCGCTGGCCGCCAATCAGGACCAGGTGGGCCGGATCTCCCCGCCGGTGGTCGGGCCCGGGGACACCGTGCTGCTCGCGCTGCCGCTGTTCCACGCGTACGGGTTGAACACGGGGCTGGGCGCGGTGATCCACCACGGCGCGACCGGGGTGCTGGTCGACGAGCTCGGCCCCGGCTGCGCGCTCGACGAGATCGCCCGGCACCGGGTCAGCGTGCTGGTCGGCGTACCGTCGATGTTCCTGGCCTGGTCCACGGCGGACGCCGACGCGGTCGTCGCGGCGATGGCGTCGGTGCGGGTCGCGGTCTGCGGCGCGGCGCCGCTGGACCCGGCCGCCGCGGCGCGCTTCACCGAGGTCACCGGGCATCCGGTGCACGTCGGGTACGGCCTGACCGAGACCGCGCCGGTGCTCACCACCACCCTGGTCGGCGGCGAGCCGAAGCCCGGCTCGATCGGCCGGCCGCTGCGGGGCGTCGAGCTGCGCCTGGTCGGCGCCGACGGGACCGACCTGTGGCGCGACGGCGTCGCCGAGCCGGACGACGACCCCGACGACGACCCGTGGCTCGCCGACTCCTCGCCCGGCACCGACCCCGGCCAGATCGTGGTCCGCGGGGCGAACCTGTTCGCCGGCTACTGGCCGGACGGCCGGGGCGGCCCGGACGCGGACGGCTGGTGGGCCACCGGCGACGTCGCATACGCCGACGACGGCGGCGACCTCTTCCTGGTCGACCGGCTGGGCGAGCTGATCCTGGTCAACGGCTTCAACGTCTACCCGCGCGAGGTCGAGCTGGTGCTCGAGGCGCACCCGGGGGTGGTCGGCTCGGCCGTCCTGGGTGTGCCGCACCCGCGTACGGGTGAGACTGTGCGGGCGTACGTGGTGCCGGCGCCGGGGCGTCCGGTCACCGGCGAGGAGCTGCTCGCCCACTGCGCGCGTAACCTGGCCCGGTTCAAGTGCCCGACCGCCGTCGAGTTCGTCGACGAACTGCCGTACTCGGTGATCGGGAAGGTACGCAAGACCCAGCTGCGGTCGGCGCCGTCCCCGGCGACGCCGCCCCGGCCCCGACGCACGGAGGTCCCCGATGTCCAGTGACGCCCGGCTCACCCTGATCACCCGGCCCGGCTGCCACCTCTGCGAGGACGCCAAGGCCGCGCTGGACCGGGTGGTGGCGGTCACCGGCGACAAGTGGGTGGAGAAGGACGTCACCGGCGACGTCGAGGCGGAGCGGGACTACGGCGACCGGCTGCCGGTGGTGCTGCTCGACGGCAAGGAGCACGGCTACTGGCGGGTCGAGGAGGATCGGCTGCTGCGGGACCTGACCACACCGCAGCTCTGAGCAGGCCCTTAGGCTGCTGCGATGACCCCTGCGCGCGACCACCTGGTGTGGGACTGGAACGGCACCCTGCTCAACGACCTCAGCCTGGTGGTGCAGGCCACCAACGTGGCCTTCGCCAGCGCCGGCGGCCCGTCGGTGACCGTCGACGAGCACCGGGTGCGGTTCCGCCGGCCGATCGTCGACTACTACGCCGAGATGCTGGAGCGGGCGATCGACGCGGAGGCGTTCGGCGCGCTCGACCGGATCTTCCACGACGCGTACCGGGCCGGGCTGACCAGCTGCGCGCTGGCCGACGACGCGCTGGCGGCGATCGCCGCCTGGCCGGGCAGCCAGTCGCTGCTGTCGATGTGGTTCCACGACGAGCTGGTGCCGACCGTGCACACCTACGGCCTGACCCCGCACTTCGCGCGGGTGGACGGGCTGCGCGCCACGGTCGGCGGCGGGCACAAGGCGGAGTGGCTGGAGAAGCACCTGGCCGAGCTGGGGCTGGCCGGCGAGTCGGTGGTGCTGATCGGCGATTCGGTCGACGACGCGCACGCCGCCGAGAGCGTCGGCGCCCGCTGCGTCCTCTACACCGGCGGCCTCTCCGACCCGGCCGCCCTGCGCGCCACCCCCCACCCCGTCGCCGACACCCTCACCGAGGCGGTGACCCTGGCCGCCCACCTCCCCTGACCTCGGCCCTTACCAGCCGCGGTCAGGCGCGGAGGTGGGCGAGGACGGCCAGGACCCGGCGGTGGTGGTCGGTGTCCGGGGGCAGGTGGAGCTTGGTGAAGATGTTGCGGACGTGCTTCTCCACTGCGCCGTCCGTGACCACCAGGGACTTCGCGATGGCGGCGTTGGAACGGCCCTCGGCCATCAGCGCCAGCACCTCCCGCTCGCGCGGGGTCAGCTCGCCCAGCGGGTCGTCCCGGCGGCGCCGGACCAGCAGCTGGCCGACCACCTCCGGGTCGAGCACGGTGCCGCCGGCGGCCACCCGGGCCAGCGCGTCGAGGAACTCGTCGATCGCGGCCACCCGCTCCTTGAGCAGGTAGCCGATCCCGCCGCCGCCCCCGCCCGCGGTGGACAGCAGGTCGTCGGCGTACGACACCTCGACGTACTGGGAGAGCACCAGGATCGGCGTACGGGGAACCAGCTCGCGGGCCCGGACGGCCGCGCGCAGCCCCTCGTCGGTGTGGGTGGGCGGCATCCGCACGTCGACGATCGAGACGTCCGGCCGGTGCGCCACCACCGCCTCCACCAGTGCCTCACCGTCCCCGACGGCGGCCACCACCTCGTGTCCCTGTTCGGTGAGCAGCCGGACCAGGCCCTCCCGGAGCAGGACGGCGTCGTCGGCGATCAGTACTCGCATGTCGCGGTGTCTACCACGTCCGGGCGGGTGCCGGGGTCACAGCGGCAGCACGGCCCGCACGACGGTCGGCCCGCCGACCGGGCTGTCCACCCGGAGCACGCCGCCGGCGGCGCGTACCCGGTCGGCGATGCCGGCGAGGCCGTGCCCCTTCGCCACGTGCGCACCACCGGCCCCGTCGTCACTGACGGTGACGTCGAGCTGGTCGTCGCGGCGCTGCACGGTCACCGCGCAGCCGGTCGCGCCGCTGTGCTTGGCCACGTTGGTCAGCGCCTCGGCGACCACGAAGTAGGCGGTGCTCTCCACCAGCGGATCGAGCCGGCCCTTCGGGTTGCCCAGCCGGTCGTCGAGGGTCAGGTCGACCGGCACCAGGCTGCGGCCGGCCAGGGCGGCCACCGCGCTGGGCAGGCCCCGGTCGACCAGCACCGGCGGCGCGATGCCCCGGGAGAGTGCCCGCAGCTCGGCCAGGGTGTCCCGGGTCTGGGCGATCGCCTCGTCCAGGGTCCGGGCGGCGGCCTGCGGGTCGGTGGCGAGCTGCTGCCGGGCCCGGCTCAGGTCCATCGCCAGCCGGACCAGTCGCTGCTGGGGGCCGTCGTGGATGTCCCGCTCCAGCCGGCGCAGCGCCGCCGCCTCGGCCGACACCGCCGCCCGCTTCTGCTCCTCCAGCACGGTGATCCGGTCGCGCATCTCGGCCACGCCGGTGAGCAGGCCGCGCGCGAAGCCGGCCTGGAGCAGCGCGCAGCCGCGGACCACGATCGGCAGGGTGAGCAGGAAGATCAGGCCGATCGCGGTGTTCAGGCCGATCCGGGCCACCGGCCCGTCGCCGAGACCGAGCAGGTCGGCCAGGCTGCGGTCGCCCGGGCCGTAGGGGAGCGCCCAGTCGTACGCGGGGTAGAGGGTGCCGGCGAGCGCGACGACCCACCAGGCGACGGTGATGGCGAACGTGACGACCGCCACCACCGACCGGGCGATGCCGTGCGCCAGGTCGAGCCAGGACTGCCCGTCCCGGATCGGGGTGAAGATCCGCCGCCAGGCGCTGGCCGTCGGTGGCGGGGTCAGGTAGCGGGGGCGGATCCGGGGCATCCGGAGCACCGTGGGCAGCCGCAGCCGCTCCACGTCGGCCAGGCCGCGCGCGGTGTAGAGCGTGCCGGTCATGATCGGCACGCCCACCACCAGCGCCGCCAGCCCGACGCCGAGCGCGAGGCCGGCCGTCAGCACCACCAGGCCGAACAGCGCCAGGGGGAGGCCGAGCAGGACGTACCCGGTGTCGCGCATCAGCTGGCGGCTCACGCTCGGTACCGGCGTGACCGGGTTGGCGGTGGTCATGCTCCGAGGCTAGGGACGCCGGGCCCGGAATGCCCATCCGGCGGGCTGCCCCGTTCGGGTTCGGGTTGGCCCTACCCCCGGCCGGCACCGCACCCGGGCCCGGCCGGCGCGCCGGGTGGGACCGGCTCCGGCGCAGGTGAGGGGTACGCCACGTGCTCGCCGGGCCCTGCGTGATTGGTCAGAGAAGTCGGGATTGAGCAATAATCGCCGAGCGGCGCCGGCCAAGGCAGCCGGATCGATCTTGCGGAATGGAGGGCCTGGTGGACGGGCGTCGCGAGTCAGCAAGATCGCGATTTGTGCACGTCTTCACAAGCGCCTACTCTGTAGTTCCGACGCGCCCCGCTAGCACGGCCGGCACTCTTGGCCGCGAGCGGGGGTCCCGAAACGGCCGGGCACCGGAGCTGGCCGAGGATCGCACCGCACGGAGTCTCATGAGTCAGCACCGTCACCCTGGCGCGCCCGGCCGCGCCGGTGCCGTACCGGCGCTCCCGGATCTTCCGGAGGCGACCGTCGCGCGGCTCCCCGAGTACCTCCGCGCGCTGCACAACGTCGCCGAGAGCGGTCACGAGACCGTCTCCAGCGAGGGGCTGGCCAGCGCCGCCGGGGTCAACTCGGCCAAGCTCCGCAAGGACCTCTCCCACCTCGGCTCGTACGGCACCCGGGGCGTCGGCTACGACGTCACGTTGCTGATCGAGCAGATCGAGTACGTGCTCGGGCTCACCCAGTGCCGGGCCGTCGCCCTGGTCGGCGTGGGTAATCTCGGTCACGCCCTGGCCGGCTACGACGGCTTCGCCAGCCGTGGCTTCCGGATCGCCGCCCTCTTGGATGCCGATCGCGCCCGGGTCGGCGAGGTGATCAACGGCCTGGTCGTGCAGCACGTCGACGACCTCGCCCGGGTGGCCGCCGAGGAGTTGATCTCGATCGGCGTGATCGCCACCCCGGCCTCGGCCGCCCAGCCGGTCGCCGACCAGCTCGTCGCCGTCGGCGTGACGAGCATCCTGAACTTCGCGCCGTGCGTACTCTCGGTGCCGGAGGGGGTCGACGTGCGCAAGGTCGACCTCGCCATCGAGCTGCAGATCCTGTCCTTCCACGAGCACCGCAAGGCGTCGCTGACCGCGCTCCCCGCCACCGGCGGGTCCGCCCTCACCGCTCTGCCCGGCGGGCTCGCGGCCACCGACACCCAGGAGGCGATCGGCACGTGAAACTGCTCGCCGTCGGCGCGTCCTACCGCACCGCACCCGTGGCCACCCTGGAGCAGCTGGCGGTCGCCCCCGTCGACCTCACCCGCATCCTGGACCGGCTGCTCGCCCAGCCGTACGTCTCCGAGGCGGTGCTGGTCTCCACCTGCAACCGGGTGGAGGTCTACGCCGCCGTGTCCGGTTTCCACGGTGGCCTCGGCGACATCTGCGCGGTCCTCGCCGACCAGGCCGGCGCCCCGCCGGCCGCGCTCGCGAACCACCTCTACGTGCACTACGACGCCGCCGCGGTCGAACACGTCTTCCGGGTCGCCGCCGGGCTGGACTCGATGGTGGTCGGCGAGGCGCAGATCCTCGGCCAGCTGCGCGACGCGTACCACTGGGCCACCGGGGCCGACTCCGCCGGGCGGCTGCTGCACGAGCTGATGCAGCAGGCGCTGCGGGTGGGCAAGCGGGCGCACGCCGAGACCAACATCGACCGCGCCGGGCAGAGCGTGGTCACCGCCGCGCTGGACCTGGCCGCCGGTCACCTCGACGGCGACCTCTCCGGCCGCCCCGCCCTGGTGGTCGGCGCGGGCGCCATGGGCGCGCTGGGCGTGGCGACGCTGTCCCGGCTGGGCGCCGGGCCGCTCACCGTCACCAACCGGGGGGCCGACCGGGCGGTACGCCTGGCCGAGTCGTACGGGGCGAACGCCGTGCCGATGGCCGAGCTCGTCGACGCGCTCTCCACAGTGGACATCGTAGTGGCCGCCACCGCGGCCACCGAACCGGTCCTCACCCTCGACGTGGTCACCCGGGCCCTCGCGAAGCGCGACGCCGACGGGGGCCCGCTGGTCCTGCTCGACCTCGCCGTGCCGCGCGACGTCGAGCCCGGCGTGGCCGAGCTGCCCGGCGTCGAGGTGATCGACATCGACCGGATGGCCACGCTGCTCGCCACCGGCGAGGCGGCCGCCGACGCCGCCGAGGTCACCCGGATCGTCACCGGCGAGGTCGAGACGTTCCTGTCCTGGCTGCGCGGGGCCGACGTGGCGCCCACCGTGGCCGCCCTGCGCGGCCGCGCCGACGACGTGGTCACCGCCGAGCTGCGCCGGCTCGCCCAGCGCCGCCCCGACTTCAGCGACGACCAGCGCGCCGAGGTCGCCCGGACGGTGCACCGGGTGGTGCAGCGGCTGCTGCACCAGCCCACCGTGCGGGTCCGCCAGCTCGCCGCCGAGCCCGGCGGCGACCAGTACGCCGCCCTGCTGCGGGAGCTGTTCGACCTCCAGGTGCCGCAGACCTCGCCGGTCGACACCGTTCCCGACGTCGTCGAGAACGCCGACGGCCGGCCCTCCTTCGACGTCGTCGACGTCCCGCCCACCGGAGGTGAGCGATGAGCACGCCCCTGCGCCTCGGTACCCGGGGCAGCGCCCTGGCGATGGCCCAGTCCGGCCAGGTCGCCGAGGCCCTGACCGCGGCCACCGGCCGCGAGGTCGAGCTGGTCGAGGTGGTCACCGCCGGTGACCGCTCGTCGGCCCCGGTGCACCGGCTCGGCGTCGGCGTCTTCGTCTCCGCCCTGCGCGACGCGCTGACCGCCGGCATCATCGACCTCGCGGTGCACTCGTACAAGGACCTGCCCACCGCCGCGGCGGCCGGGCTGCACATCGCGGCGGTGCCGCCCCGGCAGGACCCGCGCGACGCGTTGGTCGCCACGGGCGGTCGTACCCTCGCCGAGCTGCCGCCGGGCGCCGTGGTCGGCACCGGCGCGCTGCGCCGGATCGCCCAGTTGCACGCCCTCGGGCTGCAGCTGGAGGTCACCCCGATCCGGGGCAACGTGGACAGCCGCCTGCGGCGGGTGCTCGGCCCGGAGGCCGACCTCGACGCCGTCGTCCTGGCCCGGGCCGGCCTGGCCCGGCTGGGCCGGACCGACGTGATCACCGAAACGCTCGACCCGATGCTGATGCTGCCCGCGCCCGCCCAGGGCGCGCTGGCGGTGGAGTGCCGGGCCGACGACCAGGACCTGGTCGAGCTGCTCGCGGTGCTCGATCACGCACCGTCCCGGGCCGCGGTCACCGCGGAACGGGCGTTCCTGGCCACCCTGGAGGCCGGATGCTCCGCTCCGGTCGCCGCTTACGCCGAACTCGCCGAGGGCGACGCCGGTGATGAGATCTACCTGCGCGGGGCGGTGATCAGCCCGGACGGTACCCGAGACCTCCGGCTGTCCCGCACCGGTACGCCCGCCGACGCGGCGGAGATCGGCAAGGCACTCGCCGCCGAACTCCTCGAACTCGGCGCCGACTCGATCCTCGGCCACGAAGGACACACCGGCCCGGGGACCCAGCAATTTGGGAGCACAGAATGACCCGCACCCGTAAGCCCGTAGGCCGGATCGCGTTCGTCGGGGCCGGCCCCGGCGACCCGGGCCTGCTGACCCGCCGGGCGCACGACGCCCTGGTCGACGCCGACCAGGTGGTGTACGACCGGGGGGTCCCCGAGTCGCTGCTCGACGCCGTCCGCGCCCAGGCCAGGTCCGACGCCCAGTTCACGCCCGCCGAGGGTGCGCCGGGCGACGTGGCCAAGGTGCTCATCTCCGCCGCCCGTTCCGGGCTGAACGCGGTGCACCTGGTCGCCGGTGACCCGTTCGGCCACGACTCGGTGGTCAAGGAGGTGCAGGCGGTGGCGCGTACCGCCGCGCACTTCGAGGTGGTCCCGGGGGTCGGCCAGGCCGAGGGTGTCGCCACGTACGCCGGTGTTCCGCTGCCGGGCGTGCGCACCGCCGCCGACGTCGAGGACGTCAGCACGCTGGACTTCGACGCGCTGGCCGCGGCCGTCGGCCGGGGCTCGCTGGCCCTCGCGGTCGACGCGGGTGACCTCGCCGCCATCCGGGACGGCCTGCTGGCCGCCGGGGTGGACGGCACCACCGGCGTCGGGGTGACCGGCGACGGCACCGGCGAGACGCAGTACACCACCACGTCGACCGTGGACTCCTTCGTCGCGGCGGCGCTCGGCTTCACCGGCCGGGTCGTGCTCACCGTCGGTGCGGGCGTCGCCCAGCGCGACAAGCTGAGCTGGTGGGAGAACCGCCCGCTGTACGGCTGGAAGGTGCTGGTGCCCCGCACCAAGGAGCAGGCCGGTGTGATGAGCGCCCGGCTGCGCGCGTACGGGGCGATCCCGTGCGAGGTGCCGACCATCGCGGTCGAGCCGCCGCGCACCCCGGCCCAGATGGAGCGGGCGGTCAAGGGCCTGGTCGACGGCCGGTACGCCTGGGTGATCTTCACCTCGGTCAACGCTGTCCGGGCGGTCTGGGAGAAGTTCGCCGAGCACGGCCTGGACGCCCGCCACTTCGGCGGCGTCAAGATCGCCTGCATCGGCGAGGCGACTGCCGACGCGGTGCGCGCCTTCGGCATCCAGCCGGAGCTGGTGCCGTCCGGCGAGCAGTCCTCCGAGGGGCTGCTGGCCGAGTTCTCGCCGCACGACGAGATCCTCGACCCGGTGGGCCGGGTGCTGCTGCCGCGCGCCGACATCGCCACCGAGACGCTCGCTGCCGGGCTCACCGAGCGCGGCTGGGAGGTCGACGACGTGACCGCGTACCGGACCGTCCGGGCCGCCCCGCCGCCCGCCGAGATCCGGGACGCGATCAAGTCGGGCGGGTTCGACGCGGTGCTCTTCACCTCGTCCTCCACCGTCCGGAACCTGGTCGGTATCGCCGGGAAGCCGCACGCGCGTACCGTTGTTGCAGTCATCGGGCCCAAGACGGCGGAGACGGCGACGGAGTTCGGCCTGCGGGTCGACGTGCAGCCTGCGCACGCCTCGGTGCCCGACCTGGTGGAGGCGCTCGCCGCCTACGCCGTCGAGTTGCGCGAGAAGCTGGCCGCCATGCCGGCCAAGCAGCGCCGCGGCTCGAAGGTGCAGGGGCCGACCGCTCTGAGGTTCCGCTGACAGGAGGCTCCCGTGCCGTATCCCGAGATCCGGCCCCGCCGGCTGCGTCGTAACGCCGCCGTGCGGCGGCTGGTCTCCGAGACCCGCGTCGACCCGGCCGAACTGGTCGTGCCGATGTTCGTCAAGGAGGGGCTGACCGAGCCGCGGGCCGTCGCGTCGCTCCCGGGGGTGCTCCAGCACTCCCGGGACTCGCTGCGCAAGGCCGCCGTCGAGGCGGTCCAGGCCGGGGTGGGCGGGATCATGCTCTTCGGGGTGCCGGCGTCGCGGGACGCGACCGGCTCCGGCGGCATCGACCCGGACGGCATCCTCAACGTCGCCATCCGGGACGTCGTCTCCGAGGTGGGCGACGCCACCGTGGTGATGAGTGACCTCTGCCTGGACGAGTTCACCTCGCACGGGCACTGCGGGCTGCTCACCCCGGACGGCGGCGTCGACAACGACGCCACCCTGGCCGCGTACGCCGAGATGGCGGTGGCCCAGGCCGCCGCCGGGGTCGGCGTGGTCGGGCCGTCCGGGATGATGGACGGCCAGGTCGGCGTGGTCCGCCGGGCCCTCGACGCCGCCGGTCACCAGGACGTCGCGGTGCTGGCGTACGCGGTGAAGTACGCCTCGGCCTTCTACGGTCCGTTCCGCGACGCCGTCGAGTCGGCGCTGGAGGGCGACCGCCGCACCTACCAGCAGGACCCGGCCAACCTGCGGGAGTCGCTGCGCGAGGTCGAGCTGGACGTCGCCGAGGGCGCCGACATGGTGATGGTCAAGCCGGCGCTGCCCTACCTCGACGTGGTCGCGGCGGTCCGGGCCGCGGTGGACGTCCCGGTCGCCGCCTACCAGGTCTCCGGCGAGTACGCGATGGTCGAGGCGGCCGCCGCGAACGGCTGGATCGACCGGGAGCGGGTGATCCTGGAGACGCTCACCTCGATCCGCCGGGCGGGCGCGCAGATCATCCTCACCTACTGGGCGGTCGAGGCCGCCCAGCTGCTCCGCGAGCGTTACTGACCGCCAGCGCGCCATTCCCCAGTCCGCGACATCCCGTGGTCCGCGTCGTCTGCTGGGCGGCTGCGGCCCGCCGCCCATTTCTCGCCGGTCGTTGCCGCCTTCCCGGGGCCAGCGTCATCACTGTCCGTATCTTCCGCCCCCCGGCAGCTCACCCCTCACTTTCCCTTTGCTCTGCTGCCCTGGAGGCGACACACACACTCGGTCGCCGTCGCCGATAGGGCAGCAGTGCAAAGCGCCGGGAGGGGTGGGGTGGGGGTATGGGTGAGGCGGCGTGTTCGGGCTGTTCAGGGGGACGCCCTGCGGTCGAGGCTTCACGCGGGTCTGCCGCCGGGCCCAGCGGCGATCACTCACCGTTATCCTCGACGATCCGGTGGGTCCGGTGACCGAGCGCTACTGAGCGGTGCGACGCGCAGCGGAGGTTGTCCACGGTGAGATGCTTCGTCCCGCCCGGTCGGCCATGATCGTCGTGCTCCCGGCGCTGGTCTGACTCGTTATCCACCTGGCGCCACGGCTGCCCTTTGCTTGATTTGTCGGCCGCGCCGGGTGCACGCGCCGAACGGACGGGTGTGACTTAACAGGAGCCTGTGCAAGAGGTCCCATCACCGTGCTGTCCGTCCGCCCGACGGTGCGTGCTGCCCTGGTTGGACGCCTGGAAGGACAGCACCACCCACCATGACAGACCACCAGCTCGAAGTCATCGGCGGCGTGGACACCCACGCCGACACCCACACCGCCGTCGTCATCGACGAGGTAGGCCGGATGCTCGGCCACCGTCAGTTCCCGACCACGGTCGCCGGCTATCGGTCGCTGCTGGCCTGGGTGAGCGAACACGGCGGGGTGCGCGCCATCGGGATCGAGGGCACCGGCAGCTACGGCGTTGGCCTGGCCCGCTACCTGCGCGCCCAAGGTGTCCACGTCGTTGAGGTCGACCGCCCGAACCGCAAGATGCGCCGCCAGCGCGGCAAGTCCGACCCGATCGACGCCGAGGCCGCCGCCCGCGCCGTGCTGGCCGGCACCGCGACGACCACCCCGAAGACCCGGGACGGCCAGGTCGAAGCCATCCGGGTGATCCGCGCTGCCCGCGCGACGGCGGTGAAGTCGCGCACCGCCGCGATGAACGCCCTGATCGGCATGGTCCGCACCGCCCCGGAACCGCTGCGCACCCAGCTCCTGGACCTGCGCAAGACCACACTGATCATGACCGCCGCCGCACTGCGCCCGGGCCTGGACCGGTCTGACCCCGTCGCCGCGACCAAGACCGCGGTCCGTCGGCTGGCGCGGCGAATCATCGACCTGGACCGGGAGATCCGGGATGCCGACGTTGACCTGCAAGTGCTGCTCACGCAGGCTGCGCCCCGCCTCATGGAGTTGCCCGGCGTCGGCCCGGACGTCGCCGCGCAGCTCCTCATCACCGCCGGGGACAACCCTGAGCGGATCCGCGACGAACGGGCGTTCGCCGCCCTCTGCGGCGTCTCACCGATCCCCGCCAGCTCGGGCCGGACCGATCGGCACCGGCTGAACCGAGGTGGCGACAGGATGGCGAACAGAGCGCTCTACATTGTGGCCATCAACCGGATGAGAAACCACGGGGAGACGTTGGAGTACGTCGCCCGCCGGCGCGAGCAAGGACTCAGCAGCAGAGACATCTCTCGCTGCCTGAAGCGTTACATCGCTCGCCAGGTCTATCCCTTGATCTTGGAATCCCTCCGCACCCGGCCACCTTCATCCACAGCCCTCGCAGGGGTCTGAACAAGCCGGCTTGCATTACAGGAGCATCAGGGCAGTCGGTTGTCCACAGGACGGTGCAACGGGGTGGTGGCGGAGCCCGGGCAGCCGCGACGGTGACGCCATGAGTGATGTGATCCCCACCGACCAGCCCGTCGGAGTGGCCGACGGCGACGGCGACCAGCCCGGTGGCCAGCCCGGCGGCGACACCGAGGGCTGCGGCGCACAGCCGACCTTCCTCAGCAAGCCGTTCGACCTGCCCTGGCCGGCCGCCGGCATCGTGCGCGCCGTTCGGCGCCGTGCCGACGCGAGCCAGCGGGAATTGGCCCGCTGGGCGGAGGTGCACCACGGCACCATCGGCAAGATCGAGGCGGGGACGCTGATTCCGAGCATCGCCCTGCTACGTCGCATCATCGCGGCCGCCGGCTTTCGGCTCGCCGTCGTCGACGAGTTCGGCCGGCTGCTCCAGCCGATGCGGGACCGCGAGGACACCCGCGACGGCGCGGAGCGGCGCTACCCCTCCCACCTGGACACCATTCTCGACCCGGAAGCCGGCGAGTGGTGGGCCGACATCTACGGGCTGGCGCGTCCCCCGGAAACCTTCCACCGCAACCGGGCGGTGCGGGACGCCATGCGTCGGCGCAGCCAGTGGGAGGTGCGGGTGGCGAAGTACCGCGGTGACCCGCCCCCGCCCCGGGTCCGCCCCAACTGGTGACGGCCCGCCGGCCAGGCGCGTGCCTGGCCGACGGGCCGTCGGGACAGCAGGAACTCAGTCGTCGTTCGTGATGGTGCCCGTCGCCAGCGGGTCGGCGAGCCGCAGGTTGAGCGGGCCGGCGACCGCGAAGGCGATCTTCTCGTCCGCCTCCACCTTCCGGTCACCGCGCACGGTCACCGGGAAGGCCAGCGAGGTCTGCCCGGCGGGCAGGACCTTGCAGCCGACGTACGGGTCGAAGTCCGACCCCGCCGTGGCGGTCAGGCCGACGGCGGCGGCGCAGATCGTCGTCGGCACCGACAGCGGCCGCGACACGGTCGCGGTGAACGTCAGCGTGCTGTCGCCCTTGTCGCCCTCGGTAACCGACGCGTCGGCCACCCGCAGCGACGGCTGCGCGCGGAACCGGGCGACCGACGGGTCGTGGTCGCTCGCGCCACGCGACCCGTCGCCGCTGACGTCGGACGGCCAGTCGGCGTTGACGTGCGCCGTCCGCACCTGCACCAGGTCGGCGTGGAGCGCGTCGTTGACGAAGATGCTGTCCAGCGTCTGCGCCTGCCCGCTGAAGGCGTACGAGTACGCCGCCGCCGGCACGTCCGCGACCAGGTCGTCCCAGAGGTTGTGCAGGCCGGCCTCGTAGAGCGGGGCGAGCTGGTCCGACGGGGTCGGGTTCGCCGCGGTGGCGATCGGGTCGTCCGGGCGGGGGAAGACGTTCATGTCGCCGCCGTAGACCACCCGGGCGTGCGGGTCCGACTCCTCGATCGCGGTGACGATCGCGGCACCGTACGTCGCCTGCTCGGTCCGCTGCCCGACCCTGGTGTCCGGGCCGGACGAGTAGTGGTTGCTCAGCGCGTAGAGCAGGTAGGACTCCGAGCCGTCCGGCGTCGCCCTCACCACGAACTTGCCCAGCTGGGGGGCGCGGGTGAAGACGTTGTCGCCGTCCTTGCCCGTCGAGGTGTCCGTGTCGGCGGGCAGCTGCGCGTTGAGCGCCTTCGGGTTCTGCACATCCGCGTTGGACGGCAGCCCCGCCGACCGGTACTCGACCGTCGGCGTGGCGCCGAGCAGCGGGTCGGTGGCGGTCGCCTCGGCCAGCGAGAGCCGGTCGGTGCGGTAGAGGAACGCGGAGGTGATGCCCCGGGCGTCCGCGCCGGTCCGGTCGTACGCGGCGGCGTAGGCCGGGCCACCGGTGGCCGCGATCGTCAGCGCCAGGTCCTGGAGGGTGTCCGGAGCGCCGTCGGCGTCGTTGCTGTCGCCGCAGACCAACTCGGTGCCGGAGACCGTGCAGATGTCCTGGTCCTCGGCCTCCTGCACCAGGATCAGGTCCGGGGAGTGCAGGTCGGTGCGGATCTGGTCGGCGAGCGCGGCCAGGTGCTCCCGATAGTCGGCCTCGTCGGCCGGCACGTAGTCGAACGGCGGCCGGACCCCGGTGCAGCCGGGGTTGCCGGTGAAGTCGCAGCCGTCGAACGGGTCGTCCCGGAAGTCGTACAGGTTCTCCACGTTGTAGGTCGAGACGGCGACCTCACGGTTGCGGTCGGCCGGCTGCGGCGGGTTGTTCGCCGACGGGTCGGCGCCCGCGGTGAGGGAGAGCGTCTCCGGCTGCACGGTGAACTTGCTGAAGCCGTAGGAGACCGCGCCGAACGCGTCCGTGGCGAGGGTGTCGAAGGTGCGGGCCGGCGGCAGCAGCGCGGCCGAGTCGCCGGCCGTGGCCTTGACCCCGCCCGCGCCCAGCAGGACGCGCTGGTTGTTGCCGTTGTCGAAGAGGGTGCCCGGGATGTCGTCCAGCGGGTGGGCGTCCCGGAACACCCGCCGGGCGTACGGGTCGGTCCGCTTCATGATCGGGTCCTCGCGGTCCACCACGTAGATCTCGGAGTCGGCGGTGGAGGCGAAGATGTGGCGCGGGGCGGACACCCCGCTGCCCGAGCGGACCCGCATCCGGGTGCCCTCGTGCCGCTCCCAGAACCGGTTCGCGTCGGCCGCCTCGGCCGGCGGGACCGCGTCGTCCACCGCGACGGCGGTGTTCACGTCCAGGCCGGAGTCCAGCTTGCGCACCAGCGAGGCGCCGGAGAGCTGGGTCTGGTTGAAGAACTCCGACACCCGGCCGCGCAGCACCACCTCGTCGCCGACGGTCGGCGCGTAGCCGCCGATCAGCGTGGTGAACGAGCCCGTGAAGACGAAGAGGCCGTCGGAGGTGAGCGGGTCGCCGTCCTCGGCGCCCGTACGGCTCTGCAGGTAGAAGCCGTACTGGTCGGCGCCGGCCGAGGTGCGGGTGAGCGACTTCTGGGTGATCACCCCGCGCACGTCGTACAGCGTGGAGCTGGTGCCGTTGCCGCTGGCCGGGGCGAGCGGAGAGCGGTCGGTGTGCCCGTCCTCGTCCTCCCGGGTCGGGCCCTGCACCTCGCCCACCGTCAGCACGGTGGTGGCCTGCACGGTCAGCTTGCAGGTGGCGTTGCCGCCCTCGGCGTCGGTGGCGGTCAGGGTCACCGCGTACGCCCCGCCGGGAAGGCCGCTCGCGGTGACGGTGGCGGTGGCGGTCCCGCCGGCGGCGGTGGCCGGCGTGAAGGCCGTCCGGCTGATCGAGCCGGTGGCCGGCGTCGGGTTGACCGAGGTGACGGCGAGGTCGGTGACCGTGTCGTCCGCGTCGGTGGCGGTGACCTGGCGGGTGGCGGTCGCGCCCGCCTCCAGGGTCAGCGCGCCGCCGCAGTTCAGTGTGGCCGGCTGGTCGACCGGGCCGCCGCCGTCCACGGTGTGCGCGCCCAGGCCGTCGAAGGTGTCGGTCGGCAGGCCCGTCCACTGGGCGGCCGGGTCGAACGCGTCGGACGGGTCGGTGTCTCCGATGGAGACCGACGGCAGCCGCCGCAGCGTGTTGTCGGCGGTGCTGGTCAGCCCGCTGCCCCACTCGGTACCGGGGTCGACGCCGACCTGGCCGATCGAGTCGAGCACGGCGCCGGCCTTGCGCAGCACGATCGCGTCGTCCCCGTTGAACAGCGACGCGCCGGTGGTCTGGTCGGCCTGGGCGAGCACCGCCGGCGCGGCCGAGGAGGCGGCGAAGACGAAGGCGTCGCCGGCGGCGACGGTGCCGCTCAGGGCGACGTTCGTCGGCGTGGTCGAGCCGTTGAAGTGGAGCTGGAGCTGGTAGCCGCCGGCGGTGAGGTCGACCGGGGAGCCGGTGCCGTTGAACAGCTCGATCGCCTTGTTGTTCGACGAGCCTTCGACGTACTCGGAGATGAACAGGTCGGTGGGCGCGGCGATGGCCGCGGTGGGTGCGACGCCGATGACCGGAAGGGTGACGGCGGCGGCGGTTGCGAGCGCGGCGTATCTGCGGCGCGGGCGCATAAGGCCTCCACGATGGGTGGACGGGAACTAACGCACGTTAAGTGTCATTGCTGGCCGCCGTCCATCCCCCGCGGGGGGGCGGTGTGGTGAACGCGCGGTCAGCGGGCGGCGTCGAGTCGGTGCACCAGCTCGGCGACGTCCACGCTGTATTCGCACCACTCCCGGTCGGGGCGGTAGCCCAGCTCGGCGTTCACCTTGAGCATCGCCTCGTTGGCCTGGGCGTTCCAGGTCTGCACCTCGGCCAGCGTCGGCTCGGCCGAGCGCAGCTCCAGCAGCATCCGGGCCTTGATCGCCCGGTCGATGCCGTAGCCGCGGTGGTCCTGCACCACGATCGTGTCGTACTGGTCGGCCCGGGTGGGGTGCTGCGCCGGCACCACCACCTCGGTCAGCCCGGCGACCTCGCCGCTGTGCTCGTGCTGGGCCAGCACGATGTACGGCTTCATGCCCCGCCGGTGCAGCGTGTCCAGGCTGTCCCGCAGCCGCTGCGGGTCGTACGAGCTGGGGCGCAGCTCGCCGTCGTCGACGTCGCGCACCTCGGCCTTGGCCCGCGCGTACGCCTCGATCAGGTCGTCCGGCGGGCCGCCCGGGCAGAACTCCAGGTGGTAGCCGGCGCCGATGCCGGTGGCCATCTGGGCCAGCGCCGGCCAGTCCACCGCGCCGAGGTCGAGCACGCTGCGGGTCTCGACGTACTCCCGGGTGAAGCCGAGCGACTCGTAGAAGGCGATCGCCGGCGTGTCACCGACCACCTCGACGCCAATCGACTGGAAGCCCTCCTGGTAGACCCGGCGGGCGGCGAGCAGGACCAGCTCACGACCCAGCCCGGTACGCCGGATGTCGGGGTGCACCAGCACCTCCAGCACGCCGATGTCGCCGAGCAGCAGCACGTGCACGTGGCCGAGGATCGGGCCGGGCCCGCCGTCCGGCCCGGGCTCCGCCTGGGCGACCCAGGAGATCCGCCGCTCACCCGGCATCACCTCGGAGAGGTATTCCCGCAGGGAACTCTCCCGCCAGGGCGGGTCCTGCGGGAGGTCCGCCGCCAGGACCGCGTTCAGCGTGTCCAGCACGGACGCGACCTCGTCGGACGACGCGGTCCGGGGATCCCACTCGCGCACCATCACCCGTCTAGCTTGCCGTCATCGGCTGCCGGGGGGAAGTGTCCGGTCCGGCAATGTATGCGAACGATCACGTCACGTACGGCTGGCCACCCCGTACTGGTTGGCCTTGTCGAAGACATCCTGGGCGTACCGGCGCACATCGTTGTAGGACAGGATGGCGCCCCACCAGTCGCCGGGGATGGTCATGTTCCGGCCGCCCTTGCAGAGGTACCGGGCGGCGGCGAGCGCCGCGTCGTCCAGGTCGTGCGGGTCCTTGCGGCCGTCGTTGTCGGCGTCGACGCCGATCTCCTGCCAGGTGGTCGGGATGAACTGCATCGGCCCGATGGCCCGGTCGTAGACGGTGTCCCGGTCGAAGAGCCCCCGGTCGGTGTCGGTGATCCGGGACCGGCCGCCCTGCCCGTCGAGCGGGTCGCCGATGATCTCGGGTTCGGCCCGGCCGGTCGACTGGAGGCTGGCGCCGTTGGCCTGCCCGTGCCGCGACTCGACGTAACCGATCGCGGCGAGCGTGGTCCAGCTCAGCTGGCAGCTGCGGTTGGTCTCGGCGAGTACCAGCTCGGCGTAGCCGTACGCCTGCATGGCCACCGGCGAGATGCCGACCCGCGCGCCGGTGGTCTGGGCCCAGGCGGCCAGGGCGTCGGCCGGGCGACCGGCGGCGGGCGGGGCGACCGGCCCGGTCGGCGGCACGCCGCCGGGCAGCGCGGTCGCGGGCGGCAGCCCGGGCAGCGCCGTCCCGCCTGGCAGCACCGGCACGGCGGTCACGCCGGGCAGCGCACCCGGCGCGGGTACGACCACGGCGCCGTCGGTCGCGTCCACGGCCACCGGCTTCGGCGACCGGACGGCCGACGGGACCACCACGGCGCCCACCACCGCGGTGGCGGCGACCAGCGCGACGAGGAACACCCCGGGCAGCGTCAGCCGGCCGCTCGGGCGCCGGGACCAGGCCCGGGTGGCCCGGGCCGCGCCGACGACCGCCTGCCGGGGCGGGGGAAGCCGCACGGCGTGCGCGAACGGCACCCGGCGACGCCGTCCCGGTTCGCCGCCGGCCTTGCCGTCGTCCTTCGCCGGCTCCTTCGCCGGGCCGTCGGGGGGCGTGGCGCCGGCCTCCGCGCCGGCCCTGCTCCCGTCGCCGGTCTCCGCGTCGGTCTGGTCCGCGCCGGCCTTGCTCGTGTCGGCGGCTTCGGCGCCAGCTTTCTCCGCGCCGGCTTTCTCCGCGTCAGCCCGCTCGGCGTCGGCCTTGCTCGCGTCGACGTTCCCTCGGCCGGCCTCCGCCACGTCGGTCGTCCCGGCGTCGGCCTTCGCCGCGCCCCGCGTCCCCGGCCCGGCCTGCGCCGCGTCGCCGGCGGTCTGCTCCACGGTGGTCGGCGCGCTGCCGGCGGTGGTCGCGGTCGACGGTTCGTCGGCGGACCGGCCGAGGAAGGGGCGGCGGGGACGGGGGACCGGGGTCGGGTCCGGCGCGGCGCCGGAGCTGCCGAGCGGCCCGTCGGGCGGCGTCGCCGGTCGCAGGGGTCGCACCGTCGATGGTTCCTCGCCGCTCGCCACCCGTCGAGTATCACCCATCCGGGTGTGACCGTCAGGCCCGGTCGTACGCTGGGAGCATGCCCCGGTACGAGTTCCGCTGCCGCGCCTGCGGCGACACCTTCGAGGTCAACCGCCCGATGGCCCGGGCCGGTGATCCGGCGTCCTGTCCACAGGGACACGCCGACACGGTCAAGCTGCTCTCCACCGTCGCGGTGACCGGCCGGGGCGGTGGTGGACCGGTGGGCGGCGCTCCGCCCGCGCCGGCCGGTGGCTGCTGCGGCGGTGGCGGCTGCTGCTGAGCCGCCACGACCGGCCCGTTCGGCGGCGCAGACCTTGCCGCTGACCGGCGGCAATGGCACCTTGGGGCGGACGCCGCCCGGCCGTTCTCACGATGCGTGACGGCCCGACCATAGGGCAGCATGAAGCCGACGTCAGGGGCGGAGGTTCCACGCATGTCGCCACGGATCCACCTCCCGAGCGGGTGGGTGACCTTCGTGTTCACCGACATCGAGGGTTCGACCCGGCTGGCCCAGCTGCTCGGGTCGGGCTACCGCCCCGTGCTGTGGGAGCATCGCCGGCTGCTCCGGGACACCCTCGCCGGCACCGACGGCGCGGAGCTGCTGACCGAGGGCGACTCGTTCTTCCTCGCCTTTCCTGACGCGGCGGCGGCGCTGACCGCCTGCCTGACCGCCCAACGCGCGCTGTCCAACCACGACTGGCCCACCCCGGAGGCCACCCCCAGGGTGCGGATGGGGCTCCACACCGGCTACGCGGAGCCGCGCGACGGCGAGTACGCCAGCCCCGAGGTGCACCGGGCCGCCCGGGTGGCCGCCGCCGCCCACGGCGGGCAGGTGCTCTGCTCGGCGGCGACCGCCCGGCACGCCGAACCGCTGCCGTCCGGCGCGTCCCTGCTCGACCTCGGCCTGCACCGGCTGCGCGGCTTCGACGACCGGGAGCGGCTCTTCCAGCTCGTCGCGCCCGGCCTGGAACGGCAGTTCCCCCGGCCGCGCACCGCCGACGCGGTACCGCACAACCTGCCCACCCAGGTCACCTCCTTCATCGGCCGGGAGACCGAGCGTGCGGAGCTCGACCTGCTGGTACGCCGGCACCGGCTGGTCACCGTGCTCGGGGCCGGCGGCGCCGGCAAGACCCGGATGGCCGTCGAGCTGGCCGGCGGGATGGTCGAGGCGTACCCGGACGGCGTGTGGTTCGTCGACATCGCCACCGTCACCGACCCGGGGCTGGTGGCGTTCGCGGTCGCCGCGGTGCTCGGGCTGCGCCCCGAGCCGGGCCGCCCGATGCTGGACACCCTGGTCGAGTACGCCGCCGCCCGGCAGATGCTGGTGGTGCTGGATACCTGCGACGCCCAGCCCGCGGCCTGCGCCGAGGTGATCTCCCGGCTGCTCTCCGGCGGGAGCGGGGTGCGGGTGCTGGCCACCAGCCGGGAGTCCTTCGGCCTGCCCGGCGAGGTGGTCTGGCGGATCCCGCCGCTCGCGGTGGACCCGCAGCCGGGGCGTACCGAGAGCGACGCGGTGGCGCTGCTGCTGGACCGGACCGCGGCGGCCCGGGGCGGCCGGCCGCCGGACTGGGCGGAGGCCGGTGACCTGCGCCGGGTGGTGCGGCGGCTGGACGGCCTCCCGCTGGCGATCGAGCTGGCCGCCGCCCGGCTCCGGGTGCTCTCCGCCGGGCAGCTCGCCGCCCGCCTCGACGACGTGCTCGGCACCCTGGACGCCGGGCGGGTCGTGCCGGAGCCGCCGGCGGACCGGGGCTGGACGGGCAACCAGCAGGACACCGTGGACCTGGCCGCCGCGGCGGCCGGAGCCGTGCCCCCGTCGGCCGCGCACCGGGCGGTGCAGCGTTCCGCCACCGAGCGGCACCTCACCATGCAGGCGACGGTCACCTGGTCGTACCGGACGTTGGGTCCGCGCGCGTCGCGGCTGCTGCGCTGGCTGGCGGTCTTCGCCGGCCCGGTAGAGCTGTCCACCGTGGAGTGGCTGCTCGACGACGACCCGCTCGACCCGCTGTCGGTGCTGGTGGACAAGTCGATGCTGCTGGCCGAGCCGCACGCGTCGGGCAGCATGTACCGGATGCTCGACCCGATCCGGGCGTACGCGGCCCGCCGGCTGGTGGAGGCCGGCGAGGAGCAGGCCGCGCGGGACCGGCACGTCGCCTGGTCGGCGCACGCGCTGGAGCGCGCCCACCTGGGTCCGGACGGCCAACCGGTGACCCTCTCGCTGTACGCGCTCGACCCGCTGGCCAGTGAGCTGCGGGCCGCCCTGCGCTGGTGCGCCACCGGGGGCAGCGCCCGGGCCGGGTTGCGGCTGGCCGGCGGGCTGGACCAGTGGTGGCGGGAGCGGGGGCTGTCCCGGGAGGCGCGGCTCTGGCTGTTCCGGCTCTACGGGCGGATAGCCGAGACCGGCGAGGCGATCCCGGAGGCGGAGCTGGCGGCGGCGTACCACCTGCACTCGCTGCACGCCGGCGCGGACGGCGAGTTCGCCGAGGAGCTGCGCTACTCGCAGCGGGCGGAGGCGGCGGCCCGGCAGGCCGGTGACGCCGGGCTGCTCGCCCGGGTGCTGGCCGGGCGGGCCGCGCCCCTGATCGACATGGGGCAGTTCGCCGAGGCGGAGCGGGTCTGCCGCGAGGTGATCGACTGGGCGCACGAGCAGCAGGTGACCGGCGACGCGCTCTTCGCCACCTACAACCTGGCCGAGCTGCTGTGGCGGCGGGGCGCGCTGAACGAGGCGGCGGAGCTGCTCGGCGCGGCCCGCCCGGTGGAGGCGGCGCGGCCGGTCGAGCGGGGCCGGCGGTCGGTGGACATGCTGCTCGGCATGGTCGCCCTGGCCCGGGGCGATCTGGTCGCCGCGCACGAGCACCTGCTGGTGGCGCTCCGGTCCCGGATGAGCCACGGCTACCACGGCCGGGCCTGCGACACGGTCAACGCGGTGGCGGTCCGCTGCGCCGCCGGTGGTGAGCTGGGCACCGCCGCCCGGCTCTTCGGCGCGGCGCAGGCGACCCGGGCGCAACTGCGGGCCACCCCGGCCATCTACGGCAGCTACTGGCTGGAGCGCCAGGCCGAGCTGCGCCGGGTGCTGGGCGACGCCGCCTTCGACGCCGCGTACGGCGAGGGGGGCGAGCTGGGCCTGGAGGAGGCGGCGGCGCTGGCGTTGGCGGTGGAGCACCCCGACCTGGGGGCGGACTCGATCCGGTTCCGCACCGCCGGGGCGGCCGCGCCCCGGCAGGGTGGCCCAGGCCGGCAGGAGCTGGACCGCCGGGAGCGGGCCTGACACCGCCGGGCGCCCCGGTCTGGGACGCCCGGCGGAGTCGACGGCGGCGGGGTCAGCCGCGCAGGGCGGCGCGGCGCTCCGCGTCGGCCTTCATCCGGGCGGCCCGGTCGATGTCGGACTGCTGGACGGCGGCGACGGAGCCGAAGGTCTTGACCGCCTGGTAGTAGGTCCACGCCAGGCTGTAGCAGGCCGGCCGGACGACGACGTTGTACGGGGCGCAGGCCCGCTTCAGGTCCTCGTAGAAGGCGCTGTCGAGGCGGGACTTGTTCGCCGAGAACTGGCCCATGGCCTTGTAGTTGCGGTAGCCGAAGTCGTGCCGGGCGCAGGAGAGGGTGAAGTTGAACCCGAGCGGGTTGTCCGGGCTCGACGAGCAGTAGTCGGTGGACCAGTCGAAGGCGTAGTCGGCCCAGGCGGCCTTGTTCAGCCGGGCGGAGTTCCAGGCGTTGTAGCTGGTGGCGCTGGTCTGTGTCCAGCTGGAGAGCACCGAGAGCTTCTGCTGGGGGGTGACCGCGAACGCGGGCGAGCTCACGCCGAGCATGGCGAGCAGTGCGAACGCGCCGGCGGCGAAGAGGGTGGCAAGTCGTCTGGGCATTCGGGTACCTCCGCGAGGATGGGCCACGACCGGTGACCGGTGGATCACCGTTGGTCGCATCAGTCTCGATCAATCCCCACAACTCGATGTGTTACCCGCGGGTACTATTGATGACAGACGATGAAACAGACGAATGCCCCGGGCGGTGACCGCCCGGGGCATTCGCGGCTGGGTCAGCGCACCACCCGCGCCGGGCTGGGCAGGCTCTCGTTCCAGAGCCGGTCCAGCGCGGTCACGTGGTACGTGTACGTCCGCCCCGGCTCCGCCGTGGCGTCCACGAAGGACTGCACCGCGGTGGCGTCGTCGGCGCGCAGGGTGCCGACCAGGTGGGACGCGTCGGCGAAGCCGCAGGCGTCCACCCGCTCGTCGGAGTCGAAGCGGTAGACCGCGTACGAGGTGGCGTCGCCGAGCGGGCCCCGGTCGTCGGCCGGCTGCCGCCAGCTCAGCCGCACCCCGTCAGCGGACCGCTCCGCCTCGGTGACCACCGGGGGCAGCAGCGGCTTGGCGGGCAGGTGCGGCATCGCCGGCACCAGCGCCGGCCGGGAGTAGTGCTCGGCGGCGTAGATGTCGGTGGCGCCGAGCCGGTTGGCCCGCACCTGCACGGCGGAGAAGTGCACGTTGCCGAGCACCTCCGGGTACGACCGGTTGAGCGTCAGGTGGTCGGACAGCTCGCGCGGGTTCTGCCAGAACGGCCCGTACACCGGTTCGCCGCTCTTGTAGTCGGCCTGGCCGATGTAGAGCTGCACCCGGGTGCCGCGTACCGTCTCGGCCCACCACGGCACCAGCCGGGCGTAGTCGGCGGCCGGGTACTGGCCGATGTACCAGTAGAGCTGCGGCACCACGTAGTCGATCCACTCCTGCTTGACCCAGGTACGGGTGTCGGCGGAGATGATGTCGTACGACTGGCTGCCGGTGGTGTCCGAGCCCAGCGGGTCGGCCGACTTGTTACGCCAGATGCCGAACGGGCTGACCCCGAACTTGACCCACGGCTTGACCGCCTTGATCTTGGCGTTCATCTCCTGGATCAGCAGGTTGATGTTGTCCCGCCGCCAGTCCGCCTTGTCGGTGAAGCCCCGGTTGTGGGCGGCGAAGGTGGCGTCGTCCGGCACCTGGTGGGTGCCGCTCGGGTACGGGTAGAAGTAGTCGTCGAAGTGCACGCCGTCGACGTCGTACCGGTTGACCGCGTCCATCATCGCGGTCTGGACGAACTCGCGGACCTCGGGGATGCCGGGGTTGTAGTAGAGCCGGCTGCCGGCCACGCCGGCCGGCGGGTAGGCGAAGGTCCACTCCGGGTGCTGCCGCGCCGGGTGGTTCGGCGCGAGCTTGGTGAGGTCCGCGCCGGCGCCGCCCGGGGCCGGCATGGAGACCCGGTACGGGTTGAACCAGGCGTGGAACTCCAGGTTCCGCTTGTGCGACTCGGTGACGAGGAACTTCAGCGGGTCCCAGCCCGGGTCCTGGCCGCGCACCCCGGTGAGGTACTCCGACCACGGCTCGTACGGCGAGGGCCAGAACGCGTCCGCGGTCGGCCGGACCTGGACGACGACGGCGTTGTGTTTGAGCTTCTGCGCCAGGTCGAGCCAGGCCAGGTACTCGGCCTGCTGCTTGGCGACCTGGTCGGGGGCGGTCTGCGAGGCCTTGCTGGGCCAGTCGATGTTGGTGACCGACGCGATCCACATGGCCCGGAACTGGCGCTTCGGGGTAGCCGGGTCGGTGATGCAGTCGGTGGTGGCGGGTTCGGTGGCCGTCGTGTCCGGTGCGGCGCTCGCGGGCGAGCCGGCGACCAGCGCGCCGAGCAGTGCCACGGCCAGCCCGGCGGCTCGGAGCCGAGTTGCCTTCATGCGGTGTGTCCCTTCGTCGGGCTCCCGGTTGTCGCGGCGTCCGTGGCAAGATTCGCCAGCGGCTATCTACCGCTGGTAAGAAATTTTCACACTTGATGGGCTTCGCGCAAGGGTCCGACCTGGATGTCCGGATACCGGCAAACGCGGCGGGGGCGGCCGAGCCGGCAACCGTGCGAACGGCGACGGTCCCCACACGCCCGGTCAGCGATCCGGTTCCGGGATAGCCACTCTTTCCGTGAAAGTGCGCCCACGGGGGGCGGGCGGGTGGGGGGTCAGGGGCGGGGTTGGGGGGTGGGGGTGGGGCCTTTC
The DNA here is from genome assembly GCF_029893845.1 of Micromonospora sp. A200. Classification (NCBI taxonomy): domain Bacteria; kingdom Bacillati; phylum Actinomycetota; class Actinomycetes; order Micromonosporales; family Micromonosporaceae; genus Micromonospora; species Micromonospora sp. A200. Next base: position 17,474 of record NZ_JARXXY010000020.1, on the reverse strand, counting down.
ACGACGGGTTTGCCGTTCTCCCAGGTGACCTCGTCGAGCCAGACCTGGCGGCCGGGGTCCGTGCTGCCCTCCTGGCCGGGCGGCCAGGCGTGGTAGACCAGCCAGGTCCGGCCGTCCCTGACGACCATCGAGGCGTGGCCGGGGCCGGAGGCGACCTCGTTGGTCTTCAGGATCGGGTTCTCGGCGGCCTTCACGCAGGGGCCGGTCGGGCTCTCGCAGACCGCGTAGCCCTCGGCGTACGTGGCCCGGTCGTACGCGTTGGCAGCGAAGAAGAGATACAACCGCCCGTCGTGGCGGTGGAAGAACGGACCCTCGATCAGGGTGCCCTCCCACGGCTCGGTCTGCTTCAGCAGCTTCGTCGGCTCGCCGATGAGTTTCAGCCCGTCGTCCGAGAGGCGCTGCGACCAGAGCCAGGTGTCCACCCCGATCGCGTTGCCGTCGTTCTTCCAGAGCAGCCAGAGGCTGCCGTCGGTGTCCCGGAACGGGCTGGCGTCGATCGCCCCGCCCAGCTCGGCCTGGCAGATGAACGGCTCGGTCGAGTCGTCCCGGTACGGCCCCTGCGGACTGCTGGCCACCGCCCGCCCCACGCACTGCCGGCCGGCATCCCGCCCGGCGACGGTGTAGTAGAGCAGGAACCGGTCCGGGGCGAGTTGGATCGCCTCCGGGGCCCAGGTCTTTCCCGGGTCCGCCCAGCCGGGCAGCTCGGGCAGGGCGTCCTCGGCCTCGCTCCAGTCGACCAGGTCGGCCGAGCGCCGCACCGGCACGTTGCGGCCGCCGCTGTTGGTGTGGAACAGCCACCAGGCGTCGCCGGCCCGCATCACCTGCGGGTCGGGGGCGTCGGCGCGTACCACGGGGTTGGTGAACATGCTCGGGTCGCTCCGCGTACTCGTTGGGTCGTCCGCACCGTTCTCGCCGCAGCCGGCGACGAGCAGTGCGGCGGCGAGGACCGCCGCCGCACCGCGTAGCCGGGTGTGCCCGGCGCTCATCCCTTCAGGCCGCTGCGCGAGACGCCCTGGATGATGTGCCGCTGGGCCGCCACGAAAAGGATCAGCACCGGCACGCTGGCCAGCACCGCCCCGGCCATGATCACCGGGTAGTCGCTGACGTAGGCGCCCTGGAGCAGGCCCAGGCCCGCCGGCAGGGTCAGCCGCTCCGGGCTGAACAGCACGTAGATCGGCCAGAGGAAGTCGTTCCAGTTGGTCAGGAACGACAGCACCGCCAGCGTGGCCAGGGCCGGCTTGGAGAGCGGCAGCAGCACCTGCGTGAAGATCTGCCAGTGGTTGGCGCCATCCAGCACCGCCGCCTCCTCCAGCTCGGCGGGGATGCTGAGGAAGAACTGCCGCAGGAAGAACACCCCGAACGCGCTGGCCGCGCCGGGCACGATCAGCACGGTCAGGGTGTCCAGCCAGCCGAGCCGGTCGGCGATCACGAAGTTCGGGATGATCAGCGAGGTGGGCGGGATGAACAGGGTCCCCACGATCAGCGCGAAGCTGACCGCCCGGCCGCGGAACCGGAGCCGGGCCAGCGCGTACGCCGCCATCGAGGCGGTGACCAGCACCAGCAGCGCGTGCAGGGCGGCCGCCAGCATGCTGTTGACGAACCAGCGCAACACCGGGTTCGAGGTGTTGCCGAGGATCTGCTCGTAGCCGTAGGTGGAGAACGGCTGGGGTACGAAGCTCGGCGGGATCTTCTGGGCGTCGCCGTAGGTCTTCACCGAGGTGATCGCCATCCAGAGCAGCGGGGTCAGGAAGACCAGGGCCAGCAGCACCAGGACCGCGTAGCGCGTGAAGCGGCGGAGAGTCGTCATGGTCGGCCCCTCAGTCTTCCCGGTACCGGAAGAACCGGAAGTTGACGATGCTGATCACCGTGAGCGCCAGCGCGAAGACGATGCTCATCGCCGCGGCCCGGCCGGCGTCGTTGTCCCGCAGCCCCTCGTCGACGATCCGCCAGACCACGGTGCGGGTCTGCTGGCCCGGGGCGCCCTGGGTGATCAGGAACGACTGCCCGAAGACGTTCGCCGAGGCGAGGATCGTGGTGGTCAGCACGAAGAGCATGACCGGGCGCAGCCCGGGCAGGGTGACGTTGCGGAACCGGTCCCAGGCGTTCGCCCCGTCCATCCGCGCCGCCTCGTAGAGCTCCGGGGAGATGTCCTGCAGGCCGGCCAGGTAGATCACCGCGTTGAACCCGGAGGTCCACCAGACGGTGACCCCGACCAGCGACACCCAGGCCCACGGCACGTCGGTCACCCACGGGGTGTCCGACGGCAGGCCGACCGCGCCGAGCAGCCGGTTGACCAGGCCCAGGTTGGCGTCGAGCAGGAAGCGCCAGAGCAGGCCGATCACCGCCACCCCGAGCACGTACGGCGCGAAGTAGAGCGCCCGGAAGAACGTCCGCCCCGGGAACGACCGGTTGAGCAGCAGCGCCAGCCCCAGCGGTACGACCACCAGCAGCGGCACCGAGAAGACCGTGAAGATCGCGGTGGCCCGGACGCTGGACCACCAGTCGCCGTAGATGGCCGACTCGCTGTCGAAGAGGTCACGGTAGTTGTCCAGCCCGACGAAGGGCCGGTTGGGCAGTTGGAGGTCCCACTGGTGGACGCTCAGCCAGACGCCGAAGAGGATCGGCAGCAGCCCGAACGCCAGGAAGAACAGCAGGTACGGCGCGAGGAAGAGGTACGGGGTCGCGCGGCTGCCCCGCTCCGTCGCGCCCCGGCGGTTCTTCCCGCCCGCCGGGGGCGGCGCGTCCTTGCGCGCCGCCCCGACCTCGATCACGTCCGCCACGGGAAATCAGCTCCCGTACTTCTTGCGGTTGTCCTCCAGCTGCTTGGTCGCCTTGGCCGCGCCGTCGTCGAGGGCCTGCTTGGGCGACTTCTTGCCCAGCACGGCCTCGTTGAAGGAGGTGTAGAAGGTGGTGACCACCTCGCCGAGCCCGGGAACGGCCGGCGGGAAGGCCGCGTAGTCCAGCTCCGGGGCGAGGGTGGCGACGTTCGGGATGGCCTTGAACTCGGCACCCTCCCGGACCTCCTTACGGGCCGGGACCTGACCGCCCTTCGCCCAGTCCAGCGAGTGCTCGCTGAGCCAGTTGATGAACACCTTCGCGCCGGAGATCTTGTTGTTGTCGGCGCTGCGCTGCTTGACGATGGTGAAGTTGTGCGAGTTCGCCCAGGCGGCCTTCTGGCTGCCGATCTGCGGCAGCTCGGCGACGCCGATCTGCGCGCTCGGGTCCTTGGCGATGTCGTTGATCTGCCAGATGCCGTTGAAGTTGAAGGCGTTCTTGCCGCTCTTGAGGGCCAGGTAGTCGGCGTCCTGGCCGACGTTCGACGGCGAGTGCCCCTGCTTGATCAGGTCGACCAGCCAGGTGCACGCCTCGATCGCCGGGTCGGAGTTGAAGGTGGCCTTCGTGACCTCGGCGTCGAAGAGGGTGCCGCCCCACTGGTGCAGCAGCGAGTAGAACGTCATGCCGCCGGTGAACTGGAACGGGCTGATCCAAAAGCCCTGTACGCCGGACTTCTTCAGCTCGGTCAGCGCGGCGGTGAACTCGTCCCGGGTGGTCGGCGGCTTGTTCGGGTCCAGGCCGGCCTTCTGCATCACGGCCTTGTTGTAGTAGAAGCCGAGCGGGTGCATGTCCAGCGGGATGCCGTACCGCTTGTTGTTGTAGAGCCCGCCCTTCCAGACGGTCGGCGCGAAGTCGCCCTCGCTGAGCTCCAGGGCCTTGGCCACGTCGTCCAGCTCGGTGATCACGCCGCGGGCGGCGAAGGTGGCCAGCTGGTCCATGTGCATGACCGCGATGTCCGGGCCCGAGCCGCTGGAGACCGCACCGGGGAGCTTGCTGTAGTAGTCGTCCCACCGGTAGGTGTTCACCGCGATCGCGATGTTCTGGTGCTCAGAGTTGAACTGCTCGACCAGCTTCTTGAAGATGTCGCCGTCGCCGCCGGTGAAGCCGTTCCACAGGTTCAGCGAGACCTTGGGGCCGGTGTACTCCTTGCCGCCGTTGCCGGTGGCGGTGGACTTGCTGGCGCTGCCACCGCCGCAGCCGGCGAGGGTCAGCGACGCGGCCGCGCCGAGGCCCACGCCGAGACCGAGCAGCCGTCGGCGGCTCATTTCGTTCTGCATCATGCGGGTTTCTCCTTGGGGGACGGGGGTGAAGTATTCCCCTGGTCAGGGCCGCGACGCGAAACGCAGCACGTTCCAGGAGACCGCCGGCAGGCGTACGGTGCAGCGACCGCCGTCGGGGGTGGGGGTGGGCAGTGCGTGAGGTGTCACCCGGTCGGGCTCGGCCTCGGTGTTGATCGCCTCCGGGTCGTCCCCGGCGGCGAGACTCAGGTGCTCGATCGCGCGCAGGCCGGGCAGGCCGCGCAGGTCGAGGTCGAGCGGGAGATCGTCGGAGCCCCGGTTGACCGCGAAGACGGTCAGCTCGCCGGACTCCTCGTCGTGCACCGCCACGGTGTCCAGCACCGGCACCGCGCCGAACCGCTTCGTCTCGTAGTCCGGCGTGACCGGCTCGGTGCGCAGCACCGTGCCCCGGGCGTACCGGGCGGTGAGGGCGAACGGGTGGAAGATGCTCTGCCGCCAGGCCGGCCCGCCGGTGCGGGTGCGGATCGGGGCGATCACGTTGGCCAGCTGCGCCTGGCAGGCGACGCCGACCCGGTCGGCGTGCCGGAGCAGGGTGATCAGCAGGTCACCGACGACGACCGCGTCGACCGCGGTGAAGTCGTCCTCGATCAGTGCGGGCGCCTCGACCCAGCCGCGCCGGTCCAGGTCGGCCTTGAGCCGGGACTCGTACCAGACGTTCCACTCGTCGAAGGAGACCTTGAGCTTGCGCCGGTGCCGCTGCTTGGCGGCCACGTGGTCGGCGGTGGCGACCACCTCGCGGATGAAGTTGTCCATGTCCACCGCCGAGGCCAGGATGCTGGCCCGGTCGCCGTCGGACGGGTCGTAGTAGGTGTGCGCGGAGATGTAGTCGACGTGCTCGTAGGTGTGCTCCAGCACCGTCGCCTCCCAGGAGGCGTAGGTGGGCATCCGCCGGTTGGAGCTGCCGCAGGCGACCAGGCTGATCGAGGGGTCGATCATCTTCATCGCCCGGGCCGTCTCGGCGGCGAGCCGGCCGTACTCGTCGGCGGTCTTGTGGCCGACCTGCCACGGGCCGTCCAGCTCGTTGCCGAGGCACCAGAGCCGCACCCCGTACGGCTCCTCGGCGCCGTGCTTTCGGCGCAGGTCCGACAGCTGGGTGCCGCCCGGATGGTTGGCGTACTCCAGCAGGTCGCAGGCCTCCTGCACGCCCCGGGTGCCCAGGTTGACCGCCATCATCGGCTCGACGTCGGCCTCGGCGGCCCAGGTCATGAACTCGTCGAGCCCGAAGGCGTTGGTCTCGATGGTCTTCCAGGCCAGGTCGAGCCGGCGCGGGCGGTCGCCGACCGGGCCGACGCCGTCCTCCCAGCGGTACCCGGAGACGAAGTTGCCGCCGGGGTAGCGGACCACGGAGACGCCCAGCTCGCGGGTGAGCGAGAGCACGTCGCCGCGCAGGCCGCGCGAGTCGGCGGTGGGGTGGCCGGGCTCGTAGACCCCGCCGTAGACGCAGCGCCCCATGTGCTCGACGAAAGAGCCGAAGAGCCGCCGGTCAGCGGGGCCGATCGCGAAGGCCGGATCGATCGTCAGCCGGGCGTTGCGCAAGGGTGCCACCTTTCCTTGTCGTACCCGGGGTGACTCCGGTCACCCCGTACCACAGGTTTCTACAACGTTGTAAGCAACGTTGTAAAGAGGGCGGCGCGCGATAGAGTCCGGGGACGACCCCGGGGAGGGATGAGATCGTGCGACACAGGCTCAAGGACGTGGCCGAGCGGGCCGGCGTGTCGGTCAAGACGGTCTCGAACGTGGTCAACGGCTACCTGCACGTCCGGCCGGACACCCGGGCCCGGGTCGAGGAGGCGATCGCCGAGCTGAACTACCGGCCCAACCTCTCCGCCCGCAACCTGCGCAAGGGGCGTACCGGCGTGATCGCGCTGGCCGTGCCGGAGCTGGACATCCCGTACTTCGCGGAACTGGCCCGGCACGTCGTCACCGCCGCCGCCGAACGCGGCTGGACCGTGCTGATCGACCAGACCGGCGGTGGGGCCGAGCGCGAGCGGGTGGCCGCCGCCGGTATCGGCGACCACATGATCGACGGTCTGATCCTCAGCCCGCTGGCGCTCACCGCCGAGGACCTCGCCGGCCTCGACGGCACGCCGATGGTGCTGCTCGGCGAGCGGGTGGACCACGGCCCGGCCGACCACGTCGGCATCGACAACGTGGCCGCCGCCCGGGAGATCACCGCTCACCTCGTCGGCCTCGGCCGCCGCCGGATCGCCGCCGTCGGGTCGCAGCGCACCCCCGAGGGCGCCAGCGCCCGACTGCGCCTGGCCGGCTACGCCGCCGCGCTCGCCGACGCCGGCATCGCCTACGACGAGGCCCTGGTGGCGCCCGCGCCGGCCTGGCACCGCGCGGACGGCGCCGCCGCCGTCCGCCACCTGCTCGCCACCGGGGTACGCCCCGACGCCGTCTTCTGCTTCAACGACACCCTCGCCCTCGGCGCCCTACGCGCCCTGCACGAGGCCGGCCTGCGGGTGCCCGAGGACGTCGCGGTGGCCGGCTTCGACGACATCGAGGACGGCCGGTTCAGCGTGCCCACGCTGACCACCATCGCCCCCGACAAGGAGCGCATCGGCCGCCTCGCGGTCGAGATGCTCGCCGCCCGCGTCGACGGCGACCGCGAGACCCCACCCCGCGACCTCACCGCCCCCTACCGCCTCACCCCCCGCGAAAGCACCGACTCCCACTGACCCCGTTCTCCCCGGCGGGGGTCAGGCGAAGAAGCGGGCCAGGTGGGAGGGGGAGGGTGGGGGCTCGCTGGCCGGGAGGGGGGTGAGGTCGGCGAAGATCGAGGCGCCGTCGCAGCCGGCGTGCAGGGGGTACCAGCGCGGGGTGCCCGGCGGGCGCTGCCCGCAGATGCCCTTGATCGTCTGCACGTCGAGCAGGCGTACGTGGGTCGGGTCGGCCACCGCGTTGACGTGCCCCCACCAGGGGCTCATCACGTGCAGCACGCCGCCCGGACGCAGTACCCGGTGACACTCGTCCACCAGCGGCAGGAAGTCGATCAGGTGCTCCAGGATGTGCACCGCGAAGAGGACGTCGACCGAGTCGTCGGCCAGCGGCAGCGAGCCGGACAGGTCCGCCACGGCGTCCACCCCGGGCGCCGGGAAGATGTCCAGCCCCAGGTTGGTCGGGTACTGCTTCTGGCCGCCGCAGCCCAGGTCCACCACCACCGGCTCCCGGCCGCCCACGCCGACCCGGCACCACACGCCGTAGACCCCGGCCAGCCGGCCCACCAGCTCGCGGATCATCCGCAGCTCGGCCGGCTCGGCCACCGCACCGGTCAGGTGGGCGACCCCCCGGTCGAACCGCACGTCCACGGCGAGCCCCCGCAGCCGTTCGTCGTGGCGGACCTGATCCGCCCAGGCCTCGGCGAGGAATCCGTCGATCGCCCGCAGCCGCTCGGCCGAGGGCGGCGTCTGAGCCAGCGCGACCATGGCCACCTCCCGCCGGCCGTTACCCGCATCGCCGCCCGGTATGCGTGGCGCGCCCGATTCAGCCGGAAATGGTGCGCCGGGCGGACCGGCCGCCGCCCCGCATCCGCTGGCGCGGCGCCGCGCTCGCCTTCGGCCGCTTGAGGTGGTAGCGGTGCAGCTCGTTGTTGCCGGGCAGCGACGGGTCCTCGCTCATCGCCACCAGCTCCCAGCCCTGGTCGCCGGCCCGGTTCAGGTGGGCCAGCGCGGTGTCGCCGTACGGCGTGACGTCGACCATCGAGCCGTCCGGGCCGTACCAGACGAAGACGACCTCCCAGCCGACGTCGTTGGTGGCCGCCTGACGTCGCCGCACCAGCAGCGCGTACTCCCACTTGAGCATGGGCTCATTCTCGCCCGCCGCGCGCCGGTCGGCACGGATCAATCCTCGGCGATCCGTCCGGCGTCCACCCGCAGCCGCCGGTTGACGCTCACCGCGTCCAGCATCCGCCGGTCGTGGGTCACCAGCAGCAGCGTCCCCGGGTAGTTGGCCAGCGCCGACTCCAACTGCTCGATCGCCGGCAGGTCCAGGTGGTTGGTCGGCTCGTCGAGCACCAGCAGGTTGACCCCGCGCCCCTGCAACAGCGCCAGCGCCGCCCGGGTCCGCTCGCCGGGGGAGAGGGTCGCCGCCGGCCGCAGCACGTGCTCCGCGCGCAGGCCGAACTTGGCCAGCAGCGTCCGCACGTCCGCCGGGGTCAGCTCGGGTACGGCGGCACCGAACGCGTCCACCAGGGGTTGGTCGCCGAGGAAGAGCCCCCGGGCCTGGTCGACCTCGCCGACCACCACGCCCGGGCCGAGCGCGGCGTGCCCGGCGTCCAGCGGCAGCCGGCCCAGCAGCGCGGCGAGCAGGGTGCTCTTGCCGGAGCCGTTCGCCCCGGTGATCGCCACCCGGTCCGCCCAGTCGATCTGGAGGTCCACCGGGCCGAGGGTGAAGCCGCCCCGGCGGACGACGGCGCCGCGCAGCGAGGCCACCACCGCGCCGGCGCGGGGCGCGGCGGCGATCTCCATCCGCAGCTCCCACTCCCGCCGCGGCTCCTCGACCGCCTCCAGGCGCTCGATCAGCCGCTCGGTCTGCTTCGCCTTCGCCGCCTGCTTCTCGGTCGCCTCGGCCCGGAACTTGCGGCCGATCTTGTCGTTGTCGGTGGCCTTGCGCCGGGCGTTCTTCACGCCCTTCTCCATCCAGGCGCGCTGGGTGCGGGCCCGGGCCTCCAGCCCCGCGCGGGTGTCGGCGTACTCCTCGTAGTCGGCCCGGGCGTGCCGGCGGGCCACCTCCCGCTCCTCCAGGTACGCCGCGTACCCGCCGCCGTAGTGCCGGACCTGCTGCTGGATGAGGTCCAGCTCCAGCACCCGGGTCACCGTCCGGGTCAGGAACTCACGGTCGTGGCTGACCAGCACCGTGCCGGCGCGCAACCCGGTGACGAACCGCTCCAGCCGTTCCAGACCGGCCAGGTCCAGGTCGTTGGTGGGCTCGTCGAGCAGGAAGATGTCGTACCGGCTGAGCAGCAGCGACGCCAGCCCGGCCCGGGCCGCCTGGCCGCCGGAGAGGGCGGTCATCGGGTGGTCCAGGTCGACGGTCAGCCCCAGCTCCGCGGCGACCTGCTCCGCGCGCTCCTCCAGGTCCGCGCCGCCGAGACCGAGCCAGCGCTCCAGCGCGTCCGCGTACGCGTCGTCCGCGCCGGGCCCGCCCGCGGTCAGCGCCTCGGTGGCCGCGTCCAGCGCGGCCTGCGCCGCGGTGACCCCGGTACGCCGGGCCAGGAAGTCGCGGACGGCCTCGCCCGGCCGGCGCTCGGGCTCCTGCGGCAGGTAGCCGACGGTGGCGGACGGCGGGTTCAGCGACACGCTGCCCAGCTCCACCGGCAGCAGCCCGGCCAGGGTGCGCAGCAGGGTGGACTTGCCGGCCCCGTTGACCCCGACCAGCCCGACCACGTCGCCGGGGGCGACCACCAGCTCCAGGTCGGAGAAGAGCAGCCGGTCACCGTGCCCGGCGGCGAGGTCCTTGACGATCAGCGTGGCGCTCATGAGGAGCCGAGCGTACCGTCGCCGCCGCGCCCGCCGGATCGGGCGACCCGCAGTACGCGGCCCCGGGACGCGAGGCAGACTCACTCCCGTGGTGACCACACTGGCGATCGACTGCGGCGGTGGCGGGATCAAGGCGAGTGTGCTGGACGCCGCCGGCACGATGCGCGCCCGGCCGCTGCGGGTGCCCACGCCGTACCCCCTGCCGCCGGCGCTCTTCGTCAAGACGCTGGTGGAACTCGGCGCCCGGCTGCCCGCGCCGGACCGGGTGACCGTCGGGATGCCCGGCATGATCCGGCACGGCGTGGTGGTGGCCACCCCGCACTACGTGACGCGTTCCGGCCCGCGCAGCCGGGTCGACCCGGACCTGGTCGCCGAGTGGTCCGGGTACGACGTCCGCAGCGCGCTCGGCGACGCCTTCGGGGTGCCGGCGCTGGTGCTCAACGACGCCGAGGTGCACGGGGCCGGGGTGGTCGCCGGGACCGGCTGCGAGCTGGTGCTGACCCTCGGCACCGGGCTGGGCAGCGCGCTGTTCGACGGCGGGCGGCTCGCCCCGCACCTGGAGCTGTCGCACGCACCGGTGCGCTGGGGCACCACCTACGACACGTACGTCGGGGAGCCGGAGCGGCGCCGGCTCGGCGACGCGTTCTGGTCCCGCCGGATCCGGCAGGTGGTGGAGGGGCTGCGCCCGGTGTTCCGCTGGGACCGGCTCTACCTGGGCGGGGGCAACTCCCGGCTGGTCCGGCCGGAGCAACTGGCCAGAATGGGCGAGGATGTCGTGGTCGTCCCGAACACGGCCGGGATCGTGGGCGGTGTCCGGGCGTGGGAGCTGCTCGACGGCCGATACGACCCGGCCCCCTGATCGCGATTCCGGCCAGGAACACTCGCGGAGCGGCCGGTGTTGTGCCAGCGTCGGACCAGAGGCGGCTCGACAGGAGGAGGTGGGTCGGGATGGATCTTCTGGCGGAGTACCGGCGGGCGACCATGTTCTTCGAAGCGGGTGACCCGACCGGAGCGGCCCGGCTGCTGGAGCCGATCGTGGAGGCCGAGCCCGGCAACTCCTCGGTACGCCAGCTGCTGGCCCGCGCGTACTTCCAGTCGGCCCAGCTCAACCGGGCCGAGGAGCAGCTGCGCGAGCTGGTCGAGCGGGACCCGAGCGACCACTACGCGCACCACGTGCTGGGCCGCACGCTGGAGCGGCTGAACCGGCACGCCGACGCGCTGCGGCACCTGCGGATCGCCGCGGCGATGCACTCGACCAACGACGACTACGCGACCGCGCTGCGCCGGGTGGAGACCCGGGTCGGGCTCGGTCGCTGACGCACGATCCTCGGGGCGGCCCTGCGGGGGCCGCCCCGACGCGTGTCCGCAGGCCGGCCGCGGGCCCGCCTACGATTGGGCGCATGGGAGCTGACCTGGCGGTGGGCGCGGCATGAAGCTGAAGCTGGACCTGCACGAGATCTTCAACAAGGGCCACGACATCGACCGGGCGCTGCGCGGGATCATGGACGAGGCGGTGGCGAAGAAGGCCACCCTCGTCGAGATCATCCCCGGCAAGGGCTCCGGGCAGCTCAAGAAGCGGGTGCTGCGGTTCCTCGACCAGAAGGACGTCAAGCAGCTCTACCACCGGGTCGAGAAGGACTCTAAGAACTTCGGCCGGCTCTTCGTGCACTTCCGCTGGAAGTAAGGGTCCCGGCTTCCCGACCTCCCACGCTATCCGCGCTAAGGCCTCTGACCTGCTGAAACGCCTTCCGTCGGTTCCGGCATCTGCCGCCGTTACTCGCGCTCGGTTGTGCCGGATCTGTGCCCCGCTCTGCACCTATGGATTGCCGGCGAAGGGTCGCGCGCCGACGGCCCAGCACGTACGCCGCAAGTGCTGGCCGGACGGCCGAGGGCTGTGACGGTGCCGACCGCGGACTCTCGTCAGGACCCGGAACGGATGTTTGCAGCGGTGGTGCGCCTCGCTCAGGGCCGACTCGACAAGCTCGACGGTGCTTCACGTCTGGCGAGAGAGGACTGGCGTGATCTCTTGGTTGGAGCTGACTTCGGGAACGAAGACTGGCCCGCCCGCCTCTCCGACTGGCTCAGCGCTCCGGGGCCAACCGGTGACAGCGCCCGTCGTGGCCGTCGGACCCCCTCGCTTGTAAGGCGCATCAGGCGATGGTGGCAGCGTCGTCACCGTCTAGGACGTCCATGATGACGCCTTGATCCGTACGAGCGAGTCCGCCGGCGTCCGGATGATGGCGGCGGTTGAGGCGTGGTGGCCACCGCCGTCTTCGACGAGAACCTGATCAGCACCTACCAGGCATTCCTGGCTCGGCGCCGGTCGCGACACTGGTGGCATGCCAAGTCTTACCGCGCTGGGTGTCCTTGAGCTGGTCGGCTTATTCGTGTTCGCGATCTCCGGTGCCTTGACCGCATTCAAAAGGGTTTCGACGCCGTCGGAATTCTGATCTTGGCGGAAGTCACCGCGTTGGGTGGCGGCGTCCTTCGCGACGTCATCATCGGCGACACACCTCCAGCAGCATTTCAGCAGGTCAGCTACCTGCTCGTGCCGTTGGCCGCCGCAACGGTCGCGTTCTTCGCTCACCCGGTCGTGCAACGCCTGAACTTCGGGGTGCTGCTGTTCGACGCGGCGGGGCTGGGACTGTTTTGCGTCACCGGCACTCTGAAGGCGCTCAGTCACGGGCTCGGCCCCGTACAGTCTTCGGTACTGGGCGTGACCACGGGCGTCGGTGGCGGCCTGCTGCGCGACATCATCGCCCGGCAGACGCCCGCGGTGGTCAAGGTCGATACGGACCTCTACTCGATTCCCGCGATACTCGGAGCGGCCGCCGTGACTGTCGCCTACCACGTGAACCTGCCGATGCCCGTGGCGGCGCCGGTCGCAGCGGCGTTCGTGTTCGTGTTCCGGGTGGTGGCCATGGTGCGGCACTGGACCGCACCGCAAGCATGGACTCGCCGCCGGTCCGGCGGTCCGTCCGGCGGCACACCAGACGCGTCAGGGAGCCCACGCGCCCACCCGTGATCGAATACATGACCCTGACACCAGCTCTAACACAGGCTCTAATCCCCGGCTGGGTGTTCGGCCCGTTCGCGGTACGCAGCCGCGGCGACCTGGTCCTCGCCTCGGTCACCACCCTGCCGCCGGCCGCAGACGGAGCTTCACCCCCGCCGGGGGGAGCCTGGTCGGCGTTGTCGACCGTGTCAGCAGGTGTCGTTCCCCGTGGTCCTGCCCTCGGTGCCATGCCGGCTGTGACCATCGGCGTCGATCACGCATCACGACATTCGCTGACTTTCTGCTGACTCGGCCGAGGCTGAGCCGATCAACTGCGGTAGCCGTCGGGACCGGCGCGGCAAGAGCGCAACCCCAACGTGACACCGACCGCCCTCGTGACGTCTCCGGCATGCGTCGTAGCGTTCCACGGCGGCGGTCACGTCCTCACCAGGACATGGAAGCAAGGGAGGCTGCGGGCACCGTAAACCCGCTATTCTGCCGCGATGCAGGCGACGGCGCAGAGAGCAGCGGCTACCAGCCGACGGGTGTGGACACTCGTGTGGGTACATCTGCTCGTTCTTGCGGCTTACAGCTACGCGGTAGTCGCATACCTCATCACTGATGCTGACTACTTCCCCGAGCAGGCACCGCCCGCTTGGTCCTGGCCAGCAGTTGTTGCGGTCGGCGTGGGCTTCATCCCCGCCCTGCTCTGCCTGCTGGTGGCGTTGCCGTTGCTGGCTTCTGCCGACTTCCGGGCCGAGCAGCCCCGGTGGCGTTTGCTGGCCATGGTCAGTGCCGCCAGCATCGCCATGCTGCTTGTCATGGCAACACCGCCCGGCTGGGAACTGCTCGACTGGTACGTCGGTTAGTACGGCCGCTCCGCCCGCGGCGCTGGGCGATCATCGGCCGGCACTGGTCCTGGTCGTCCTCGTCGCGAACGCTTCCTGTCACCGCTGCTATCACGACAACCTACGCATTACGAGTCAGCCGCGGCCGCCTGCTCTCGCCAGTGCGCGCTGCACATCAACTGATGCTGGCGTCCGGCGTCGTTCGCCCCCGGCCGCCGGTTTGGCTGCACGGTTGGCTGCTCGTCCAAGCCCTCACTGGGAGCGTTGCACTCTCGCTCCTCTGCTCATCGGGCTTGAGGTGGTGGTGATCGCTCCGATGTCAGCGGACGATTCCCCTCAGGCTCCCCCTGGGTAGCCCAGATGACTGTCACCGGCCCAACCGATGCCCCCGGGCGGTTGCTTCCATTCGCTGGCGCGCCTCTTTGAGATCGGCAGGTTCGGCCATCTCTTACGTGCCGCTTGCCGGCTGGCGCCCACCGCCGCGCCGAGCTCCGGGTAGCCGGCACCGTATTGCACCGCTTCCTGAGCGCTCGTCGAAACGAGATCAGCGAGAAGGCCCCGCATCTGCTCGCCCGCCGCCATCCGCGCGAGATGCGTCCGCATCCGCACCGCGTAGCTCGGTTCGTGGTCTGCCCTGGGCTGCGCTTCCGCGTCGGAGCCGTTCAGCCGCTGCGCCCAGTCCGCGGCAACAGCACCCAGTTCCCGCCGTAGTTCCTGTCGCTCGTCCGGTGTCAGATCCCGCATGACGACTCCCTCGTCAGTGACCTTGCACCCCAGAGTCCGCCGGACAACCAAGGTTGTCAACCCTGCGCACATGACCAGGGAAAGGGAATCCACCACGAGTCGAGCGCGCCCAACCGGCCCACCGCCAGGTCCCCGTGTCCAGCACGGTGCCCGGGCCCGAGATCCTTGCTTATCCTCGCCGGTTTGGCTGCTCGGCCAAACCCCTGACGCCCCGCTTACAAGGCGCTTTCGGCAAAGGTCGCAGCGTCCGCTGACGTCCACGGCGTTCAGGGAGAAGGCACGCACCCGTCCGCGCTCGTCCGGCCTCGGCCGCCATCGTTGATGTCAAGCATTGATGTCACGTCGCGCTGCTTCCGGCCTCCCGCGACGAGCGGTCCCGGCCCGGACCAACGCCGGGGAAATGCGTTCGACCCGGAGCGCGTGTGATCGCGAACCCCACACCGCCCTGTTAGCGTCGATCGGTGCCTGTCACCGTACTGGCGTCCCCTTCGCCCACCCACCGTGCCCGCCCGGGGCCTGGGACTGGTCTGGCTGGCGACCGCCCTGCCCGGGACGGCGGTGGTGGTGACCGGAGTGCTCGTCGCCCGGATGGACGAGATCCTCAACTCGGCGGTGTCGCAGGGCCGCGCGTTTCCCTTCACCGGCGAGGCCGGTGAACAGTCCATGCTGCCGTTCCTGCTCGGGTGCGCCCTGGCCGCCCTCTTCCTCACTACCGCGGCGCTGGGCTACCTGCTCCTGACTCTCTGCTGACTCGTGCGTCGTGGGGCCGACTGCTGAGCTGTACGGTCGCGGAGTGGAACGTGCACAGCTGATCTCCCTGCTCGTCGGCCAGACAGCATCCTTCGCGGCCTGCCGGGAGGCCCTAGAACGTGGTGCACCCTTCACATCCTCAGACGGGCTTCTCCCTGCGTGTCACTACGCGAGGATCTACGAGAGGCGTGAGCGACACACCCGGGAAGCTGGCATCCCCACCGTGGGTTTCGCTGAGGCCGTGAAGGCCCTCGACGCCCTCGAGGATGAGCCGTTGCAGATCGCAGGCGTCAGGCAGAGTGGTCCTCGGTACTACTTCCAACTGTTCCTGGCTGCTGACCGGTCCGCAGTGGTCGCCTGCATCGGGGTCGATCAACAGCACCATGCCGCGGACTGCAGCGGTAAGTGAGCATTTGACCTCTGGACGAATGGGATGACATCGAGGGCCACACGGGAGATCATTAGCCCGGAGGTGAGGTTAGGTGTCCAAGCAGGGGAAGAGTGGGACGCTGTCGTGCGCGAGACATCAAGCCCGGCGAGATCTACGAGGACTGCCACTTCCACCCCGTCCTCTGCCTCTATAACGACGGCGACCAGATCCACGGCGTCTCCCTCATCGACGCCAGCTCTCCCCGAGCCTGCTCAATAGGCTTCTGCGCCGTCATCAAACTCACCGTCGACGACGTCATCGCCGCGCGAGCCGACTGGCCGGGATACCTGGAACGACGCCACGCAGAGTTCGAAGCCGAGTGCGACGAGCACACCACTTGACCGACCCCTGGCGAGAGCCCATAACTAACTACAAGATCGTCTAGCCGGACGTGTCACGCAGGTCCCGAGACTGATCCGTCACTCAGGTCCTGAGACCCGACATTGCCGGCAGACGGCCGACCGCTTCTCCCGCACACCTCGGGACGTGGCTCCTCAGTGGGGTTTCTCGTCGGGGGCTTCTTCTTCGTGCCAGCGGGCTCGCCAATCGGCCTCGTGCTTCTCGTAGGTGGTCTTCTCCTCGAAGACGGCGCCGAGCAGGGCTTGGCGGGCGTCCGCCATGACCACCATCTCGGTCGCCACCAAGCCGATGCAGATGGCCGTGAGCAGGGCGAGGGCCGCCAGTGCGGGGAGGTGTGTGGCGAGGGGGATGGCGGCCGCGAGTACGAGCACGGTGCCGACGCGGGTCCAGGAGAGCGTGCCGAGGGTGCGCAGTTGGAACAGCATTCCGCCGACGAGGTAGACGATCACCCCGACGAACAGCAGCGGCACGCCGGGGCCGTGCGTCGGCTCGGTCAGGCTGATGGAGCGGTCGGCGACCTGCCGCACGATCACCTCTGCTCCGAGGGCGAACAGGATGATCCCGCCGATCATGACGAGCTGGCAGTACGTGTAGGCGTCCCGCGCCATGGCGACCCGCAAGCGCCCCTGCGCCGCGTGCTGGGCGATCCGGGCGGCCGGAGCGATGACGTCGAAGTGCGTCCACCAGAGGGCGGCGGTGAAGAAGATGCCGAGCACCGCCGCCGCTACCGCCGGCCAGGTGACCGGCTCACCGAGGAGGTTGCCGCCGACGCCGACGGAGATGATCGACTCGCCGAGGGCGATGATGAGGATGAAGTCGTACCGTTCGGTCCAGTGCTCGGCGGAGGTCAACACCCAGCCCCACGCGCCAGCGACCAGGGGGGCGCCGTACTGCAACAGGACGACGGCGATCCAGAGCCCGTCGCGCACCAGGTCGGCCCACCACCGGTCGTCGATCTGCGGCGGGATCAGCGCGGCACCCAGCAGCAGGAGGGTGCTCGTCACCAGCTCGGGGGAGTATTTCAGCAACAGGCGACGCTCGCCGGGACTCTCCCGGGCGACGTGCCAGTACAGCAGCAGGTGCACGCCGCGGAGCACCACGTAGCTCACCGCGAGCACCACCGGTCCGACTGCCCACCGCACCGGGTCACCAAACGCCTGTGGCAGGGAGAGCGCGAAGCAGAACAGCGCGGCCATCGCGACGACCATCAGCGCCGGGACGAAGCCCACGCCGAGCCGGACCCGGGTCGCGACCACGGTATGCGTCACCCAGACCCGCCAGAGCACGGCGAGGACCAGCATGCCGTGCAGCAGGCGGTCGCCGGTGATGTTCACCGCGGTGGCCCGGGTGATTATGAAGAACGAGAAGACGAAGACCAGGTCGAAGAAGATCTCGAACCGGTCAACGCGGGCGCCGGGAGCCACCGCGACGGCCGGCCCCAGCCGCTCCGCCCACCGCCTTCCACCCACCGCCCGAGTGTCGCAGCGTGCAACCCCTGTCCGGGCGCGATTCGCCTCAGCCCCCGAGGCCGACACCGCGTATCGAACTCCCACCGCAGCACCTTGCCCGTCTCGGAGTCGCAGGCCCTGGCCGCGACGTGGCACCGACCTCGAGAGCGAGCCACGCGTCACGCCGGGTGAGCCGTCCCCAGTGGGGTCGGGCCGAAGCGCGGTGCCGGGCTTTCGTCCGGTCCGTTTCTTCGGCCCGCCCTCCGAACCGGACGTGCAACTCTCG